>NZ_CP045643.1:7310972-7624843 GCF_009498275.1 Streptomyces fagopyri | reverse complement strand
GCTGCGCCGCCGGTCGGAGGGTTCCCTCTCCGTCCGGGAGATCGTCCCGGCGGCCCGTACGGTCCTGCTGGACGGCCTGGACGACCCGGTGCGCCTGGCGTCACGCATCCCCGGGTGGGACATCCCCCCGCTGCCCGCGCGCACGGGCGGCGCGATCGAGATCCTCGTGCGCTACGACGGCCCCGACCTGGCCGACGTCGCGGCGCGGTGGGGAGTTCCGGAGCACGAGGTGGCGACGATCCACACGGCGGCCGAGTTCCGTGTCGCCTTCTGCGGGTTCGCACCCGGATTCGGCTACCTCACCGGGTTGCCCTCCCGGTACGACGTGCCGCGCCGGGCGACTCCGCGTACCTCGGTCCCGGCGGGTTCCGTCGCCCTCGCGGGCCCCTACACGGGCGTGTACCCGCGCTCGTCGCCGGGCGGCTGGCAGCTGATCGGCACCACGGACGCGGTGCTGTGGGACCACACGCGGGTGCCGGCCGCGCTGCTCGCCCCGGGCACCCGGGTCCGGTTCGCAGCGGCGGAGTGCTGATGACCGACCGGGCCCTGGCCGTCGTGCGCGCCGGGGCCCTGACCACCGTCCAGGACCGGGGCCGCCCCGGCCACGCGCATCTCGGTGTCCCCCGCTCCGGCGCGCTGGACGCGCCCGCGGCGGCGCTGGTCAACCGTCTCGTCGGCAATCCCGTCGAGGCGGCCGTCCTGGAGACCACCCTCGACGGCTGCGCCGTGCGTCCGCGTTCCGCGGTCACCGTGGCCGTCGCGGGCGCGCCCTGCCCGGTCACGGTGGACGGACGGCCGGCGCCCTGGGGCGCGCCGGTGCGTGTCCCCGCCGGGGCGCTGCTGGACGTCGGCGCCGCCCGCGCGGGACTGCGCACCTATGTGGCCGTGTCCGGCGGAGTCGCCGTGGACCCGGTCCTCGGCAGCCGCTCCACGGACCTCCTCTCGGGCCTGGGCCCGCCGCCCCTCACGGACGGTGCGGTGCTGCCGCTGGGCGACCCCGGCGACGTGCCCGCGCGCGTGGACGTGGTTCCGCACCCGGGTCCGCCCGCCGAGCTCGTCCTGCGGGTGACACCGGGGCCGCGCGACGACTGGTTCACCGCCGGTGCCCTGCGCACGCTGACGACGGCCGGCTACCGGGTGTCCTCGGCGAGCAACCGCATCGGGCTGCGTACGGAAGGGCCCTCTCTGGAGAGGGCCGTTTCCGGCGAACTCCCCAGTGAGGGCATGGTCCTGGGTGCCGTGCAGGTGCCGCCCGACGGCAGGCCGGTGGTGTTCCTCGCCGACCATCCGACCACCGGGGGGTACCCGGTGATCGCGGTGGCCGTCACGGCCGACCTCTCCGCGGCCGCTCAGGCGGTCGCCGGAACGCCGGTCCGTTTCCTGGCCGTACGCCGCCGCTGAGGGGCCGACGGGCCGCCGCTCCTCCTCATGCGGCGTCCGGCTGTTCGCCCCCCGACAGCGCGGCCAGCGCGGAGGCCACGGCGTGCGAGGCGCCGAGGTCGAGCCGGGCGCTGGTGCCGCGTGCCCGGTGACGGACCTCGGCGGCGGCCAGCGTGAGCAGTTGCGGCAACAGATCGGTGCACCGCCGGGCCACCCATCCCGTCCCCGCGGTGGCCAGCCACCACAGGCTCGCCGAACGGGTCGGCGCGGGGAACTCGGGCTCGGCCGACGGGGCGGGCCCGGTGGCGACGCCCCGTAGCGCGAGGGGCGCGTGGAAGCGCAGGGCGAGCTGCCGGTGCCCGCGCTCCCCAGGATGCAGCCGGTCCGCGCTCCACAGCTCGCGGTCCGTCAGCCAGGCGCCCTCCGCCGCGTGCACGTGCACCGCCCCGTAGCGCTCGGACAGCGCGTGCACGACCGCGTTCACGGCCCGCTGGCGCCGGGCCAGCGGACGGGCGAGCGACCCCGGCAGTCCGAGCATCGCACCGGGATCCGGCAGACAGGCCGTCAGGAGCACGGCACCCTGATCTCGGAAGGCCGCGTACACCTCGTCGAGCCGGGCGGCCACGGCGTGGATGTCGAAGGTGCACCGCAGGGTGTCGTTCACCCCGATCACGACGGACACCACGTCCGGGCGCAGCGCCAGCGCCTTGGGCGTCTGCCGTTCCAGGACGTCGCGCGTCTGGGCGCCGCTCACCGCGAGGTTGGTGAACTCGACGGACGCGCCGGGGCCTTCGGACGGCCCGCCGACGGCCCGTCCCGAAGTCCCGTCGCCCGGCCCACCGGCCGTCCCGCCGGTGAACCCGCCCGACGGCCCACCTGCCGCCCCGGCGGCGAACCCCCCGTCCGACCCGCGTCCGAGCCCGGCAGGGGCCCCTACGGGCACCCCCGGCGTCCCTTCGGACACCCCGTCCGGCACCCCCTCGGGCACTCCGCCCGCAAGCCCGTCGGCGAGCAGTGCCGCCCAGCCCCGCCAGGCCTCTCCCACGGGGTCGCCCACGCCCTCGGTCAGCGAGTCTCCGAGGGCCACGAAACGGAGGGGTCTCATCCGACGCCCTCCTGAAGGCGGGGCCGCACCTCGGCGGGCGCGTCGTGCGCCGCGAGGAAGGCCTTGACCGCGGTGTCCCAGCCGAAGCACTCGGCACGCGCGCGTGCCGCTTCCCGGCGCTCGGTCTCGGGACGCCCCAGGAGCAGCCGCACCGCGTCCGCGAAGGAGTCACCGCTGTCGGCGGCGGTGGCCCCGGCGGACCCGACGATCTCGGGCAGCGCGGACAGCGCGCTGGCGACCACGGGGGTGCCGCAGGCCATCGCCTCCAGGGCGGCGAGCCCGAACGTCTCGGCGGGCCCCGGCGCCAGGCACACGTCCGCCGATGCCTGCAGCGCGCCGAGCAGCGCGCGGTCGGCGACATGCCCGAGGAAGGTGACGGGCAGCCGGCGCTCGGCGGCCCGCTGTTCGAGCCGGGCCCGCAGCGGTCCGTCCCCCGCGACGACGAGCACGGCCCGCTCCCCCCGCCGCAGCAGTGCCTCCAGCGCGTCGAGTGCCGTACCGGGCCGCTTCTCGACGGACAGCCGGGAGCACATGACCAGCAGGACCTCGTCCGCGCGCGCGTGAAGGTCACGTATCGCGGGATCCCTCAGCGCGGGATGCCGCCCGGCCAGATCGACGCCCAGCGGTGCCCGTACGACATTGCGGGCGCCGATGCGCACGAACTCGCGCTCCGCGAACTCCGTCGTGCACACGACCCGCGCGTAGGAGTGCGCCGTACGGGTGTTGAGGGCGTCGGCCGTCCTGCGGGCCATCGCCTCGGAGAGCCCCCAGGTACGCAGCACGCCGTCGGCGGTCTCGTGGGAGACCATCACGGCGGGCACCCGGGCCCGCCGCGCCCAGACCCCGGTCCAGCGCAGGGTGGTCCGGTCGGAGACCTCGAGCCGGTCGGGGGCGAGGGACTCCAGGAGGCGGGCGACGCGCTTCTTGTCCGTGAGCACGCGATAGCCGCCGGTGCCGGGCAGCAGCGGTCCGGGCAGTGTGATGACCCGTCCCTGCTCGGTCTCGGTGTCGCTCACCCGCTCACCGGGGACGACCAGCACCGGCTCGTGGCCGGCGGCCCGGTAGCCGGTGCCGAGTTCCCGCAGGGCGGTGCGCAGGCCTCCGGAGGCGGGAGCCACGAAGTTGGCCAGCCGCACGATGCGCAGACTCATGCCGCCACCACCGTCCGCGCGGAGAGCACCTCGGCGTAGTGGCCGATGAGCTGGTCACCGACGGCGGCCCAGGTGCGGCCCTCGACGGTGGCGCGCCCGGCGGCGCCGTAGTCGGCCCGGCGGGCCGGATCGGCCGCCAGGGCCGCCACGGCGTCGCGCACCGCGGCCGCGTCGCGGGGCGGCACCAGCAGGCCCGTCCGGCCGTGTGCCACCAGGTCCAGCGGTCCGCCCGCGGCGGGCGCGACGACGGGGACCCCGCTGGCCATGGCCTCCTGCACGGTCTGGCAGAAGGTCTCGAAGGGGCCGGTGTGCGCGAAGACGTCCAGGGAGGCGAAGATCCGGGCGAGTTCGTCGCCGGTGCGCCGCCCGAGGAAGACGGCGCCGGGCAGCGCCTCGCGCAGTGACGTCTCGCTGGGCCCGTCACCCACGACCACGACGCGTACGCCGTCCAGGCCGCAGACTCCGGCGAGCAGTTCGACCTGCTTCTCGGGGGCGAGCCGGCCTACGTAGCCGACGATCAGCTCGCCGTTCGGCGCCAGTTCACGCCGGAGCGCCTCGTCCCGGTGTTCGGGACGGAAGCGGACGGTGTCCACCCCGCGCGGCCACAGCCGTACCCGGGGCACACCGTGCGCCTCCAGGTCGTGCAGGGCCGCGCTGGAAGGGGCGAGCGTCCGGTCGGCGGCGGTGTGGACGGAGCGGATGCGCCGCCAGGCGGTGGCTTCGCCGGCACCCATGTACGTACGGGCGTATCCGGCCAGGTCGGTCTGGTAGACGGCCACGGCGGGGATGCCGAGCTTGGCGGCGGCCGCCATGCCGCGGACGCCGAGGATGAAGGGGCTGGCCAGGTGGACGACGTCCGCGCGGTGTTCGACGAGCGCGGCGGCGACGCGTCGGCTGGGGAGGGCGACACGGACCTGGGGGTAGCCCGGGAGCGGGAGGGAGGGGACACGGACGACGGGACACGGCGCGAGGGAGTCGGGCCCGCCCCCGACGGGGGCACCACCCGGTTCGAACGATGCCGCGAACTTGGGGGAGGTGGCCGGAGCGACGACAAGGGGAGCGTGACCGCGATCGACGAGGTGCCGGGCGGTCTGGAGCGCGCAGTGGGCCACGCCGTTCACATCGGGGGGAAAGGATTCGGTCACGATGACGACACGCATACCCGTGTTCTCGCCGTGCTGGACGTGGCCGCGTCAACGTGGATCTTTCCTGCCGGGGAACGCCCCGTGAGCGTTGTCTCGCACACCTGTCCAGGTCAGCCGACGGCCATGCCCTCCTGACCCCCGGGTCACTTCTCGTTCATACGGCGGGTGCGTCGGGCCCGATCCGGCTGCGTACGGCTGTCTGGACCTCCGCCTCCTCGGCCGGATCCGACGCGAGCCGGCGCAGCTGATCCACGACGCGGGCGTCACCCGTCTCGGCGTGTCGCGCGGCCACTTCGCGGGTCGACTCCTCGCAGTCCCACAGGCACTCGACGGCGAAGCCCGCGGGGAAGGAGGGATCGGTGGCGGCGAGTGCACGGGCGGCTCGCCCGCGCAGATGGGACGAGGCCGTTTCGCGGTAGATGTGCCGCAGTACGGGGGCCGCGCAGACGATGCCGAGCCGCCCGGCGCCGTCCACCAGGGTCCACAGCGTCGGCGCGTCGGGACCTTCGCCCCGTACGGCCTCCCGCAGCGCGCCCAGGACCAGCTCGCTGTCCTTGGTGCCGCCGCGACAGGCGAGCATCCGGCCCGCGGCGGCGCCCAGGGCGTCGGGCCGGTGCGCCCAGCCGCGGGCCCGGTCGACGGCGGCGACACTGCGCATGCGTTCGAACGCGTCGACGGCGGCCTCCGCGACCGCCTCCGTGCCGTCGCCGACGGCGGCCTCGATCAGCGCCAGGGCGTCCGGATCGTTGCTGTCGGCGAGATAGCGCAGAGCGGTGCACCGGGCCCCGTCGCCGCCGGCACGGGCGGCCTCGACGATCTCGGGCCGGTCCTCGGGGGCCGCGACGGCCGTGAGACAGCGCGCGGCCGGCACATGGAGTGCGGCTCCGCGGTCCAGGCCCTGCTGCGCCCACTCGAACACGGCTCGTACGCTCCATCCCGGGCGGGGACCGGCCGGCCGCATCTGGCGTTGCCACCGGTCGAAGGAGCCCTGCTCCTGGGCCGCGCGCACGCGGGCGCCGATCGCCGCGCGGGGATCGTCGGCCCACAGCCGCCAGGGCCGGGGCTCGAAGGCGTCGCGGACCTGGGCGGCGAGCGCGGCCTCGCCCTCCGGGTCGGCCGGGAAGCGGGCGAGCACGGGCTCGGCGAGGGCCCGCAGGCCCGCGTCGTCGTCGCGCAGGGCCAGCTCGTCCAGGGCCCAGGCCCAGTTGGTGCCCGAGGCGGCGTACGCGCGCAGCAGCTCCAGGGCGTCCCGCCTGCCGTACGAGGCGAGGTGCCCGAGGACCGCGAGGGCGAGCCCCGTGCGTGACTCGCAGTCGTCGAGGATGTCCTCGGCGTCGAAGAGGTGCCGCTCGATCTCGTCGAGCTCACCGCTCAGATCGAGGAAGAGACGGGCGTAGTACAGGGAGCGGTTCTCCACCTGCCAGTCGTGGCGGGGATCACTCAGCACACAGTGGTTCAGTGCCGCGAGCGCCTCGGCCCGCGGTGCGGTGAGCGCGTGCAGCGTGCCGTCGCCGCGGCCCCTCTGGAGCAGGCCGAGCAGCGTTCCGCTGGGCGCTATGACCGGATCGAACATGGGAAACAGCCTCACATCAAGCGTCGACGCAACCGGGAACCTGCATTACCTGGCCGCGTGACAACACGTCGGAGCGTCCGCCGTTTCTTGCTTGCTGTAGACCATCTTCCTCTGCCTCTCGTCGGTGGCCCATGCGGGCCGAGTCACGGCCCGCGCGGTGCGGCAACACCTGCCCAGCCATCGCGTCCGTGAATCACGACGTCATGATGACTCGGCAGTTCTTCCTGCCGCGACCGTATTTCCGGCGGCCCCGTTCCGCCTCCCCCGTTTTCCGTGTCGTGCCTGGTCAGCGTGGCCGGGTCAGTGCGCGCCGAACAGTTCGAGCAGTTCTGTCCTGCCGAACATCCGGGCCGTGTCGACGGCCGAGGGGGTGCCGGCGGCCGGATCGGCGCCGCTGTCGAGGAGCGCGCGGATGACCGCTTCCTCGCCCTTGAAGACGGCCCCGGCGAGCGGCGTCTGACCCCGGTCGTTGATCCGGTCGGCCTCGGCGCCGCGCTCCAGAAGGGCGCGCACCGCCCCGGCGTGACCGTGGTACGCGGCGAGCATCACGAGGGAGTCGCCGCGGTCGTTGGTGAGGTTGGCCGGGACGCCCGCGTCGACGTACGCCACCAGCGCCTCGGTCTCGCCCCGGCGTGCCAGATCGAAGATCTTGGTCGCCAGCTCCACGACCTCGGGGTCGGGGACTTCACTCATCGGCCGGACCACCTCTCACAACGGCGACAACGACAGGAATCGCCACAACGGCAACAGGACAACAGCCGCGACAACGGCAACAGCGGCAGCGGTCACGACAACAACCACCGCCCACGGACTGCGGGAGCCTACGACAACGCGCGGAGTGTCATGCGCAGGTTCGTACGGCAGCGGGTTGTGCGCCGTACGGGTGAATCGCCAGCGTACTGGCTCCGGCGGCACATGACCGGCCGCCGCCGAGGCAAGGATCACCACGATTCCACCGGGAGAAACCGGGAGTCGACGGGAGTCGGCAGACCCGTCGCGTCGTACCGGAACAGCTCAGCCGATCGAGTGAAATCACAAGAAATCGACCCATTTGCACCTTTTATCGTATGGATACATCCTGTGATCCTGGAACAACTCATGGTGACTGTCCCCACGAACCAGGAGAGCACAAATGATTCTGTCCATGTCAGGCGTCGTCCTGCTCGGCATCATCGTCTTCCTCTTTTTCCGCAAGGACGGGCTCAAGGCGTCGCACGCCATGGTGTCCGCGCTCTTCGGCTTCTACCTCGCCAGCACGGCCATCGCGCCCAGCATCAAGGCCGGGGGCGAGAGCCTGGCGAGCCTCCTGGGCGGGATCAAGTTCTGACGTCCCCGCCCCTCGCACGCACCTTCAGGAGACAGCAGTGGCCCGGCGCCCCCTCCCCCGCATCCTCAGCAACGGCAGCGCGCAGATCGCCCGAAGCCGGGAGCTGGCCCGGACGGCGGCCGACAGCGCCACCGACGTTCTCCAGCCGCTGATCACGGTCACCCGTGGGCTGCGCCGCCTGGCAGGTGCCGGACAGCGCAAGTGGGTCGAGACCCCCAAGGACCGGCGCGGGCCGCTGCTGTTCCTGGCGGCCACGGTGATCCTGGTCGTGGCGCTGGTGCCGTACGGACCGCTGCTCGCCGCCATCACCCTGATGGCGGCGGCAGCCTGGTACGGCCGCGACCACACCCCGCCGGCGCCCACCGGCCCCGACGAGGCGCAGGTGCGACGCCTCCAATCGCTCTACGAGGCCCTCGTCCCGTACTTCTCCGTGGCCGAGGACCCCGCTCCCCTCTACGCCCACGGCGGCGACTGGGAGAAGGCCTTCCCCACCCACGACTTCGACGACGACGGGCGCGTGTCCCGTCTCCTCGTCCGCTATCCGGCGTACTTCATGGACGGGGAGGTGATGGCCCGCGCCCGGATCGAACAACTGCTGCAGGCCAAGTCGGGCCGTGGCCGCGAGTACCACTTCGCGTGGGAGCAGGAGGGCAACGAACTCACGGTCACCGTGCTGCCGCCGCTCCCCACCGACATCGCCGCCCAGCGCTTCGTCACCGCGCCCGGTGAGACGGTCCTCGGCTTCACCGACCCGGCCGACGTCCAGCGCACGCTTCCCCTCGGCTTCGGCGAGACCCAGCGCGACGTCCCGCCGGTCGTCTGGCGCACCGGCGCCCGCTCGACCGAACCGCACCTGCTCGTCGCGGGTGAGCCGGGCAGCGGTCTGTCCACGCTGGTGCGCTCCATCGCCCTGCAAGCCCTTCAGTACGGAGAGGTCGTCGTCGTCGACGGCGGCGGCACCGGCGAGTACGCGTGCCTGACCGGCCGGGACGGTGTGCTCGCCGTCGAGTCGGGCCTCGCCGGGGCGCTCGCCGGCCTGGAATGGGCGGCGCACGAGACGGAGCGGCGGCTGATCTCCGCGAACCATGCCCGGCAGGCCGGGCAACCCGCCCCCGAGGACACGAAGAACCCGCTCTGGATCCTGCTGGACCGTCCGGGCGCCCTGGGGCATCTCGCCGCCGCCGACGGTCACCGGGATCCCCAGGACCTTCTGGAGGTGCCGTTGCGGCACGGGCGAGCGGCGGGCGTCACGGTCGTCGTGGCCGAGCAGTTCGACAGCCTCGACTCCCTCGGCGAGGCCGTCCGCCAGCACACCCGCGCGCGCGTGGTGCTCGGTTCCGCCTCGCCCCCGCAGCTGGAGGCCGTGCTCGGCTCGCCACCGCACACCACGCCTCCCCAGAACGTGCCGCCCGGCCGGGGATACGCCCGGCTGGGCGCCGGCCCCGTCCTGCGCCTCCAGGTCCCGGCCACCCCCGACCCCTACGACGACGCGACGAGCGAGACGCAGCGCCGCGCCGTGCTGGACCTCCTGCCGGTCCGGACCGCCCCGTCCGAACCGGAGCCGGGGCCGTCGCCGGTCCCGGCCGCGGCGGAACCGGCGCCCGCGGAAGGCTGACCCCCACCCGAAGGATCCCCTCCGATCCCCTCCGATCCCCTCGGATCTCCGACGACGGGCGGGCCCGGCCATGCCGACCCGCCCGTACCCGGCCATGCCGACCCATCTGTGCCCTCCGCCGATCCCGGGGACCGGATCGATCCCTGGCGAGGGACCCTGGCGAGGGGACCGGGGCGCGACCCGGACCTAGGCCACGAACGTGCGCGGGCCCTCGGTCCCCGCGCTCGCCCCCGTCTCCACCAGCCGCGCCGCCGCGGCCAACCGCACCGCCGCCTCCTCCGCGACGGCGCCCCCGACCGTGAACGGCAGTCGCACATACCCCTCGAACGCCCCGTCGACCCCGAAGCGCGGCCCGGACGGGACCCGCACGCCCACCCGCTCCCCCACCTCGGCCAGCCGCGACCCCGACAACCCCCCGGTGCGTACCCACAGCGTCAGACCGCCCCGCGGAACGGAGAACTCCCAGTCGGGCAGCTCCCGGCGGACGGCGGTGACGAGCGCGTCCCGGTTCTCCCGGGCCTGTTCCCGCCGGATCGCCACCGCCTGCTCCCAACCTCCCGTACTGAAAAGCCAGTTCACGGCCAGCTGCTCCAGCACCGGCGTGCCCAGGTCGGCGTACGCGCGCGCGGCGACGAGACTGCGGATCACGTCGGGGGCCGCGCGTACCCAGCCGATCCGCATCCCCGCCCAGAACGCCTTGCTGGCCGACCCGACCGTGATCACCGTGGACCCGGCGGGATCGAAGCCGCACACGGGGCGCGGCATGGAAAGTCCGTCCTCCAGGTGCAGTTCGCTCATCGTCTCGTCGACCACCAGCACGGTCCCGGCGGAACGGGCCGCGTCCACGAGCCGGCGACGCTGGTCCTCGTCCGCGAGGGCACCGGTCGGGTTGTGGAAGTCGGCGACCACATAGGCGAGCCGGGGCGCCGCGTCGCGCAGGACCTGCCGCCAGCGGTCCATGTCCCACCCGGCGAGCCCCTCGGCCATGGCGACGGGCACGAGCCGCGCGCCGGCCTCCCGCATCAGCTGGAGGATGTTGGCGTACGAGGGGGACTCGACGGCGATGCGCTCGCCGCGGCCGGCGAAGAGATGGCAGATGGCGTCGATCGCGCCCATCGCGCCGGTGGTCACCATGATCTGCTCGGGCATCGTCGGAATGCCCCGCCTCGTGTACCCCTCGGCGATCATCGCGCGCAGCGCGGGCAGCCCCGCCGGATAGTCGCCGTGCGTGTGCGCGTACGGGGGAAGTTCCTCCAGGGCGCCCTGGACGGCGCGGGTGAGCCACGGCTCGGGCGCGGGCAGCGAGGCGCAGCCGAGGTCGATCATGGATCCGAGGGCCTCGGGGGGCAGCGGTTCCAGACCACGCGCGGGCAGCGGGTTCCCGGCGGGGACGGCGGTCCAGCTGCCGGCTCCCCTGCGTGACTCCAGGAATCCCTCGCCGCGCAGGGCCTCGTAGGCCGCCGCGACCGTCGTACGGCTGACGGACAGCGCCAACGCGAGTTCCCGCTCGGCGGGCAGCCGCGCGGCGACCGGCACCCGGCCCTCCAGCACGAGGAGCCGCACCCCGTCGGCGAGCGCGCGATAGGCCGGCGGACGCCGGGTGCCCGGCCCCGGAGGGCGTTCCTGCTGGGAGTTGAGCAGCCGGGCGAGCTGCGCGGCACCCATCGCCGATGTCCACTGCGCCATGATGTCCAGTCCACCTTCCCTGGATTGGCCTTGGATGGCGTCCTCCATCAAGCCACAGAATGACATGAGCCAGGCCACTGGCACCACCACACGCACCGCACAGGGCACCACTCAGGGGGGCACGTCATGTCCACATCCGCCGACTCCGCACCGGCCGACCCCGCCGCCGGGTCCCCGGCCTCCTACCCCGCACCACCCGAAGCCCCGCCAGGTGACGAGGCCCCCGCCGAGTCCCCGCGCGCCCGTCCCGGGCCCCTCCGCCCCGAAGCCGGACGGCACCTGCCACGACGCCTCGCCCAGCTGTACGCCGGTCTCGCGCTGTACGGCGCCAGTTCGGCCCTGCTCGTGGAGGCGGGACTCGGCCTGGAGCCCTGGAACGTGCTGCACCAGGGACTGGCCCGGCTGACCGGTCTGACGATCGGCGTGGTGTCGATCTTCGTGGGCGCGGCGGTCCTGCTCCTGTGGATCCCGCTGCGTCAGCGTCCGGGCCTCGGCACGATCTCGAACGTGTTCGTGGTCGGCATCGCGATGGACGGCACGCTCGCCCTCGTACCGGACACGCACACGCTGGCCGTGCGCGTCCCCCTGATGCTGGCGGGCATCGTGCTGAACGGACTCGCGACCGGCCTCTACATCTCCGCCCGTTTCGGTCCGGGGCCGCGCGACGGACTGATGACAGGTCTGCACCGGCGCACGGACCGCTCGATCCGGCTGGTGCGCACGGTCCTGGAGGTCGCCGTGGTCGCGACGGGTTTCACGCTCGGCGGCACGGTCGGTATCGGCACGGTGCTGTACGCCGTCGCGATCGGCCCCCTCGCCCAGTTCTTCCTGCGAGTGTTCGCCGTCCGCCGGGCACCGACCGGCAGCACGGTCTTTGCCACCGGTCAACCGGAGAGCGCGATACTTCCAGGGTGAGCACGCGCATACGTCATCCGTACCTGGACCACCCCGGCCCGATCGCCTTCGCCCACCGCGGCGGGGCGGCGGACGGCCTGGAGAACACCACCGCCCAGTTCCGGCGGGCGGTGGCGACGGGCTACCGCTACATCGAGACGGACGTGCACGCGACGGCGGACGGCAAGCTCGTCGCCTTCCACGACCCGACGCTCGACCGGGTGACGGACGGCGCGGGCCGCATCGCGGACCTCCCGTGGGAGGACGTGAGCCACGCGCGCGTGGCGGGCAAGGAGCCGGTCCCCCTCTTCGAGGAACTCCTCGAGATCTTTCCCGAGGTGCGCTGGAACGTGGACGTCAAGGCCGAGCCCGCCCTCCATCCGCTGCTCAACCTGATCGGCCGCACCGACGCCTGGGACCGCGTCTGCGTCGGCTCCTTCTCCGAGGCGCGCGTCTTCCGCGCCCAGCGCCTGGCCGGTCCGCGCCTGGCCACCTCGTACGGCACCAAGGGCGTCCTGGGGCTGCGGCTGCGGTCGTACGGCATACCGGCCGCGCTGCGCGACTCGGCGATCGCCGCGCAGGTGCCCGAGTCCCAGTCGGGCGTGCCGGTGGTCGACCGGCGCTTCGTGCGCGCCGCCCACGCGCGCGGCCTGCAGGTCCACGTATGGACGGTGAACGACGCGGATCGCATGCACCGGCTCCTGGACCTGGGAGTCGATGGCATCATGACCGATCACATCGACACGCTGCGCAGTGTCCTGGAGGACCGGGGCACCTGGGTCTGAGCCCTCCCGCGCGGTCCGTCCAGCGGGAAGCGAGGGGCACGGGTGCGCACCGACACCGTGCGGGTACGGGGGACCGACGAGGTCGCCGAGCGGCGCCGTGAGCAACGCGGCTGGTACTTCTACGACTGGGCCTGCTCCGTCTACTCGACGAGCGTGCTCACGGTCTTCCTCGGCCCCTATCTGACGTCCGTCGCCAAGCACGCGGCGGACGCGGACGGATTCGTGCACCCGCTGGGGATCCCGATCCGGGCCGGCTCCTTCTTCGCCTACTCGGTCTCCGCCTCCGTCATCCTGTCGATCTTCGTGATGCCCATGGCGGGTGCGGCGGCCGACCGCACGGGCCGCAAGAAGCCGCTGCTCGCCGCCTCCGCCTACCTCGGGGCCGCGGCGACGACGGGCATGTTCTTCCTGGACGGGGACCGCTATCTGCTCGGCGGACTGCTGCTGGTCGTCGCCAACGCCTCGGTGGCCGTGTCGATGGTCCTCTACAACTCCTACCTGCCGCAGATCGCGCCGCCCGAGGAGCGCGACGCGGTCTCGTCCCGCGGCTGGGCCTTCGGCTACGCGGCGGGCTCGCTGGTCCTGATCGCCGACCTCGTCCTGTTCACCGCCCACGACTCCTTCGGCGTCTCCGAGTCGACGGCCGTCAGGATCTGTCTGGCCTCGGCCGGCATCTGGTGGGGCGCCTTCACGCTCGTACCGCTCAGGCGGCTGCGTGACCGCCGTACGGCGCCCGGGGGCAGGACGCCCGCGCACGGGTGGCGGCAGCTGGCGGCCACCGTGCGCGACATGCGCGGAAAACCGCTCACCCTCTCCTTCCTGTTCGCCTACCTGGTCTACAACGACGGCATCCAGACGGTGATCTCGCAGGCGTCGGTGTACGGGTCCGAGGAGCTCGGCCTGAGCCAGTCGACGCTGATCGTCGCCGTGCTGCTGGTACAGGTGCTCGCGGTCGGGGGCGCGCTGGGCATGGGACGGCTGGCACGCACGTACGGGGCCAAACGGACCATCCTCGGTTCACTCGTCGCCTGGACGGTGACACTCGCCGCCGGGTACTTCCTGCCCGCCGGCGCGCCGGTGTGGTTCTTCGTCCTCGCCGCCGGCATCGGGCTGGTCCTGGGCGGCAGCCAGGCCCTGTCCCGCTCCCTGTTCTCGCACCTCGTGCCGCAGGGCAAGGAGGCCGAGTACTTCTCGGCGTACGAGATGAGCGACCGGGGGATGAGCTGGTTGGGCCCGCTTCTGTTCGGTTTGACCTACCAGCTGACGGGAAGTTATCGGGACGCGATCATCTCGCTCGTGGCCTTCTTCGTCATCGGATTCGTGCTGCTGGCGAGGGTTCCGGTGGGCCGGGCGATCCGCGACGCGGGAAATCCCGTACCGGACAGGATTTAGCACCGGAGGCCAAAGGACGGTAGTGTACGCGTTTGGCCTGCCAGGCGTACCGTTACTGCGCGTCAAAGATAGTGAAGCGTTGGGTCACATCTGCTGCCAGATGTGACAAACCGGGTGCCGGTGGGTACAACAAGGGGCGGCTACGACGGCGACGCATGGCCCGGAACGGGAATCTTTACCGCCGACCGGACGTTGACCGGATGACGACGACAGCGACACCTGTCCTGTGGGCGACAAGCCCGGGAGGCACGATTCATGAGTGAGCGAGCTCTTCGCGGCACGCGCCTCGTGGTGACCAGCTACGAGACGGACCGCGGCATCGACCTGGCCCCGCGCCAGGCCGTGGAGTACGCATGCGAGAAGGGGCACCGGTTTGAGATGCCCTTCTCGGTCGAGGCGGAGATTCCGCCGGAGTGGGAGTGCAAGGTCTGCGGGGCCCAGGCACTCCTGGTGGACGGCGACGGCCCTGAGGAAAAGAAGGCCAAGCCCGCGCGTACGCATTGGGACATGCTGATGGAGCGGCGCACCCGAGAGGAACTCGAAGAGGTCCTCGAGGAGCGCCTGGCCGTTCTGCGCTCCGGCGCGATGAACATCGCGGTGCATCCGCGGGACAGCCGCAAGTCCGCGTAGCCCCTCCGGGGGCTGGGTGGCATACACCGCACGCCGAGACCGCGAGCGCCGTACGTACTCCGTACGGGGCTCGCGGTCTCGTGCGTTCCGGCGGACGGCGGCGCCCCGCGACCGGGGCTCCGTGGTGTCCGCCGGACGCGGGGCGCCGGTCGCCGATCAGCCGGTCCTGGCTCGGGGATCAGCCCGTCAGCCCGTCAGCCCGTCAGCCCGTCAGCCCGTCAGCGGAGGATGCGGTCCGGGGTGGGAGGCCGGGCCCGGTCCACGGGGGGTGTCGTCCCGGATGACCTCGCCCTGGACCACCTTGCCGTCCGGGCGGTGCATCCGTGCCTGCTGGAAGGCGTCACCGACGCTGCCGGGTACGGCCGCGCGGATCCGGCGTTCGATGGCGCGCTCGGCGTACCGGCTCAGGACCTTCTGGACGGGCGGGATCAGCAGGAGCAGGCCCACGGCGTCCGAGATGAGGCCCGGCAGCATCAGGAGCAGGCCGCCGAGCATCATCAGCCCGTTGCCGTCGCCGCCCCCGCCCGTGGGGGCCGCACCGCTCTGCTGCTGTCGCAGCGTCTCACTCAGATTGCGGAAGGCACGGCGGCCGGCCCGCTTGACGATCACGGAACCGAGCACGAAACCGGCGACCAGCAGCAGAAGGACCGTGAAGCCGCTCGCCGCACCCGCGACCACGGTCAGCAGCCAGATCTCCAGCACCAGCCAGACGGCGATGCCGAGCGGCAGGAACGTACGCAGCCGGGATCGCCGCGGCCGGGCGGGTTGCGTGGGAGTCGGTGCGCCAGTCGTCATGCCCCCAGTGTGCCTGGGCGCGCCTCAGTTCGGGATAAGCGGATGATCAGCCCCGGCGGCGGGGTCGACCAGGGACCCGCGGGAACCTGCCGGAACCCTCCGGCAGGCCCTACACGGACGGCTTGCGTCCGGTGATCCGGCCGACCCGCTCCCCCACACCCCACGTGGTGACCCGCCACAGGGCCTCCACGAGGATGTCGCGGCTCATCTTGGAGTCACCGAGTTCACGCTCGACGAAGGTGATGGGCACCTCCACGACGTGGTACCCCGCCTTGACGGCACGCCGGGCCAGGTCCACCTGGAAGCAGTACCCCTGGGACGCGACCTCACCGAGTCCGAGGCCCTCCAGGGTCTCCCGCCGGAAGGCCCGGAAGCCGCCGGTGACGTCCCGGATGGGTACGTCGAGCATGAGCCGGGAGTACATGCTGCCGCCGCGCGAGATGAACTCGCGGGACTTGGGCCAGTTCACCACCCGCCCGCCCGGCACCCAGCGCGAGCCGAGAACGAGGTCGGCGCCCTTCAGCGCGGTGAGCAGCCGGGGCAGCTCCTCCGGCTGGTGCGAACCGTCCGCGTCCATCTCGATCAGGACGCCGTAGCCGTGCTCGATGCCCCAGCGGAAGCCGGCGAGATACGCGGCCCCCAGTCCTTCCTTGCCCTTGCGGTGCAGGACCTGGACGTGGTCGTCCTCGACGGCCACCTCGTCGGCCAACTTGCCCGTGCCGTCGGGGCTGTTGTCGTCCGCCACGAGAACGTGCGCGTCGGGCACCGCGGCGCGCACCCGGCCGACGATCTTCTTGATGTTCTCCGCCTCGTTGTAGGTCGGAATGATCACCAAGGCCGTGCCGAGCGGGCCGAACCGCCTCGCCTGGGCTCCTGCCGCGAGGGTCCCGTCGCCGTCGTTCACTACTGCCCCTTCAAGTCCGTACGCAGGGGTCCACCATAGTGGCCGCAGCCTGCACCGACGCATCGGTGCGTCAGTACAGGGGTGTCGATTCGGCAAGAGCCGGGTAAGAGCGCCCTTCCCGCGCCGGAGCACCGCGCCTGCGGATGGGGGCCCGGCGCCCTTCGGGCCGACCAGGCACCCGCTGGCTGCGGGTCGACCGAAAGCCGTTGTCTACTGGACGTCCGGGCCCCACCCGGGTCACACCCTGCCGACAGGCGTGAACGTTCCCTCGCCGTGGCGCCGCCGCTGAGCCTGGTTCCCAGCGGTGGTGCGCCGGTGCGGCACACCGCCCCTGACCCAGCGGCGCTCCGGCGACTGTCGGGAAGTTCTCCGGTCGGACGTCCGGTGGTGGACCCGGCCGAACCTACCGGCCCGTTGCGGCCAGCTGTCAACACTCTCCTGAACTGCGGGCATTGCCTCTCTGACCTGGTCGGCGAGGAGGATGCGCAGGTCGCGCGACGGGACGGCGGGGGTCGATCGCCACCCCGCCGCCCCAGGAGATCACTCGCCCGGCCGTACGAAGACGGTCCGTCCGCCCACGACGGTGCGCAGACAGACGGGCAGGTCGCCGCCGGGGCTCAGGTCGGGCAGCCCGGGGGTGCCGGAGCGGGGGTCCGTGGACCAGCGGGCGACCCGGTCGTCGGGGGTCTGCACCACCAGTTCCTCGGTGCGCCACACGGCGTAGTCCGCGGGCGCGCCCGGCACCAGAACACCCGCGTCGTCACGTCCGATCGCACGCCATCCGCCGCGCGTGTGCGCCGCGAAGGCGGCGCGCACCGACACCCGGTGTTCCGGGGTGCGGTGGAAGGCCGCGGCCCGGACGGTGCCCCACGGGTCGAGCGGGGTGACCGGACTGTCGGAGCCGAAGGCGAGCGGAACGCCGGTGCGCAGCAGGGCCGCCAGCGGATTGAGGGTGCGGGCGCGCTCCACACCGAGGCGCTGGGCGTACATGCCGTCCTCACCGCCCCACAATGCGTCGAAGGCGGGCTGCACGGACGCGGTGAGGCCGAACTCGGCGAAGGAGGCGATCGTCTCCGGTGTCAGCATCTCGGCATGCTCGACACGGTGCCGGGCGGCCCGGACACGGGCCAGGCCGACCTTCTCTGCGGCCGCGCGCACTCCCTCGGTCACCGAGGCCACGGCGGCGTCCCCGATGGCGTGGAAGCCCGCCTGGAGGCCCGCCTCGGTGCAGGCGATGACGTGGGCGGCCACGGCGGCGTCGTCCAGGTACGCGGTGCCGGTGTGTCCGGCGTCGGCGTAGGGCTGATGCAGACAGGCGGTGTACGAGCCGAGGGAGCCGTCGACGAAGAGGTCACCCGCGGCGCCCGCGGCGCCCAGTTCGCGGGCCCTCGCCACCCCCTCCTCACCCTGCTCGGCCCAGTAGCCGACGACCCGGGGGCCGCGCTCCTCGGCGGCGAGCCGCAGCAGGCCGGTGAGGTCGTCCTCGGAGGAGATCTCCGGGCCCGCGCACTCGTGCACGGAGCCGATGCCGACGGAGGCGGCGTGGGCGAGGGCCGCGCGCTGGGCCTCGGTGCGCTGCGCCGCGGTGACGGCGCCGAGAGCGGCGGCGCGGACGGCGTGGTGGGCGTCCCGGGTCAGCGGGCCGTCCTGGTACCCCGGGCGTCCGGTGATGCCGGGGACGAGGTCCAGGAGCGCGGTGGTGGCCACGGCGGAGTGCACGTCGATACGGGAGAGGTAGAGCGGACGGCCGCCGGTGGCCTCGTCGAGTTCGGCGCGCGCCGGAGCGCGGCCGCCGGGCCAGCGGGCCGCGTCCCAGCCGTGGCCGAGCAGGACCCGGTCGGCGGGGCGGGCGGCGGCGAAGTCGCGTACGAGGGCGAGGGCGGCGTCCAGGGAGGGCGCGTCGCTGAGGTCCAGGCCGGTGAGCGCGAGGCCGGTGGCGGTGGTGTGCACGTGGGCGTCGGTGAAGGCCGGGGTGACCAGCGCGCCTTCCAGGTCCACGACCTCGGCGACCCCGTCGGCGAAGGCGTCGGCGGCACCCTCCGAGCCGACCCAGGCGATCTGACCGCGTTCGACGACCATCGCGGTGGCGAAGGGATCGGCGGGGCTGTGGACTTCTCCACCGCGCAGCAGCACGGTGTCGGACGGGGCGGTGCTCTCACTCATGGGGAACAGTCTCGCGCCTGCCCGGTGCCGGTCGTCGCCCGGGTAGGTCGGATGCCGTCGCCCGGGCGGGTCAGATGCGGGGCGGCCGTGCCTCGTACGGTGTCGAAAGGACCACCGTCGTCCGGGTCGACACGCCCGCGAGAGAGCGCAGCCGGGCCAGCAGCTCCTCCAGTTCGTGCGGGGTCGAGACCCGCACCTTGAGGATGTAGTTCTCGTCGCCCGCGACGCTGTGGCAGGCCTCCAGCTCCGGCACGTCCGCGAGGCGTTCCGCGATGTCGTCCGGGGCGCTCGGGTCGAACGGTTTCACCGAGATGAAGGCGGTCAGGGGCAGGCCCACGGCCTCCGGGTCCACCACCGCCGCGTAGCCGCGGATCACGCCGCGCTGCTCGAGCCGGCGCACCCGCTGGTGCACGGCGGACGTGGACAGGCCCGTAGCCTTGCCCAGGTCGGTGTAACTCATCCGCCCGTCTGCGACGAGCAGCTGCACGATCTGTCGGTCCAGCTCCTCCATGGCGCAAGAACCTACAGTGCGCCCGATCCCGCCGGATACCTCTGCGGTGCAGGTCATGCCCGGTTTGTGAGGTGCGGGGGAACGGGTCGCGGGCCACCCGGGGGACAAATCCACCGTGCGGGGCATCTGCGGGCGGCATGTGACGAAGGACACAGTGTCCCGACCGGGTCCGTGATGTTCTCGTGATTACCGCGGAGACCGGACGGGAAATGCTTGCTGTGGTCGAGGCCGCAGCGCCTTGTCGGCCCACCCGAGGGGGAGAAACCACATGCAGAGTCTCAAGCGCCCTGGTCGCACCGCGTTCAAGCGGCAGCAGTCCGCCTTCGAACCCGAGCCGGAGGGCGTCGACACGGACGCCCTCGACGGCGAGGACTTCGACGCCTACGACACCTTCGAGATGGTCCGGGTGATCTGCCCGGACTGCGCGCAGCCCATCGCGCTCCTGGCGGACGAGGAGGTCCTGCCGGAGCACGCGCTGTGCGCCTCGCCGTGGAACCCCTTCGGGCTCACGGTCTGCGCCGGTACGGGCCGTGCCGCGGCCGACGCCCGCTCCGCCGACGAGTCCATGGAGCTTCAGGAGCAGGACACCGCGCTCCTGCTGACGCTTCCTCAGGGTCTCGACTGGCGGACGCAGCCTTTCTCGCACGTCGGCGGCCCGGGGTCGCGGCCGATGCGGGTCCCCGAGATGCGGCGCGAGGCCGCCTGAGCCGCGCGAGCGCTCAGCGGCCGGGCTCCGCGCCCTCCCAGTAGCCTCCCTGCACCATGGCCCGCAGGCTGTCGTGGTGCAGGATCAGGGTGTCCGGGTCCCGGGGGACGGCGATCTCGCCGAAGTGCACCTGCCGGTAGGCGATGCGCAGCATGACGACGGCGTGCCGCAGGGCCGCGTACAGGGTGTAGAAGTCCATGTCGCGCGGTGGGTGGCCGGTGAGTTCGGCATAGCGCCGCTCCACCCGGTCGCGGCGCAGGAACCCGGGCAGGCCGTGCTGGCCGAAGCTCACCGTGAGGTCCTGGAAGAAGCGGTGCAGATAGACGGTCCAGCCGAGGTCGACCTCGCGCGGGGCGGTCGCCGCCATCTCCCAGTCGAGGACGGCCGCGGGTTCGAAGCCGTCGTAGACGACGTTCCCGATGCGCGCGTCACCCCAGTTGAGCACCGTCTCGCCCTCGTCGCGCGGCCACAGTCCTTCGAGCCGGTCGAAGGCGCTCTCGATGAGCGGTGAGCGCGCGCGTCCGTCGACGACCCATGCGTAGTAGGCGCGTTGGGCCTCGACGTGCCGGCGCAGGGGGCTGCCGTCGCCGGGAAGGGACAGGAACCCGGCCGCGGCGACCGGCACCTGGTCGTGGAGCCGGGCGAGCAGTCCGACCGAGGCGGCCTCCAGTCCCGCGCGTTCCCGGTCGCTCGCCGCGTGCAGCCAGTTCCCCTCGTACGTGTAGGGCATGACGTCCGGCGGTACGCGTCCCTCGACCCGTTCCATGACGAAGAAGGGCGCGCCGAGCGGTCCGGGGTCCTCCTCGAGCCACAGCACCCGGGGCACGGGAAGGTCGGTGTGCTCGGCGACCAGCCGCATCGTGCGGTACTGCCGGGGCAGGTCGTACACGGGGAAGACGGTGTACGCCGCCGGGTCCGCCGCCAGCCTCAACGCGCAGGCTTTCAGGGGTGGTTCGGGGTGGTCGATGTCGAACAGCAGGGTCTCGCTGGACATGCCGTTGGACTCGGGGACGGTGACGCGTACCGC
This sequence comes from Streptomyces fagopyri, assembly GCF_009498275.1. Classification (NCBI taxonomy): domain Bacteria; kingdom Bacillati; phylum Actinomycetota; class Actinomycetes; order Kitasatosporales; family Streptomycetaceae; genus Streptomyces; species Streptomyces fagopyri. Next base: position 7,604,054 of record NZ_CP045643.1, on the reverse strand, counting down.
CTGGGCGCCGGGGAGGCGCGCGTCGAGCCAGGCGGTCAGCCGCCGGGCGAGTTCGTCCCGGTCCCGGGTGGTCGTGCGCGGGCGGGGTGCCGTGGCCATGTCCACTCCCTTCGGGGCGCGTCCGGGGTCAGGGCGCGACCGAGTCGAATCCGGTGAAGCCGCTCGGGTCGTGCCGCCCGAACGAGCCGTGTTCGAAGATCCCGTGTCCGATCCGCCCGTCCAGAGTGCAGCGGGCGGCGTGGTCGACGACCCCGTACGCGGCGCGCGGGTGAGCGGCCGGGTCGGAGAGGTCGTAGGTGCGGCGGTCCGTCCAGCCGCGGCCGCGCCAGGTGCCGTGCTGCCAGTCGTCGGCGGGCGGATAGCCCGCCCCCACCGCCAGCGGCGAGGAGGTGAGCACCTCGACCTCCAGCCGCAGCGGTGCCCGGTCCCGCGGCCGGGTGAGGTGGATGACCGCCGAGGTGGGCCGGCGGGTGCCTGCCCGGTAGGTGATGTCGGCCTGGGGCCAGCCGAGTTGGAGGTCGCGCGCGCCGTCGCGTACGAGCGTCGCGTCGTTCAGTGACCGGTGGCCGTCGGCGTCCTCCTGGACGACGACCATCAGGAAGCGGTCCTCGAACCGGACCGGGCACCACACCCAGTGGAAGCCCTCCGCCGGGTTCTCGTCCGCGAACCTGCCGCCCTCCTCCCCCGGGACCGGGCGCACGCCCCAGCTCCGGTCGCGGGTGCCGGTCCACCGGCCCGGGGACAGGCGGATCTCCTCGCCGCCGCTCCGGATCCAGCCCTCGCAGTGGCCGGCCTGCACGAAGCGTCTCCCCTCCAGGGTGAGCCGGCCGCCGCGCCGCTGGAGGTGGTGCGGTTCCCAGAGGGCGGGGAAGTCCGCCGTCCAGGTGATCTCGTACGACAGCCCGTCGGGGTCGCCCGGATCGGCCGCGCAGCTCAGCACGAACTCCTTCAGGGGGCGCTCGACGCGGATCCGGAGCGGACCGACGGCCAGTTCCGTCCGGTCGTCCCCGAGCGCGTCCGACGCCCGGACCGCGTGCAGGAGGTCACCCCGCCGCAAGGTGGCGTACGCGTCGATCACCCCGAGGTTCGGATAGACACCGAGCCCCAGGATCAGCAACGTCCGCCCCTGGTGGTCGAAGACGTGGAAGATGCAGCGGTCGTAGGCGTTCCGGTCGCCGGTGGCGACGTGCTTCATGGACAGGGGCACCTGGTGCACGGGGTACTCGTCGAGGGCGACGGGACGGTCGTCGGACATGTCAGGCCTCCCTGGGGGCACGGCAGTCGACCTCCGGACGGAGAAGAGCGGCCCCCGGCCGGGGACTTGACGGTACGTCAGATACGGTCCGGGAGCCAGACATCGCGTCCCGGCCCGGACGCCCGCCGGCGGACAACCGCCCTCGCGCCGACCGGCCGCGGCACCCCGTACGGGCCGGTCGCGAACTCACGCCCGATTGCGCGGTCCGGTGACTTGTCCGGCCACCCGCGCGTTGCCCCGGCATGACCCCCACATATTCGGCGACCGGGCGTGGGCGCCAGATCATCACCCCCGCTACGGCAGAATCGGTTCAGCAGGTTCCCCCGCCCCCGCCGGTCCCGGATCCCCCCATCTACCGCGCCCTGTTGCGCACCTGGGCCGATCGCGGCCGCACACTGCCGGGGCTGCACGACCCGGAGTGGGTCCGGCTGGCGACGCCTCCGGCCGGCCCGTACCGGTTGAGCGCGGGCCGGGACCCGCGAGGTGACGGGCGATGACCATCCGCCCGCTCCTGTCGGCACCCCTGGGACCCCGGTGACCTGCGGTATCCCGGCTTCACGCACACGGGGTTCGACCGGGAAGCCCGCCGTGCGGCCGCATCCGCCGGGCGACCGACCAGCGGCCGGCGCGCCGCGAGGGTTCCCGGCCGGAGGCTTCACGACCCCCGTCGACAGCCGGTCGCCCGGGCAGCGGGAAATTGGTCCGAACCATTGACGGAGTGGTCTAGTCCTCCTACCGTTCCCCACGCACGCCATCGCGTGCATGCCAAACAGCGCCCGTTCCCCTCTCCCCCACGAGGAGACTCGATGCTCACACCGCACCGCTCCCGCTTCCGGGACCGCCCCCGGGATCCGCGCCCCGGCCGCCCGGGGCGTGCCCCCGTCCGGTCGCTCCTGTCCGCCGTGTGCTGCGCCGTCCTCGGCGCGGGGCTGCTGGCCGGCGCCGGGACCGCGACGGCCACGGAGTCCGGCACTGCCCGCACCGCCACGGCACCCCGTACCGCCCAGGCCGCCGCGGCCGGCTCGAAGGTCGTCGGCTACTTCACCGAATGGGGCGTCTACGACCGGAACTACCACGTCAAGAACATCCAGACGTCCAGCTCGGCCGCCAAGCTCACCCACATCAACTACGCCTTCGGCAACGTCACCGGTGGCAAGTGCGCCATGGGTGACGCCTACGCGGCGACCGACAAGGCGTACACCGCCGACCAGTCGGTGGACGGTGTCGCCGACACCTGGGACCAGCCGCTGCGGGGCAACTTCAACCAGCTGCGCAAGCTGAAGAAGCTGCACCCGAACCTCAAGGTGCTCTGGTCGTTCGGCGGTTGGACCTGGTCCAGCGGCTTCGGCGAGGCGGCCAGGAACCCGGCGGCGTTCGCCCAGTCCTGCTACGACCTGGTCGAGAACTCCAAGTGGGCGGACGTCTTCGACGGCATCGACATCGATTGGGAGTACCCGAACGCCTGCGGCAACACCTGTGACACCAGCGGCAAGGCGGCGTACAAGAACCTGATGGCGGCACTGCGCGCCAGGTTCGGCGGCGCGCTGGTCACCTCCGCGATCTCCGCCGACGCCACCAGCGGCGGAAAGATCGACGCGGCCGACTACGCGGGCGCGGCGCAGTACGTCGACTGGTACAACCCGATGACGTACGACTACTTCGGCGCCTGGGACGCGGCCGGACCCACGGCCCCGCACTCGCCACTGAACTCGTACACGGGCATTCCCAAGGCGGGGTTCCACACCTCCGCCACGATCGCGAAGCTCAGGGGCCTCGGCATCCCGGCCTCGAAGCTGCTGCTGGGCATCGGCTTCTACGGCCACGGCTGGACCGGCGTGACCCAGGCGGCCCCCGGCGGTACGGCCACCGGCCCCGCGGCGGGAACCTACGAGCAGGGCACCGAGGACTACAAGGTGCTCAGGACGAAGTGCCCGGCGACAGGCACCGTCGGCGGTACGGCCTACGCCAAGTGCGGTAACAACTGGTGGAGTTACGACACCCCGTCGACCATCGCCGGGAAGATGACGTACAAGAACCAGCAGGGCCTGGGCGGCACGTTCTTCTGGGAGCTCAGCGGTGACACCGCGAACGGTGAGCTGATCAGGTCGATCGACTAGGCCGGCGGCAGCCGCTGTTCACCTGTCACGGCGCCGGCGCCACGGCGGGCGGGCACCGCGCTCGGGGCGGGGGTCCAACGGGCCCCCGCCCCTCCCTCAGGAGTCCCGGCGGGCGGACTGCGGGGCCCGATAGGCGGGCTCGATCTCCTCGACCGCGCGCATCGCGCCGCCCAGGGTCTTCACCAGCAGCTCGCGCATCGTGTCGCGGGGCAGGGTCGGGTGGCCGATCCAGTCGAGGGTCGCGCCCTCGACGCTGTGGAGCCAGGCGAGCAACGCCATCCGGGGCAGCGGTGCGATCTTGCGTCTGCCGTAGGCCCCCTCGGCGATGGTCTCGACGATCACCTCGCGCACGCCCTCCCGGATGGCCTGCACCTCGGTGTCGAAGCCGACCCCACCCGTGATGATCGTGCGGTACGCGGCCTGGTTGTGCTCGGCGTAGCGGAGATAGCCGTCGATGGTGCGGTGCACCCGCTCGGCCGGGGGCAGTTCGAGGCCGCCGGACGCCCGGGAGACCAGGTCGGCGACCGAGTCCTCGACGATCGCGAGGTAGTAGCCGCGCTTGGACTTGAAGTAGTAGTAGATCAGCCCTTTGGCGACGTGCGCCTGCCGTGCGATGTCGTCCATCGAGAGTGCGTCGTAGGACGTGTCCGCGAACAACTTCCGCCCGATGGCGATCAGTTCGGTGCGGCGTGCCAGCGAACGATCGGTGCCGCGCGCCCGGGGGCGGTCGACAGCACGCTGTTGACTATGATTCAATTCCGGCCCTAGTCTCCGACTGCCAGCGGGACGTTGGCAGTATGACAGACCGATGCCACCTGCTCGTTCGACTCCGATCGACCGGCCGGACCCGCTCTCGGCGGGGTGGCGGGACGATCAGCTCACAGCAGTCCGAGCTGGGTGACGAGCATCGCCAGGACCACGACAAAGGTCCAGCCCACGACGTGTTCGAGGATCTTGGGGCCGTCGTCCTTGGGGCCGCCGGTGCGGGCACGGACACGGGGGGCGCTGGCGGAGGTCGCGGTCATGGCTTCTCGCAGACGTAGGCGTGCGGTCGGATCCCCGCCCCTGACCGGCTCCCCACCGACCCGACCACCTTGCCACCGGAACGGGTTTCAGCGGTAGAGACCTTGGTCACCCCTCGCCACGCCGGACACTTCGACCACCGTCGAATCGCTCCGGTTTCCGCAACGGTGTGCGCCAGGTGTGGGTCTCCTCACAGGACAGTGGTCAGCCAACCGAAAGGTCCTCGATGAGCACGTTCCGGACGCCTCACCACGGAGCCCGCCTCGCCCTGGCCACGGCGATCACGGTGGCAGCCGCCCTGACGGGGCCGGTCTCCCGGGCCGCGACCCCCTCGGCCGCCGGTTCCTCCCCTTCCGCCGGCTCCTCCCCCGCCACCGGGCCCTCCCCGGGTGCCGCGGGCCTCGGCGACCCGGTCTTCCCGCTCGACGGCAACGGCGGCTACCGGGTCAACCGCTATCTCCTCGACTTCGACTGGCAGGCACCCGGGACGCCCTTCGAGGCGGCCACCGCGGTCAGGGCGACCGCCACCCAGGCCTTGTCCCGCTTCGACCTGGACTTCGCGGGCAACACCCTGCACACGGTGACCGTGAACGGGACCACGGCGACGGCCGTGCGCGACGGCGACGAACTGGTGATCACCCCGGCCGAGCCGCTCGCCGAGGGCGAGCCGTTCACGGTGAAGGTCACCTACACCGCCGATCCCACCCGGATACGCCACCGCGACGACGCCATCGAGGACTACGGCTGGATCCCCACCCCCGACGGCACCGTGCTCTACCCGCAGCCCGACGGCGCCAAGATGATCTTCCCTTCGAACGACCACCCCAGTCAGCGCGCGCCGATCACCTTCCACATCACCACCCCGCCCGGCCTGAGCGCCGTGGCCAACGGGAAGCTCACCGGCCGCGCCGAAGAGGCGGACGGGCGGGTGCGGTGGACGTACGACTCCGGGCAGCCGCTCGCGACCCAGCTGGCGCAGCTCGCGATCGGCAGGTTCACCTTCGCCGACAGCACCGGCCCGCACGGGCTGCCCCTGCGCGACGTCGTCCCGGACGGTCTGGTCGCGGCCACCGAGCAGTACCGCAAGCTCACCACCGACCACATCGCGTGGCTGGAGGAGCGGCTCGGTCCCTACCCCTTCGCCCGGTACGGCCTGCTCGTCGGCGACACCGACCTGGGAGTCGCGCTGGAGAGCCAGACGCTCTCCCTGATCCCGAAGGCCGACCTGCTCGGCGACCGGGTGAGCGCCGAACGCAACCTGGTGCACGAGCTCACCCACCAGTGGACCGGCGACAGCGTCGGCATCAGGACCTGGTCCGACCTGTGGCTGAGCGAGGGACACGCCCGCTTCTACGAGCGCCTGTACTCGCAGGAGCACGGCGGCGACAGCTTCGAGGCCACGATGAGGACGGCGTACGCCGCCCACGACCAGTGGCGGCACGACTACGGCGCCCCGGCCGAACCGACCGAACCGAACCTCTTCAAGCGGATGCGGTACGACGGCTCGGCGCTCGTCCTGTACGCCCTGCGCGAGAAGGTCGGCCCGGCGGTCTTCGGGAAGATCGAGCGGGCCTGGGTGACCCGGTACCGAGGGAAGACCGCCGGCACACAGGACTACATCGGCCTGGCCTCGAAAATCGCGGGCCGGGACCTGAACGGATTCCTGCGCCCCTGGCTGTACGGCGCGAAGACCCCGCCGATGCCGAACCACCCGGACTGGGTGGTCGAGCCGGGCCAGGGCTGAACCGAGGGGGCGGCCCGCTTCCGGGGCAGCCCCCTCCTCACCGGACGCCGACCGCCGCGAGCGCCTGGCGCTGCCGCTGGGTCGGCTGCGCGGGGAAGTACAGGTAGCAGACGCCTCCCGTGCCGGAGACGACGTTGCCCGAGGCGTTGTACCGCTTGGTGCGCAGCCAGATCGTCTCCCACTCGGACCGCCGGTAGACGCGGCGGACCGCGGCGTCGTCCGGCGAGGCCGGGTCGTTGGCGATCACGTCGCCGTCCGCGGTGAAGCCGACGACGGTCATGAGATGGCCCGAGGTGCCGTAACCCGCCCCGGTCAGTTCCGACTTGAGGAAGGACTGGGACGTGATGGCCGGGATGCCGGCCGCGATCAGGGTCTCCAGGTCGGCGAGCGAGCCGAGGCGCGTCACCACGGCCTGCATGTCCCGGTACGTCGCCGCGTAGGCGGCGTTGAACGGCCAGTTGCCGCAGCCGTCGTACTGGTAGTCGTAGGTGTTTCGGGCCGCGTGGCACACCTGCGGGTCGGCCAGGCCCGGGGCGACCCAGGCCAGTTGTTCCGCCGTCGGCCGGCGCCCCCAGTACTCGATGATCATCTGCGAGGAGGTGGGGCTGCACCAGGCCTCGCCGCCGTTGTCGTACTCGGGGTACTGGCCGGCGTGGATCTCCTGCGAGTAGCGCGGCACCTTCAGCTCGCGGGCGAGCCCGGGAGCCGAGGCCGGGACGGTGAAGCGGTCGGGGATGTCGGAGCCCATCGCGCCGAGCCGCCAGACGGTGGGAGTGGCCCCGGAACCCGGCGCGCGATACAGCGTCAGGCGCAGCCGGTACGAGACGAGGCGCAGGCCCGAGGCGGCGTCGTCGATGGCGAAGGTGTCCGTCCAGACGCTGCTTCTGCCGTCCTTCTGGCCGTCGACGGAGGTCCGCCTGATGTCCTGGTCGCCGGCCGCCCACCGGCCCATCACGTACCAGGGCGTCGCGGTGCCGTCGGAGTAGGTGCCGGTGAGTTCGACCTGGAGCCAGGTGCCCGCCGGGGTCCGCGCGTTCCACGAGGCGATGGCCTCGGTGGCGGGGACGGCGAGCCGGTGGACCGGGGAGGTCCAGGTCGCGTACTCCCAGGTGACCGTCCGGCCGGTGTGCGGATCCGGGTAGGGCGCCTTGCCCGCCGGGGAGGCGATCACGAGGCCCGGCCGGGTGCCCGACACGGCCCGGGTGCCTTTCGCGGTACCGGACCGCCAGTCGGCGTACGAGGTCCAGGCGTGGTTGTCCACGGCGCGCGCGGGCGTGTGCCCCCGGCGGGCCTCCGCGGAGCGTGCTTCCGCCGCCACGGCCGGAGTGGCCGCGGCACCGGTCGCCGCCGCGGCGACCGCCGCGGCCAGAACGGTTCTGCGGGACGGCTCTGAAGCTCTGGTCATGGGTGGGTGACCCCCCGTTCGTCCGGTAGCGGCAATTCTCAACTATGAACACGGTGAGGCGACTTCTGCCAGCACTTCGGGCCGTGCCACGCCCACCAATATTGGTCGGGACCACTGGCGTGACCTGCGAAGCCGACGCACGACCGGACTCCGGCCGCGCCGAAAGCGCGGGAATGGACCCCATCGGCGTGGATTCCCGTCCACTTTCCCCGGGCGACTCCGTGAATTTCCCGGAATCCCCGCCGGGCCTTTCTCCGCCTCTTCTCCGCCACTCCCCCGGATTTTCCCGGGGCCCCTCCCCCGCACCTTCTCGACGCGCTTTCCGGGTCGCCGATCCGGCCGAAATCGACCCGGCCTAAAATGATCCCGCGCATCACCGCACACACCCCACCGGACCCGGGACCACCCATTCACGCTCTCGCCTCCCAGCTGCGCCGGCTGCCGCCCTCCGCCGGCCCCGTCCGCCTGATCGGCGTCGACGGGCACGCGGGCTCCGGGAAGACCACGTTCACGGGACGGCTGGCCGCGGCCCTGGGCGGCGCGCCCGTACTGCACCTCGACGACATCGCGACGCACGAGGAGCTCTTCGACTGGACGGCCCGCCTGCTGGACCAGGTGATCGAGCCGCTGGGCCGCGGCACGGCGGCGCGCTACACCCCGTACGACTGGACGGCCAGGGGCTTCGGGCCGGTACGTGAGCTGCCACCCGCACCCGTGGTCCTGCTGGAGGGCGTCGGCGCCGGACGCCGGGCGCTGCGCCCGTATCTCGCGCGGCTGCTGTGGATGGAACTGCCCCGCGACGAGGCCTGGACACGGGGGCGCCGGCGGGACGGCGAGGCGCAGAGCGCGTTCTGGACCGAGTGGGTCGCCGCGGAACGTCGGCATTTCGCCGAAGACCCCTCAAGGCCCTTCGCGGATCTTCTGGTGCGGCAGTGTTCCGAGGGATACGAGGTGTTTTCGGGGCCTGCCGGGACCCCTGGACCGGACCAGTTCATCACGCACGGTGACGGACCATCCGCAATGTGCTGAACTCGTGAAGACCCTTGTGGGAGAACTTCCGCCAGTGCCTCAACTCGGCTTGACCGAGGGGCCGTACAGGACTTACGTTCTGAATGTGCGGCCCTTCGAGGTCGCCCCGCAGACGCGAAGCCCCCGGTTGTTCCCCCGTGATCGGGGGCTTCGTTCTGCCCACACCCTTCCTTTTCGGGCGCCGCGTGCCGTGATCCGCTCACCCTGGGTCACCGGATGAAGTGCGCCCCGTCTGCTCCCACCTCGTGCAACGGTGCTGTCGGCACCCTTCGGCAGGCCCATGCGGCGCAGGTACCATGCCTCTCGGTGCGACCTTCGGACGGCTTGCTCTGCGCACCGGTGCAACTCCCGTCCGCGGCACAGCGGTTCGACCAAGCTGCCGACGGGCACCGGCCCGCTCGGAGAACCATCGGGGGCACGGTTTGTGGGGGACGTGATGGACTTCGGCACGCAGGGCCCGGAGGCCCCGGCCGACCTCGCCTGGATGCGAGGTGTGGACGCCTACACGATGGGCGCCTATCCGCAGGCGGAGGAGGAGTTCCGCACCGCGGTCCGGATGGACCCCGGTATGGCGGACGGCTGGCTCGGACTGCACGCGCTGCGCGTGGACACCACGGCCGCGCTGCTGCGCATGTTCCGGCACCGGGACCGTTTCGGCGAACAGCGCTCCCGGCACCGGCGCACCCTGAACTCCTGGTACTGGCTGGGCTGGTGGGTGCAGCCGGTGCTCGAAAGTCCGCGCGATCTACTGCTCGCGCACGCCTCGCACTGGCTGGACGGGCGTCATGTCCCCGAACTGGACCGGGCGTTGGCCGGACTTCCGCCGGTGGACGCGGATCCGCAGGTGCGCTTCCTGCACGCCTGCCGGGCCTATCTCGTCAAGGACTGGGAGCAGTTGGTCCGGCACACGGACCCGCTGATAGACGATCCGATGCTGGGCATAGAGGCCGGTCTCTTCGGCGGCATGGCCCGGGTCCGGCTGGAGATGTTCGGGCAGGCGGAGCCGCTGCTGTCGTCGGCGCTGATGCGCTGCCGCAGCGAGCAGCCGCAGCGCAAGGAGCTGCGGTACTGGCTGGCGCGGGCGCACGAGGGCACCGGCAGGTCGGCCGCCGCGCTGCCCCTGTACCGGGCCGTGCACCGGGTCGACCCGGCCTTCATGGACACCTCCGCGCGGCTCGCCGCGATCTCCGAGGGCGACGGGTACGACGATGCCGCCGCCGATCTGGCGGCGATCACACTCACCGGGATCGGGCAGGACGTGATGGACGGCCCGGACGGCCTGGATCCGCTGTGGGGCGGCGAGGGCCGCGACCTCCGGCTCCCCGAGGCGGACCCGCTGCCGCCCGGCGCGGTGTCACCGGAGACCGACGTGGTGCGGGAGAAGGCCGTGGTTCCGGTGCGGCCGCTGCCCGCCGGGCCGACCGACCCGGCGCTGCTGGAGGAGGCACTCGCCGAGCTGGAGCGGATGGTGGGCCTGGAGCCCGTGAAGCGCCAGGTCAAGGCGTTGTCGGCGCAGCTGAACATGGCGCGGCTGCGGGCCGGGCAGGGGCTGCCGGTCCAGCCGCCGAAGCGGCACTTCGTCTTCTCCGGCCCCTCGGGCACCGGCAAGACCACCGTGGCCCGCATTCTCGGCCGGGTCTTCTACGCGCTCGGTCTGCTCGGCGGCGACCACCTCGTGGAGGCGCAGCGGGCCGATCTGGTGGGCGAGTATCTCGGCCAGACCGCCGTCAAGGCCAATGAGCTGATCGACTCGGCGATCGGCGGGGTCCTCTTCGTGGACGAGGCGTACTCGCTGTCCAACTCGGGATACGGCAAGGGCGACGCGTACGGCGACGAGGCCCTGCAGGTGCTGCTGAAGCGGGCCGAGGACAACCGCGACCACCTGGTCGTCATCCTGGCCGGCTATCCGGAGGGCATGGACCGTCTGCTCGCCGCCAACCCCGGGCTCTCCTCGCGCTTCACCACCCGCGTCGACTTCCCGTCCTACCGCCCCCTCGAACTCACCTCCATCGGCGAGGTGCTGGCCGCGGAGAACGGTGACATCTGGGACGAGGAGGCGCTGGACGAGCTGCGCTCGATCGCCGGGCACGTCGTGGATCAGGGCTGGATCGACGAGCTCGGCAACGGACGGTTCCTGCGGACGCTGTACGAGAAGAGCTGCGCGTACCGGGATCTGCGGCTGTCCGGGTATCCGCACACGCCGTCGCGGGACGATCTGTCCACGCTTCGGCTGCCGGATCTGATGCAGGCGTACGGGGAGGTGTTGTCGGGGCGGGGGCCCCAGGACCCGTCGGCCCTGTGACCCGGGGGTTCGCCCCCGCCGCCCCTGCCCTCCCCCAAGCTCTCGGCTTCGCCAGAGCAGGGGGGACCTCCGTCATCCCGTACCTGGGGGCTCCGCCCCCAGACCTCTGCCAGGGACGCTGCGCCCCCTGAACCCCCGCCATCGCCCGAAGGGCTCGTCCTCAAACGCCGGACGGGCTGGATGTGCGCGCCCGCGCCGGAAGGCTCAGGACGGGCTGAAGGTGTGGGCCCACGTGGGAAAGGCCGACAGCCGGGTCAGGCGATTTCTGCCCGTCCGACCTTGGGGCAAGGCACTCGAAGCCCCGATCGGGGGTCCGGGTGCGACAGCCCCCGGACCCCCGATGGCTCACGTCGCCAGCGCCTCCTCCGGAGCCTCGATGGGCACCGGCTCGGCGAGTGGCGGCGCGGCCACCACGGTGACGTCCCGGTGTGCCGGATCCCGTACCTCGCCGACCAGCAGCTCCAGCACGTCCTCCAGCGCCACGAGCCCGAGCACCTTTCCTGACGCGTCGGCGACCTGCGCGAGGTGCGTGGCGGCGCGGCGCATCACGGTCAGGGCGTCGTCGAGGGGGAGTTCCGAGCGCAGGGTCGTCATGTGCCGCCAGATCTGCTGGGGCACCGCGCGCTCCGACTCCTCCAGGTCGAGGACGTCCTTCACGTGCAGGTAGCCCATGAAGGCGCCGTTCTCCGCGACCACCGGGAAGCGGGAGTAGCCGGTGCGCGCGGTGAGGGCGACGACCTGGCCCGGGGTGACCGAGGCGCCCACGGTGACCAGGGACTCCCGGTCCAGGAGGACGTCCGTCACCGGTCGGGAACCCAGTTCCAGGGCGTCCTCCAGCCGCTCCTGCTCCTCCGGGTCCAGCAGGCCGGCCTGGCCCGAGTCCTCGACCAGGCGGTTGAGCTGCTCGCTCGTGAAGACCGCCTCGACCTCGTCCTTGGGCTCCACCCGGAACAGCTTCAGGATCAGCCGGGCGCACGCGCCGAGGGCCACCGTGACCGGCCGGCACAGGCGGGCGAAGGCGACCAGTCCCGGGCTGAGCCACAGCGCGGTCTTCTCCGGCGCGGCCATCGCCAGGTTCTTCGGGACCATCTCGCCGATGACGAGGTGGAAGAAGACGACGAGGGCGAGCGCGATGACGTATCCGAGGGGGTGGATCACGCCGTCCGGCAGATGGACCGCCTCGAAGAGGGGTTCCAGCAGATGGGCGACGGTCGGCTCGGCGACCGCGCCGAGCGTCAGCGAGCAGATGGTGATGCCGAACTGGGCCGCGGCCATCATCTGCGGCAACCGCTCCAGCCCGTACAGGACCTGGCGGGCGCGGGTGGACTCCAGCGGCTCGATCTGGCTGCGCCGCACGGAGACGAGCGCGAACTCGGCGCCGACGAAGAAGCCGTTGGCGAGCACCAGGAGAACGGCGAAGAGGAGTTGGAGCACGCTCATCGGACGGCCTCCGGGGCGAGGGTCGCGTCCGCGATCCTGACCAGCCGGACCCGCTCGGCACGGTAGTGCCCGACCTGGCGCACCGAGAGGCGCCAGCCCGGAAGCTCCGCCCTGTCACCGGGTGCCGGGATGCGGCCGAGCAGATCGGCGACGAGCCCCGCCACGGTCTCGTACGGACCCTCGGGCACATCCAGTCCTATGCGCTGCAGGATGTCGACACGGCAACTGCCGTCGGCGTCCCAGGCCGGCCGGCCCTCCTCGGGCGGTGCCACGGCGAGTTCGGGCAGGTCCTGTCCGTCGTGCTCGTCGCGGACCTCGCCGACGAGTTCCTCGACGATGTCCTCCAGGGTGACGACGCCCGCCGTGCCGCCGTACTCGTCGACGACGACGGCGATGGGCTGCTCGCTGCGCAGCCGTTCCAGGAGAGGCTGCACGGGCAGTGTCTCCGGGACGAGCAGCGGGGCCTGGGCGATCCGGCCGACGGGTGTGCGCAGCCGGTCGTGCGAGGGCACCGCGAGGGCGTCCTTGAGATGCACCATGCCGACCACCTCGTCGATCCGCTCCCGGTAGACGGGGAAGCGGGACAGGCCGGTGGCCCGGGTGAGGTTGACGACGTCCTCCGCGGTGGCCGTCGACTGGAGGGCGCTGACCCTCACCCGCGGCGTCATGACGTGCTGCGCGGTCAGGTCGGCCAGCGAGATGGTCCGTACGAAGAGATCCGCGGTGTCCTGCTCCAGCGCGCCGGCCTGGGCGGAGTGCCGGGCCAGGGAGACGAGCTCGCCGGGGGTGCGGGCGGACGCCAGCTCCTCTGCGGGTTCGACGCCGAGCGCCCGTACGAGCCGGTTGGCGACCGTGTTGAGCGCGGCGATCACCGGCCGGAACAGGCTGGAGAAGACGTGCTGCGGGCCCGCGACGAAGCGGGCGACCTGGAGCGGCTTGGACACGGCCCAGTTCTTCGGCACGAGTTCGCCGACGACCATCTGCACGGCCGCGGCGAGCAGCATCCCGACCACCACGGCCACGCCGGACACGGCACCCTCGGGCAGCCCGAGCGCGGTGAACGGTCCGTGGAGCAGCTGGGCGAGCGCCGGCTCGGCGAGCATGCCGACGACGAGCGAGGTGATGGTGATGCCGAGCTGGGTGCCGGAGAGCTGGAAGGACAGCTCCTTGAGCGAGTTGACGACGGTACCGGCCCGTCGGTCGCCTTCGGCCGCGGCCTTCTCGGCGTCCGGCCGCTCGACCGTGACGAGGCCGAACTCCGCCGCCACGAAGAAACCGTTGGCGAGGATCAGCAGGAACGCCGCCGCGAGAAGCAGCAGGGGGATGGTCATGCCGCCGCCTCGATGGGTCGGGAGGGGGCGGCGCAGGTACTACAGGACGATCCGTCCATCGCTGGAGGGAGTCACTCCTCGGGTAGCAGGGGGCCTCTGGACACCGGGTGGCATGTCAGTGGCGGAGGCGCAACGAAAACGCCTCCGCCAACAGGTTAATCAAGACATGGGCCCGCAGGGCAGGGTCGAAGGGCGAGAGTCAGCCGTGATGTTGCTCCGGGTCGCCGATGGAGCGGGCCTCGGCGAGCGCCCGCAGGGTGCGGGCGTCGTCGATCGCGCGCTGTCTGGCGATGCCCGGCTGGATGCCGAGCGCCGGAAGACTGGTGCCGTCACTGAGGTTGAGGAACACCCAGGGGTCGCCGGGGCGCAGATTGACCTGGAGGATCTCCGCCCAGTCCAGGTGCCGGCTGCCGGCGATGTTGACGACTGTGACTCCGCTCTCATCGGCGACGACCTTGGGCCGGGACAGCAGCACGAGGACGCCGAGCAGCAGCGCGCCGGTGAAGACGAAGCTGGCGCGCTCCCCCGGGCTGAGCTGCTCCAGGAGCATCGCGACCGTGGTGATGACCACGAAGATCGAGACGCCCGCGGTGAGCAGGACCGCCCGGGTCCGGGACGGCCGGAACGTGACGGGGAGTTCGGGAAGGTGGGACATGACTCGGACGGTCCTCAGAGGCGGCAGGCGTGGATGGCCGTGGTCAGGATGGCCCGCGCGCCGAGCGCGTACAGGTCGTCCATGATCCGCTGCGCCTCCTTGGCGGGCACCATCGCGCGGACGGCCACCCAGCCCTCGTTGTGCAGGGGCGAGATGGTCGGCGACTCGAGGCCGGGGGTGAGCGCGACGGCCTGCTCCAGGTGCTCGGCGCGGCAGTCGTAGTCCATCATCACGTACGTCCGTGCGACCAGGACACCCTGCAGGCGGCGCAGGAACTGCTGGACCTTGGGCTCGGTGTCCTCGTCGGTGCCGCCCTCGACGCGCCGGACGACGACGGCCTCGGACTTCATGATCGGCTCGCCGAAGACCTCCAGGCCCGCGTTGCGCAGCGAGGTGCCGGTCTCGACGACGTCCGCGATGACCTCGGCGACACCGAGTTCGATCGCGGTCTCCACGGCGCCGTCGAGGTGGACCACGGAGGCGTCGATGCCGTTGCCGGCGAGGTGGCCCGCGACGATGCCCTCGTAGGAGGTGGCGATGGTCAGGCCGGCGAGGTCGTCGACGCTCTTGGCGGTGCCGGGCTTGCCGGCGAAGCGGAAGGTGGAACGGGCGAAACCGAGCGGGAGGATCTCCTCCGCCCTCGCTCCGGAGTCGACGAGCAGGTCGCGGCCCGTGATGCCGATGTCGAGGCGGCCCGAGGAGACATAGATCGCGATGTCGCGGGGGCGGAGGTAGAAGAACTCGACCTCGTTGCCCGGATCGACGATCCTGAGCTCCTTGGACTCCCGGCGCTGCCGGTAGCCGGCCTCATGCAGCATCTCCGCCGCAGGTCCTGACAGGGAACCCTTGTTGGGGACGGCGATGCGCAGCATGAGGTCGGCTTCCTTTGTTCGTGCGTACGTCTGTCGGTTCGTACGGGGGGTGCGGGGCGTGGCTCAGAGGTGGGCGTACACGTCGTCGAGGGAGATTCCGCGCGCCACCATCATCACCTGGACGTGGTAGAGGAGCTGGGAGATCTCCTCGGCGGCGGCGTCCTTGCCCTCGTACTCGGCGGCCATCCAGACCTCTGCGGCCTCTTCGACGACCTTCTTGCCGATGGCATGGACCCCCTTGCCGACCAGCTCGGCGGTGCGGGAGGTGGCGGGGTCGCCGGTGGCGGCCTTGTGCTGGAGCTCGGTGAAGAGCTCCTCGAACGTCTTCTTGGACATGGTGCTGCCCACCCTACGCGGTGGAGCCGGTGCCTCAGCGCCAGGGTTCGGATACTGAGCGCAGCGTGGTAGCGGTCGCCACGGCGGCCGTCACCGCCTCGTG
The DNA here is from genome assembly GCF_009498275.1 of Streptomyces fagopyri. Classification (NCBI taxonomy): domain Bacteria; kingdom Bacillati; phylum Actinomycetota; class Actinomycetes; order Kitasatosporales; family Streptomycetaceae; genus Streptomyces; species Streptomyces fagopyri. Next base: position 7,588,442 of record NZ_CP045643.1, on the reverse strand, counting down.
CCCCTTGTCCTCACGGGAGCCCTCGATGCCCGCCCGGTCCAGGGCCTGCTCCTCGGTGTCACAGGTCAGTACACCGAAGCCGATGGGGACGCCGGTGTCGATGGAGACCTGGGTGAGCCCCTGCGTGACGCCCTGGCACACATATTCGAAGTGGGGCGTGCCGCCGCGGATGACGACACCGAGCGCGACGATGGCGTCGTAGCCTCGGCCCGCCAGAACCTTGGCGACGACCGGGAGCTCGAAGCTGCCCGGGACCCTCAGCAGGGTCGGCTCGTCGATCCCCAGCTCGTGCAGGGCGCGCAGCGCGCCGTCCACGAGGCCGTCCATCACCTTTTCGTGCCACTGTGCCGCGATGACCGCGACGCGCAGGTCGCCGCAGTTGCGTACGGACAGTTCGGGTGCACCCTTGCCGCTCACGTCTCTCCTCAGTGCGTCTGTGCTGTGTTGCCGGTCGTGCCGGTGTTGCTTGATGCCGGTTTGCTCGATGCCGGTACTGCTCGATGCCGGTGCCGCCGGACTCCGTTGTCTCCGGACTCCGTTGTCACTGGGTCGCGCTGTCACCGGGTTGTGCGGTCACTGGATTCCGCGGGTGTCTCCTCCCGCGGGTGTCACTGGTTGCCGCAGGCGGACGCGGTGGGCGTCTCCAGCCAGGGCAGGTCGTGCCCCATCCGGTCCCGCTTGGTGCGCAGGTAGCGGAGGTTGTGTTCGCCCGCCTGGACGGGCATCGGCTCCCGCCGGGTGACCCGGAGGCCGTGCCGGACGAGCGCGTCGGTCTTGTCGGGGTTGTTGGTCATCAGACGCAGGCTGTGGACGCCGAGGTCCTCCAGGATCTGCGCGCTCGCGCCGTAGTCGCGGGCGTCGGCGGGCAGTCCGAGTTCGAGGTTGGCGTCGAGGGTGTCCCGGCCGCGTTCCTGGAGCTCGTAGGCGCGCAGCTTGGACAACAGGCCGATGCCCCGTCCCTCGTGCCCGCGCAGATAGACGACGATGCCGCGGCCCTCGGCCTGGATGCGTTGCAGGGAGGACTGAAGCTGGGGGCCGCAGTCGCAGCGCAGCGAGTGGAGGACGTCGCCGGTCAGGCACTCGGAATGGACGCGGACGAGGACGTCCTCGCCGTCGCCGATCTCGCCGTGGACCAGGGCGACGTGCTCGACCCCGTCGGCGATGGAGTGGTAGCCGTACGCCGTGAACTCGCCGAAGGCGGTAGGCAGCTGCGTCCTGGCCTCGCGGCGGACCGCGGGTCCGGCCGGGGGCGTCGCCTGACCGAACGGGGCCGGGAGCTGGGTGGAGCGACGGTGGGCGACCAGGTCCTCGATGGAGATGATGGTCAGACCGTGCTTGCGGGCGAACGGGATCAGTTCGGGAAGGCGCAGCATACGGCCGTCCTCCCCCGCGATCTCCACGATGGCGCCCGCGGGTCGCAGGCCGGCGAGCCGGGCCAGGTCGACGGCCGCCTCGGTGTGGCCGTTGCGGACGAGGACGCCGCCGGGCCTGGCACGCAGCGGGAAGATGTGGCCGGGCCGTACGAAGTCGCCCGCTCCGGCCTGGCCCCCGGCCAGCAGCCGCAGTGTGGTGGCGCGGTCGGCGGCCGAGATGCCGGTGGTCACACCGTGCGCGCCGGAGGCGTCCACCGAGACCGTGAACGCCGTCCTCATCGACTCGGTGTTGTTCTCGACCATCTGCGGGAGCTGGAGGCGGTCGAGTTCGTCGCCCTCCATGGGTGCGCAGATGAGTCCGCGGCACTCGCTCATCATGAACGCGATGATCTCGGGGGTCGCCTTCTCGGCGGCGATGACGAGGTCGCCCTCGTTCTCCCGGTCCTCGTCGTCGACGACCACGATCGGCCGGCCCGCCGCGATGTCGGCGATGGCCTTCTCGACCGGGTCGAGCGCGAAGTCGGAGACGTCCTGTTCATGCCCGGTGCTGTACCAGACGGGGGCGGCGGTCATGCCGGGACTCCTTCCAGAACGGGCTGCCCGGCCTTGCGGGAGCGCAGCCACCAGTCGCGCATGCCCCACAGGACGAGCGCGCCGTAGACGACGTAGACGAAACCGGAGAAGGCGAAGCCGTTGGCGAAGTTGAGCGGCACGCCCACCACGTCGACGAGCAGCCAGGCGAACCAGAACTCGACCATGCCGCGCGCCTGGGCGTACATGGCGATGACCGTGCCGACGAAGATGTAGGCGTCCGGCCAGGGGTCCCAGGACAGCGACGGGTACGCGTGGAACAGGGCGCTGACCGCGAGGGTGCCGACGGCCGCAGCGCCCACCAGGGCGGCGCGCTCGCGCCAGGTGGCGAACCGTACGGCGACGGCACCGTCCCGGCCCGGGCCCCGGCCGCGGTTCCACTGCCACCAGCCCCACAGGGCGACGACGATGACCACGACCTGCTTTCCGGCACTGCCGGAGAGATGGGCCGAGGCGAAGGCCGTGAGCAGGACGACGCCGGACAGGAGCTGTACGGGCCAGCTCCAGATGGAGCGCCGCCAGCCGAGCGCGAGTCCGATCAGACCGATCACGTTGCCGATCATGTCGGACCACTTGATGTGCTGTCCGAAGAGCGTGAACGCCTCGGAGTTGAGCCAGTTCACGGCCGGCTCCCGGAGGTGTCCGGCAGTGCGGCCGGCTGCTCGCCCCGCGCGCCGAGCAGGCGCTCGACGTACTTGGCGATGACGTCCACCTCGAGGTTGACCGGGTCGCCGGGCTGCTTGCGGCCGAGCGTGGTCAGGTCGAGGGTGGTGGGGATGAGGCTCACGGTGAAGTGGTCCGGGCCCGCGTCGACGACCGTCAGGCTGATGCCGTCGACGGTGATGGAACCCTTCTCGACCACGTAGCGGGTGAGGTCCGCGGGGAGCGAGATCTTCACGATCTCCCAGTGCTCGGACGGCTCGCGTCCGAGGACCGTGCCGGTGCCGTCGACGTGCCCCTGGACGATGTGTCCGCCGAGGCGGTCGCCCACGGCCATGGGGCGTTCGAGGTTGACGCGGGAGCCGACGGTGAGGGCACCGAGGCTGGAGCGCTTCAGGGTCTCCGCCATGACGTCGGCGGTGAATTCGTCGCCTTCGTGGTCGACGACCGTGAGACAGACTCCGTTCACGGCGATGGAGTCGCCGTGCTGTGCGCCCTGCGTGACGACGGGTCCGCGCAGGCGGAAGCGAGAGGCCTCGTCGAGATTCTCGACGGCGGTGACCTCACCCAGCTCTTCGACGATTCCGGTGAACACTTCCCGGGTCCTCCTGCCTCATGGGGCACGGACTCCGGGGCCTGTCGATGACGACAGATCGAAACGGACTACGGCACCGGGGACGACGCCGAAAGGAGACCTGTCCCGCAGGACACGTCACGACAACCGGCGGCGCGCACGAATGCCCGCCCGCCGCGCACTGCCTCCCATCCGGACTTTAACCGTCGGTCCAGGAATTTCACCTGGTCAACCGGCCGCTGGAAGCGACCGGGTCGCGGACTGTAACCGCCGGTTCGGACTTTCACCGACCCCGGAGTGCGCTGCTTCTGGTACAGCATCAGTGTGCCACGCCCTGTCCATGCCCATGCGGGTGAAGTTCTGTGGGGTGCCTCACAGGCGGCCCCGATGGACTTTCACGTCGTCGCGGGGGCGGCCAACTCCCTTGAGGACTCGTAGGCTTGACGGCGATACGGATATTGGTCCATACCTATTGACGCTCTGGTCTAGTCCTCTTAGGGTCGGCGATCAAGGTTTGCAGAAGCCGAGGTGGCCCACTCGCCCCCTGAGCGACCCGGCGGCGGTGACGGAGGCCCTTGCCCCGCCGCCGGGTCTCCCCACCGGGGAGAGACACTCCGCCGGGCACCTCCGCGAACTCCGCCCCGAATCCGGGGCTTCGCCCTTTCCGGACGGACGGACGGGCGGGCCGGCGGACGAGCGGACGGCCGGACGCACGGACGGCAGCGGAGACCGTGGAGGCCGTGGTCCCACGTCCGTGGGCGAGTACGGCGGCGGCGCGGATCGTCACCGCGGACGCGGCGTGAACAGGTCGTCCTGGGCCGACTCCCGGGCGGTCAGGAGGGCGCCGCGCAGCACCGCGCCTCCGCCCAGCGTGCCGGCCCTGACCTCGGCGGGCAGCGGGGACATCCGGGCCAGCCGCTCACCGACCCGCGCGGCCAGCGCCTCGCCGCCCGCCTGCCCCACCTCCCCGCCGAGCACCACGCAGCCCGGGTCGAGGACGGCCACGACGGACGCGGCCCCGACGGCGAGGCGGTCGGCGAGGGCGGACAGGAAACGGTCCGCACGGTCGTACCGGAAGCGGTCGGTGTCCGCGGAGGACGCGGTGTCCGAGGCGTCCGCGGTGCCCGAGGCGTCCGCGGTGGACGCCGAGGACGCGGAGGACGCGGAGGACACGGCCGTCACCGCCGTGCGCACCAGCGCCGCCGCCCGTGGTTCGCCGGGGGACTCGGTCGCCGCCAGCCCGTGCGCCGCGGCGAGTTCGGCGATCGCGGCGCCCCCCGCGAGCGAGTGGAAGCCTCCCTCGCAATCCGTCGCGGACGGCAGCGTGGCGGTGCCCGGAACCGGCAGGAACCCGATCTCGCCGGTCCCGCCGGAGGCCCCGCGGCGGAGTCTGCCGTCGAGGACGACGGCCGCACCGGTGCCGTGGCCGAGCCAGAGGAGGACGAAGGTGTCCCGGTCCCGGGCCGCACCGTCGCGCTGTTCGGCGAGGGCGGCGAGGTTCGTCTCGTTCTCGACGATGACCCGGGCGGGCAGGCGTTCCTGGAGGGCCGCGACCAGGAGGCGGTGCCATTCGGGCAGGCCGGAGGAGTCCCGGAGTTCGCCGGTGGCCGGGTCGATGAGGCCCGGCGCGCCGATGCCGACGGTGTGCAGCCGCTCGGCCCCGGCCTCCTTCGCGGCCCGCTCCACGAGGGCGACCGCCTGCTCGACGGCGGGTCCCGTGCCGGCGTCGTCCGCGATGGGCACCGACGCCCGCGTCAGCTCCGCGCCGAGCAGGTCGGCGACGACGACCGTGACGCCCTCGGTGCGGACGTCGAGGGCCGCCAGCTGCGCCCGGTCCGCGACGATCCCGTACAGCCGGGCGTTCGGGCCGCGCCGCTGCTCCCCCGACTCCCCCACGACCGAGATCAGTCCGGCGACGGTCAGGCGTTCGACGAGGTCGGCGACGGTGGGCCGGGACAGGCCCGTGAGCTGCTTCAGCTGTCCGGCCGTCAGCGGGCCCTCCTGCTGCAGCAGCCGCAGGGCGAGCCGGTCGTTGATGGCCCGGGCCGTGCTCGGGGATGCGGGCATGCCGGGATCTTCCCAGACCACGGATTCCTCCCAGATCGGCGGGGCCCGCCGAGGCGGGCCCCGGTGGCGTACGGCCGCCGGTCCGGACGGCCGGTGCGTCGTCTTCGCATCGCCTCTCTATCGCCTATCTATCAGGCAGGGTCCCTGATAGTTTACGGCGGCAGCATGGGGAGCGGAGCCGGGAGGGCGGGAAAGATGAGCGATGTGGTCCAGGACCTGGGCGAGGTGAAGCGGGCCCGGTACGCCGTGGCCGCGGTGTTCGCTGTGCACGGAGCGGTGACGGGCTCGTTCGCCACCCGCGTGCCCTGGATCCAGGACCACGCGTCCGTCAGCACGGGCCAGCTCGGGCTGGCCCTGGCGTTCCCCGCCGTCGGCGCCTCCCTCGCGATGCCGCTGGCGGGCCGGATCAGCCACCGCTTCGGCGCGCGGACCGCGCTGCGCGGGCTGATCTCGCTGTGGACCCTGGCGCTGGTCCTGCCGTCCGTCGCGCCGAACCTCTACACCCTGTGCCTGGCCCTCTTCGTCTACGGGGCGACGGCGGGCATGGCGGACGTGGCGATGAACGCGCTCGGCGTCGAGATCGAGAACCGCCTCGGCAGGTCGATCATGTCGGGACTGCACGGCATGTGGAGCGCGGGCGCGCTGGTCGGGTCGGCGGGCGGCACCCTCGCGGCACACCTCGGTTCGGACGCGCGCGTGCACCACGTTCTGGCGGCCGGGGTCCTGACCGTCCTGGGTCTCACCGCGTGCCGGTGGGTCCTGGACCTGCGGCCGACCGAGGACGAGGTGCCCCCGCCGCGCTTCGCGCTGCCGCCGAAGTCCGCGCTGCTCATCGGCGCGATCGGCTTCTGCGCCGTGTTCGCCGAGGGCGCGAGCCTGGACTGGTCGGCGGTCTACCTGAAGGACGAGCTCGGCACCTCGGCCGGGCTCGCGGCGGCGTCGACGACCGGCTTCATGCTGACCATGGCGGTGGCCCGGCTCGTGGGCGACGCCGTGGTGAACCGGTTCGGCGCGGTGCGCACCGTGCGGGCCGGCGGGGTCCTCGCCGTGCTCGGCGGACTGCTCGTCGTCGTCGCGGACGATCCCGCGGTCGCGATGGGCGGCTTCGCCCTGCTGGGCCTCGGGATCGCGGTCGTCGTCCCGCTCTGCTTCGCCGCGGCGGGCCATGCCGGGCCGAACCCCAGTCAGGCCATCGCGGGCGTCGCCACCATCACGTACACCTCGGGTCTGGTCGCGCCGAGCGCGATCGGCTCGCTGGCCCAGGCGACCAGTCTGGTGGTGTCGTTCGGACTGGTCACGATCCTGGCGAGCGGACTGACCGTGTTCGCGGGTGTGCTGCGCGCGGGCGAGCGCGACCGCCCGAAGGTCAGTCGTCCGAGCGAAGCAGTTCCCGGCCCACGGCCCTGAAGCGGTCGCTCCACGACGTGGGGCGCAGCGTGCCGGCGTCGAGCCGCACCAGGACCCGGGTCCCGCGCGCGTAGGTGACCGCGCCGTCGGCCGAGCAGAGGCGGAAGCCGTACGTCAGTGCGGTGTTCCCGAGCCGCTCCAGCCACAGGTGGACGGCGTACGCGCCGGGCCGGGTGACCGGTGCCTCGTAGCCGATCCGGAGTTCCCTGACCGCGTTGCAGGAGTCGCCCGCGGCCTCCCAGTCCCCCTCGAAGCCGAAGCCGTTCTCGTTCCAGTACGCGGTCCAGGCGCGTTCGACCAGCACCGGGTAGCGGGCGTTGTGGAGGAGACCCAGTGCGTCGAGGTCGTCGAAGTGGACCGTGACGGGGAGCAGTCTTCCGTACGGGAGGGCGGGGGCGACGGGGGCGGCGGGGGCTTCGGCGGTCACGGGCGGGGCTCCTGAGGGTGCCGGAGGGGCGGTGGGGGCACCCCATCCTAAGCAGCCGCTCAGGAGCCCCTGATCAGGGTGTTCGTACGCCGCCGGGTCGGCCCGCGCACGAACCGCCGGGTCAGCCCGCGATCGAGTCGAGCTGCTCCGCGGCCGGCCGCAGCGCCCAGAGGTCGCCGCCGGGCGGCGCCTCCAGCCGCGCCACCGCGGCGCGCGCCGCACGGTCCCCCGCGTCGGCCGCCGCGTGCACGACGTCGCTCGCCGCGAAGCGGTGGAACTCCAGTTCCGGGTACGGCCACGGGGCGGCTCCCGTGGCGGCGGGCAGCAGTTGGTCGACCGCCTTGAACAGGCTCTGCCCGTCCGGCCCCCGGTACGCCCACAGGTCCACTCCGACGTGCCGGCCGATGGCGGCGAGGCGGGTGTAGGCGACGAGGTCGAAGGTCGAGTAGTGCCAGCTGCGGGTGCGGGCGAGTTCCTGCGGCTGGGTGCCGTCGGCGGCGATCTGCGGGTCGATGCGCCTGGACCGCGCGTCGAGCACGGTCCGCCGGGCCAGGTCCCGGTCGCCGGTCGCGTACGCCAGGGCGGCGAGCTGCATGTCGTAGAAGGTGCCGTGGTTGTTCGCGGCGGCACCCTCCTCGGTACCGAAGTCGCTGTCCAGCAGCCAGTCGCGGAAGTCCACGTTCCAGGAGCGCATGGCGGTGCGGTCGGTCCTCGACCAGCCGGGGGCGCCGGTGTCGAGGATCGCGACGGCGTCCAGGACGCTGGTGTAGGACTGCGAGAAGTCGATGATGCCGATGGCCCGGCCGTCGTACTTGCAGGGGATGAACTGCCCGTGGTCCAGGTTCGGGTTCATCCGGGTGGCCGGGGCGAGGAACCAGGTGCGCAGGACGGTGGCGGCCTTCTGGGCGTACTGCTTCCTGCCGGTGTAGTACCAGGCGAGCGCGAGGTCGTACGTCGAGTCGAAGACCTTCTCGACGTCCTGGCGGTCGGTGCCGGTGTCGACCTCGGGATTGCGCTGTCCGTCGCGCTGCACATAGGGGCAGCCCCACGGGTTGTCGGCGGTCGCGGGCCGCGAGGGCCACCAGTAGGGGGCCTGGCTCAGGTAGTCGTGGACGTCGCCGCCGGGGGCGGGCTTCGGCTTGTCGACGACCGTCCAGGGCCCCTGGTCCAGCCAGCCGTCGGCGCGGGCCGTGAGGTCCGCGACCGTGTGCCGCAGCCCGGCGTCGCCGTGGTCCAGGCGGATCTTCGTCCGTTGCAGCCGGGCGCCGTCGAGGACCGCGGTGGCGGGGGCCTTCGGTGTCGAGCGGCCCTCGTGAGCCGAGGCGCTGGGGACGACGGCGGCCGCGAGAGCGACCACGGCCGCCAGGACCACGCCCGCACGGGGTCTTCTACCCATCGAGCACTCCGATCAAATATGTGAACGCAGTTCATGAGTGGGACCGTGCGAGCGTAGAACCGCCAGTTAGCCGTGACAATGGTCCGGACACATTCACGTACAGAGAAAGCGAATCCGCACCATGGATCTCGGCGTGCGCTGGAAACTGCACGGCGACGGGCGCAACCCCGCGCCCGGGGCCGTCGTCCGCCCCGATGAACGCCTCTCCTGGCCGCGCACCGTCGGGCTCGGCGCCCAGCACGTGGTGGCGATGTTCGGGGCGTCCTTCGTGGCGCCCGTCCTGATGGGGCTCGACCCGAACCTCGCGATCATGATGTCCGGCGTCGCGACGGTGATCTTCCTGCTCGCCACCCGTGGCCGGGTGCCCAGTTATCTGGGCTGCTCGCTCTCCTTCGTGGGCGTCGCCGCGATCATCCGCGCGCAGGGCGGCACCACCGCGACGGTGACCGGCGCGGTGTTCGTCGTGGGCGTCGTCCTGTTCCTGGTCGGGCTCGCCGTGCAGCGGTTCGGTGCCCGGATCATCCACGCCGCGATGCCGCCGGTCGTCACCGGCGCGGTCGTCATGCTCATCGGTTTCAACCTGGCCCCGGTGACCGCGTCCACGTACTGGCCGCAGGACCAGTGGACGGCGCTGCTCGTGATGCTCTTCACGGGGCTGTCGGTGGTCTGTCTGCGCGGATTCTGGTCACGGATCGCGATCTTCCTCGGCCTGCTGTTCGGATATGTGATCTCGTGGCTCTTCGACCGGGTCTTCGGGAAGATCCACTCGGTCGGCGCGGGCGGCAAGGTCACCGACCACTGGCGGCTGGACCTCTCCGGTGTCGGCAGGGCGGACTGGATCGGGCTGCCGCACTTCCACGGCCCCTCGTTCCAGTGGTCGGCGATCCTCGTCGCGCTGCCGGTCGTGATCGCGCTGGTCGCCGAGAACGCGGGCCACGTCAAGGCGGTCGGCGAGATGACGGGCGACCCGCTGGACGACAGGCTGGGCACCGCGATCTCCGCGGACGGCGCCGCCTCGATGCTCTCCACGGCGGTCGGCGGCCCGCCCAACACCACGTACTCCGAGAACATCGGCGTGATGGCAGCGACACGCGTCTACTCGACCGCCGCCTACTGGGCCGCCGCCGGATTCGCCCTCCTGTTCGGCGTCTGCCCCAAGTTCGGCGCGATCGTCGCGGCGATCCCGGGCGGCGTCCTCGGCGGCATCACCGTGATCCTGTACGGCATGATCGGCCTGCTCGGCGCCCAGATCTGGCTGCACGGCCGGGTCGACCTGCGCAATCCACTGAACCTGGTACCGGCCGCGGCGGGCATCATCATCGGTGTCGGCGGCGTCACCCTGAAGTTCACGGACACCTTCTCGCTCAGCGGCATCGCGCTCGGCACGCTCGTCGTGATCACCGGTTACCACGCGCTGCGGGCGATGGCGCCGGCCCATCTCAGGACCGGGGACCCGCTGCTCGACTCGGGCACGTCGGCCTACGACGAGGACGGCGCCTCCGAGGACCCGGACCAGCGCGCGGGATCGTAGACGGCGGCGCGCGAGGGTGTAGGCGGCGGCGCGCCGGGGTGCAGACGGCGGCGCGCCAGGGCGCGGCCTCCGGCACCGCACCGGATCACGGCACCCCGCAAGGCCGGGCGTGCGCACTTCTCCCCGGCCGCGGCCGGGCGCCGGGCCGCGGGGGTCCGGCGCGTACCGCCGCCCCCACGGGCGTCACTCCCGGCAGGTGTGTTTTCCCCCGTTCTGGGGACGCGCCCGGCCAGGCGGCTCGTCCGTCGGCCCACGGCTGGGACCCTCCCCCCATGGCGCAGCTGGAACAGTTCACCGCTCCCGTCCACACGGTCGTCTCGCGGATGCGGGCCCTGGAGGCATCCCTGCCGGAGCGGGACGGGGTCGCGGTCTTCAACCATGTCTATCTCACCGTCACCGAGGAGATCGACCGGCACCTGAACGCCGGGGAGTTCCCGGATCCCGGGGCCGCGGCCACCCTGGACGTACGTTTCGCCGAGCGGTATCTGACGGTGGCCGAGGACGGATGCCCGCCCGCCTGCTGGCGGCCGCTGCTGCAGTTCCGGCGCCATCCCGGAGTACACCCTCTACAGTTCGCCCTCGCGGGCGTCAACGCGCACGTCGGACACGATCTGGCGCTGGCCGTCGTGGAGAGCTGCCGCACGCTCGATTGCGAACCGGCGGACCTGGAGGACGAGTTCGAGCGCGTGGGCGACCTCCTCGTGGCGATGGAGGAACGTGTCCGCGAGGATCTGATGCCGGGGCCCGACCTCCTGGAGGTCGCCGACCCGCTCACGCATCTGCTGGGCGCGTGGAGCCTGGAACGGGCGCGCGACGCCGGCTGGTCGGCGGCGCGGACGCTGTGGGCGCTGCGCGGACTCCCCGGTCTCGCCCGGGAGTTCGAGGACCATCTCGACGCGGCGGTGGGCCTGACCGGACGGATGATGCTGACCCCGCTGGGGGACCGAACCGGCCACCGTGGAACGTAAGCCCGTAGATCTCCCGGTGATCGCTGTACGTTGACCGGGCATCTCACCGACGTGCGAAGGAGCGACTGGTATGGCGATCCGGCTCGGACTCGGCCTTCCGCAGATGAAGCAGTACGACATCGGGCGCGATGTGCCCGCGGTGGCCCGCGCCGCCGAGGAGACCGGCTACGAGAGCCTGTGGGTGTTCGAGCGGGTGCTCTTCCCCGAACCCGCCACCCAGGGGCTGTACGGGGTTCCGGGGCTGCCCTGGCCCGAGACCTACCGCTCGGTCGCCGAGCCGCTGGTGACCCTGACCCTGGCGGCCGCGTCGACCGGACGGGCCCGCCTCGGCACCAGCGTCCTGGTGGCGCCACTGCACATCCCCTTCCAGCTGGCCCGCTCGCTCGCCACGCTGGACGCCGCCAGTGGCGGCCGGGTGGTGGCGGGCCTCGGCACGGGCTGGTCCCACGACGAGTACGCGGCGGCCGCCGTGGCGCCGTTCGAGAAGCGCGGCAAGGTCCTCGACGAACTCCTGGACGTGTGCGCGGCGGTCTGGGGACCGGACCCGGTGTCGTACGAGGGCGAACTCACCACCGTCGCCCCGTCCGAGGTCGGCCCGAAGCCCGCGCGCCCGATCCCGGTGTACCTCCCGGCGAACAGCCCGAGGGCCTCACGGCGGCTGGTGGACCGCGCGGACGGCTGGATGCCGACCGCGCAGGGCGCCGACCGGTTCACCGAGGAGTGGACCCGGCTCAAGGAACTGGCCGCCGAGCGCGGCAGGTCACGGCCGATCGAGGTCTGTGTCCGCGTGAACGCCCGGTACACCGCCAAGCCCTACGAGGGAGCCGAGCGTCCGCTGTTCACGGGCAGCGCCGCCCAGATCGCCGAGGACCTGGCCGCACACAGGGTGGACGGGATCGGGGAGTTCCTCCTCGACCTCCAGGCACCACTGCGTGACGCCTCCGAACTCGTCGACGTCGCGGCGGAGGTGTACGGGCTGGCCCGCGCGGCCGGAGTCTGAGCACCGTGGCCGGAGTCCCGGAACCGTGACCTCTCCGGCCTCTCCGACGGCCCCGGGCCCGCGGTCGCGGACATCAGTCCTCGGGCAGTTCCACCGGCGCGATCTCGTCGTAGACGTCGCCCGGCCCGGGGTTGGTCGGGTCGGTTCCTCCGCCCAGCTGGTGCATGACGCCCCAGACCGCGTTCAGCGCGGTCTGCACGGCGCCCTCGGCCCAGCCGGCCGTCCAGGAGATGTCGTCGCCCGCGAGGAAGATGCCCCGCTTGTCCTCCGGCAGCACGTCCTGCATGAAGTGCGTGAACAGACGCCGCTGGTAGCGGTAGTGGCCGGGCAGGTTGGCCTTGAACGCCCCCATGAACCAGGGCTCGTTCTCCCAGGAGACGGTCACCGGGTTGCCGATGACGTGCTTGCGGATGTCGACCTTCGGGTAGATCTCGCCGAGCGATTTCAGCATGACCTCCATCCGCTCGTTCGCGGACAGCGGCAGCCACTTCAGGCTGTCGTCGCACCACGTGTACGAGAGACAGATGACGGCGGGCCGGTCCGGACCCTCGTCCAGGAGGTAGGTGCCGCGGGTCATCCGGTCGGTGAGCGTCATCGACATGACGTCACGCCCGGTCGTCTCGTCCTTGTCGAGCCAGAACGGACGGTCGACGGGCACGAAGAGCTTGCTGGACTCCATGTAGTGGGTCCGCTCCATCGCCGTCCAGTGGTCGATCGGGAAGAGCGAGTCGTCGCAGGCGATCTTCGACAGCAGCAGCCAGGACTGGGCGGTGAAGATCGCCGCCTGATAGGTGCGGATGTCGCCGTTCGCGTCCGTCACGGTGATCCGGTTGCCCGACGTACGCGTCAGCCGGGTCACCGCCGGCCGCGGGGCGCCGTCGTGCAGCGAGGCCAGCGAGGTGCCGGGCGCCCAGTGGACGATCTTCACCGGCTCCCGCTCCCAGAGCCTCAGCGGAAGCTGCTGTGAGCCGCCCACGATGCCGCGGTGGTGGTCGTCGGCCTCGGTGTAGACGACGCGCAGGATCTCGAGGATCGAGTTCGGGAAGTCGGTGTCCCAGCCGCCCGTGCCGAAGCCGACCTGGCCGAAGATCTCGCGGTGCCGGAAGGACTTGAAGGAGTCCGAGTCGCAGAGGAAACCGTAGAAGGTCTGGTTGTCGAGCTTCTCCACGAGCTTCGCCCAGATCTCACGGATGCGCGGGACGTCACGCTCGCGCATGGCCCGGTTCATGTCGGAGAAGTCGGCGCCCTCTTCGAGACAGGCGTTCCAGGCGTTCATCACGTCGCGGTAGACCTGCGGCAGGTCGTCGACCGTGGTCGCGTAGTGCGACTCGCCCTTGAGGTCGACGACCGTCGACGGTGTGGTCTCCGCGAGCGGGTTGGGGAACGGCCGGGTCTCCAGTCCCACCAGGTCGATGTAGTGCTGGAGGGCGGTCGACGACGGCGGGAAGCGCATGGCGCCCATCTCGGCCGTCAGCGAGGGGTCGCACCCCTCGAAGCCGACCGTGCGCAGCCGGCCGCCGATCTGGTCGGCCTCGTACACGACGGGCTTGAGGCCCATCTTCATCAGTTCGTAGGCGGCCACGATGCCGGAGAGACCGCCGCCTATGACCGCGACCTCGGTGCCGTGCTCGGTCGCGGGTATCTGGCCGAGGCCCGCGGGATGCGCGAGGAAGTCGTCGTACGCGTACGGGAAGTCCGGGCCGAACATGGTGATCGGCGGCTGCTGCACGTCGGTGTGCTGGACGGCGGTGGGCACCGTGGACGTCATGGGGTACGGACTCCTTGCGACAAAGCTTCGAGGGGGGAGGGTTGAGAGACCGGACGTCAGGCGAGCGACCCGTAGAGACCGGGGCGGCGGTCCTTCAGATACGGGTTCGCCTCACGCGAGGCCGCGAGGAAGTCGGGGTCGGCGTCGGCGAGGACGATCTCCTCGGCGCGCCCGGCGCGGGTGCGGGCGATCCCGTCGGGCCCGGCCAGCGTGGACAGCCCGACGAACTCGAACTCCCCCTCCTCGCCGACCCGGTTGACATAGGCGACGTACATCTGGTTCTCGAAGGCGCGGACCGGGACGACGGACTCGGCGACGAACTGGAAGGGGTGCATCTGCGCGGTCGGCACCACGAGGAGGTCGGTGCCGGCGAGGGCGTGCGCCCGGACGTTCTCCGGGAACTCCACGTCGTAGCAGATCATCAGGCCGACACGGAGGCCGTTCAGCTCGGCCTGGACCACCGGCTGGTCGCCCGGGGTGAAGTGGTCGCGCTCGAAGCAGCCGAAGAGGTGGGTCTTGCGGTAGTTCGCGAGCCGGGTGCCGTCGGCGGAGATCAGCTGCGCGGAGTTGTGGACCCGCTCGCCGGAGCGCTCGGGGTAGCCGTAGGCGACGGCCACGCCGTGCCGGGTGGCGATCTCGGCGATCGCGTCGGCGGCGTCTCCGTCGGCGGGCTCGGCCAGACGTCCGATGTCGTCGCCGATCGCGTAGCCGGTGAGGAACATCTCGGGTGCGGCCAGCAGCCCGGCACCGGCGGCGGCGGCGCGGCCCGCGGCCTCGTCGAGGACCTTGAGGTTCTCGACGACCGAGCCGGGTCGGCCGGAGCTCTGGAGCAGGGCTGTGCGCATGCGTGTTCCTCACCGGTACGGACGGGTTTGGGGGCCAGGTAGACGGTACGGTCGCCGGGCCGGCGTGGACAAGGAGGAGCCGTTGCGTGCCGGTGAACGAATCGTTGCGTGCGGGGGCCGTCCGGCGGTGATTTGTTGCGGAGGCCCTCTGGGGGCCTCCGGTGTCGGTTCCGGGGCTTCGCCCCGGGTCCCCGGGGGTGGTGTCGGGTGGGGTGTCCGGTGCGGGTGCGTGGGGGCTTGGCGCGCCGTTCCCCGCGCCCCCTTCGGGGCCACTCCGTGCAGTGTCGGGTGCGGGTGCGTGGGGGCTTGGCGCGCCGTTCCCCGCGCCCCCTTCGGGGCCACTCCGTGCAGTGTCGGGTGCGGGTGTGTGGGGGCTGAGCGCGCCGTTCCCCGCGCCCCCTTCGGGGCGCCTCCGGGCGGTGTTCTCCAGCGGTGTCCCCCGAAAAAAAAGAGGCCCGCCCCGCGCTCCTCGGAAGGGTGCCGGGCGGGTGGGGAAGCGGGCTAGTCGAGGGTGAACGTGGTGAGTACCGCGGCGTGGTCCGAGGGCCAGGCGTTCGTCGCCACGTCGGGCCAGGCGCGCGGGGTGCCCGTGACGACCGTGCGGGAATCGAGTACACGCAGGCCGCGTCCGTCGTGCAGGACGAAGTCGATGCGGTCCTGCGGCTCGGGGCGGCCGCTGCCGTCCTCGTGCTCGGTGTGGACCGGCGACCAGGTGGTGCCCGGGTCCCGCAGCGCGTCGGGGTGGGCCTCGCGGTAGGAGTCGCGCAGGCCCGCCTCCTCGGCCGCCGTGGTCACCGGCCAGGCGACGTCGGGCCAGTCCAGGTGCGAGGGGCTGTTGAAGTCGCCGACCAGGATCACGGGGACGGCCGGGTCGGCCGCGGCGTCGATCTCGCGCAGGATCTCCCGCATCTGGCCCAGTCGGCCGGCCTCGTGGGCGATCAGCTCGGACGCGGGGAGTCCGTCGAAGCGGGCCTCGTAGGGTCCGTACGGCGTGTAGTCGAGGTGGCTGCTCCAGACGGCCACCTCCTGGCCGCCGTCCAGCCGGATCCGCACCCCGGTGCCACCGTAGAAGCCGACCTCCGGGTCGCCGAGGCGGGCGGTGATCGGGTGGCGGCTGATGATGCCGAGGTTGTCACCGGCCCGGTGGTGGTGCCAGCCGAGGGCCTCGGCCAGTTCCTGTGCCGCGTTCCCGTACGTCTCCTGGAGGCCGACCACGTCCGCGCCGGTCTCCGTGATGACCTTGAGCTGCTTCTCCCGGTGATCGTCGACCTTGGTGCCGCCGTACCAGAGGTTCCAGCTCATCACCCGCAGTTCGCGAGGCGCCAGCATGCCCCGCAGGCGGTCCGGCGTCACCTCCTCCAGGCTGGTGAGGACCGTACGTCCGGGGGCCGGGTCGATCGGCGCGAGCGAGGGTACGGCGAGCACCGCGCACCCGGCGGCCTCGGCGGAGGCGACGCCGGTCTCGGTGTCCTCGACGGCCACGCACAGGGCGGGCTCGACACCGAGGGCGCGGCAGGCGGCGAGGTAGGGATCGGGGGCGGGCTTGGTGTGCTCGGTGTCGTCGGCGGTGACGGAGGTGGCGAAGTGCGCGGCGCCGAGCGCGTCCAGGACGGTGTCGGCGACAGCGCGTGGCGAGGCCGTCACCAGGGCGGTGGGGACACCCTCCCGCGCCAGGTCCCGCAGGAGCCGCAGCGCGCCCGGCCGGGGCACGATCCCGGTCCGGACGCGGTCCGCGAACTCCCGGTGCAGCCCGGCGGCGATGCCCTCCGCCGGAGTCCCCGTGACCGCGCCCAGCCAGTCGGCGGTGTACTCGACGGGCCGTCCGAGGACCTCCGGCTGATCCGCCCCGGTGAGTGGGCGCCCCAGCCCGGCGGCCACCTGTTCCACCGCCTCCCACCACAGTCGCTCGGTGTCCACGAGCGTGCCGTCCATGTCGAAAAGGACTGCCTGGAGCGGGAGTCGGGGGGTGGCGCGGTGGGTCACGTCGTTCTCTTTCATCAGTGGGGGGAGGTCCGGTGGAGCGAGGTCCGGCGGGGGGCCGGGAGCGGGGCCGGTCAGTGCGCTCGCTCGGCGACCAGTACCGGCCGCTCCGGCAGACGCACGGTGACGGCCGCGCCCGGGGCGAGCGCGGCGGCCTCGTGCGTGGGCAGGTCGGCCTTCACCTCGGTGCCGTCCGCGAGCCGCACGGTGACACGGGTGGCGGCCCCGAGGAACGCGCCGGCCACGAGCCGGGCGTCACCGGCGTCGTCGGCCTCCACCCGTACCGCCTCGGGCCGTACCAGTACGTCCACCTCCCGCGCGTCGGGCGCGTCGCCGTCGACCGGCAGCCGCTGTCCGAGCACCTCGACCGTCGTGGCCTCCAGCCGGCCCGGGATGCGGCTCATCGTGCCCACGAACTCGGCGACGAACGCGGTGGCGGGACGCCCGTACAACTCGGCGGGAGCCGCGCACTGTTCGAGCCGCCCGGACCGCATCACGGCGACGCGGTCCGCCATGGACAGCGCCTCCTCCTGGTCATGCGTGACGAACAGGGTGGTGATGCCGAGTTCCTGCTGCAGCCTGCGGATCTCCTCGCGCAGGCTGAGCCGCACCTTCGCGTCGAGCGCCGAGAGCGGTTCGTCGAGGAGCAGGACGCGTGGGCGCAGGGCGAGGGCACGGGCCAGCGCGATGCGTTGCTGCTGGCCGCCGGAGAGCTGGTGGGGGAAGCGCTCTCCCTTGTCGGCCAGGCCCACGAGGTCGAGGAGTTCGGCGGCGCGGGTGCGGCGCTCCGCCGTCCGCACCTTGCGCATGCGCAGCCCGAAGGCGACGTTGTCGAGGGCGCTGAGGTGCGGGAAGAGGCTGTACGACTGGAAGACCATGCCGGCGTCGCGGCGGTGGGCGGGGACGCGGGTGACGTCCTCGCCGTCGACCAGCACCTCGCCGGAGTCGGGGTGTTCGAAGCCGGCGAGCATGCGCAGCGCGGTGGTCTTGCCGCAGCCGGACGGGCCGAGCAGGGCGAGGAGTTCACCGGGCCGCGCGGTCAGGTCGAGCCCGTCGAGGGCGACGGTCGTGCCGAACGCCCTGCGCAGGCCTCGGAATTCGACGGTGGCGGCCTTCTCCACGGCCGGGGCGGTGTTGTGCGTGGTGAGGGTCATGGTCATCCCCGGGAAGCGGTACGGGAGCGCCCGCCGAGTCCGGCGAGCGAGAGGAGCAGTGCCCAGGTGACGAGCAGGCTGAGCACGGAGACGGCGACGGAGAGCTGGGCCTGCGAGCCGCCGATGCTGTAGATCCACACGGCGAACGGCTGGAAGCCGAGCAGCTGGGCGACGGTGAACTCGCCGAGCACCAGCGCCAGGGTCAGGAAGGAGGCGTTCAGGAGCGCCCCGCGCAGGTTGGGCAGCACGACACGCACCAGCGCCTGCGGCCAGTTCGCCCCGCAGCTGCGCGCCGCCTCCACGAGGGTGCGTACGTCGACGGCGCGCAGTCCGGCGTCCAGGGCCCGGTACACGAACGGCAGGGCCATCACGACGTAGGCGAGGACGAGCACGAACGGGAAGTCGGGGTTCTGCAGCGCCACGAACGTCTGGAACAGCGGGGTGTGGGAGAGGTGTTCGGGCCCCCACTTGAGAACGGTGGAGATCCCGGCGACGAACGCGATCGGCGGGACGACCAGCGGCAGCGAGCAGACCACCTCGACGAGGGGCCGCAGTTTCGGGGCGCTCAGCCGCAGCGCGACCATCGCCGGCACCATCAGCAGCAGGACCACCGCGATGGTGGCGGCGGCCAGTTCCAGCGAGAGCAGCAGGCTTGCGGTGAAACCGTCGGCACCGACGATCTGGCTGTAGGCGTCGAAGGTGATCCCCTGGTTCGGGACGTCGACCGTGAAGACCAGGGACGCGGCGAGCGGGACGAGGAAGTAGAGCCCGGCGAAGGCCAGGACGACGCCGCGCCAGGGGCGCGGCCGCGGGGACTTGTTCACGCTTCCAGCCATCGCGCGCTCCGTCGTTGCAGGGGCAGGTACACGGCCATGACCAGGCCCGCGACGAGGACCATGTCGAGGCTGAGGGCGAGCGCCACGTTCTCCTGGCCGACCAGGACGTTGCCGGAGATGGCGTCGGCGATCTGCAGGGTGACCAGCGGGACCGCGCTGCCCACCATGGCCGCGGCGGTGGCGTACGCGGCGAAGGCGCTGCCGAAGAGCAGCACCAGGCCGCCGAGCAGTGAGGGCGCGAGGACGGGGAGGGCGACATGCCGCCAGTACTGGACCCCCGTGGCGCCGTTGTTCTGCGCGGCCTCGCGCCACTGGGAGCGCAGTCCGTCCAGGGCGGGCGTGATGGTGAGGACCATCAGCGGGATCAGGAAGTAGAGGTAGACGATGACCAGTCCCCAGAAGCTGTAGAGGTTCCAGCCCTTGTCGGACAGGCCCAGGTGCCGGGTCAGGACGCCCGCGTTGCCGAGGGTGGCGACGAACGCGAAGGCCAGCGGGACACCGCCGAAGTTGGCGAGGACACCGGACGCGGTCAGCACGGCCTCGCGCAGCGCGCGGAAGCGGGAGGTGACCACGGCCTGGGCGAGCAGCAGTCCGAGCACGGTCGCGAGGGCGGCCGAGACGGCGGACAGCTTGACGCTGCCGACCAGGGCGGTGAGGTACGCGCCCTGGAGCGAGGCGGTCAGGTTGGCCGTGGTGTACGAAGCGGCACCGGTGGCCTGGTCCTTGACGGTGAAGGCGCCGTTCAGCATGGCCAGGGCGGGAACCCCGAAGGCGATGGCGACGAAGGCGAGCAGCGGAAGGACGGCGAGCGGGCCGACGGCGCGGCGCCGCCGCTGCCGTGGGGCAGCGGCGGGCACCGTGTCGGCCTCGGTGAGGGCGACGGTCATCCGGAGACGGCCTTGCCCCAGCCCTGGGCGAGGACGCCCTTGGCCTTGGTCTGCTGGTCCTCGGTCGGGAAGGTCGGCGTGCCCGAGACCTTGGGGAGCGCGGCGGCGGCGGTCTTGTCGAGCGTGCCGGCCTTGTCCATGGCGGGCATCAGGGCCGGGCGGGCGTATCCCTTGAGCCAGAGGTTCTGGCCCTCGGTGCTGTAGAGGTACTCCTGCCACAGGCGGGCGGCCGCGGGGTGCGGGGCGTCCTTGTTGATGGCCTGGGAGTAGTACTGGGAGTACTGGCCGTCCGAGGGGACCGTGACCGTCCAGTCGAGGCCCTTGGAGTTGAACTCGTCGGCGTAACCGGCGTTCAGGTAGTCCCAGTCGATGCTGATCGGCGTCTCGCCCTTCTCGACCGTGGCCGGGGTCGACTCGACGGGCGTGTAGTTGCCGTTCTTCTTCAGCTTGCCGAAGAAGTCGATGCCGGGCTGGATGTCGTCGAAGGAGCCGCCGTTGGCGAGGGCGGCCGCGTACACGCCGCCGAACGCCGAACCCGACTTGGTGGGGTTGCCGTTGAGGGCGACCTGGCCCTTGTACTGCGGCTTGAGCAGGTCCGCGAAGGTCTTGGGGCACTCCTTGACCTTCTTGGCGTCGCAGCCGATGGAGACGTAGCCGCCGTAGTCGTTGAACCACTGCCCCTTCGGGTCCTTCTGGGCCTCGGGGAGGTCGGCGAAGGCGGTCACCTTGTAGGGGGCGAGCAGGCCCTGCTGGGCGGCGCTGAGGGCGAAGGAGCTGCCCAGGTCGAGGACGTCGGGCGCGCGGTCCTGGCCCTTGCGGGAGGTGACCGCGTTGATCTCGTCCTGGCTGGAGCCGGCCGGGTTCTCCACGTCGATCTTGATGCCGTACTTCTTGGTGAAGCCGTCGATCAGCGCGCCGTAGTTGGCCCAGTCACGGGGCAGCGCGATCGCGTGCAGCGTGCCCTCCTTCTTCGCGGCCTTCACGAGGGCGTCGAGACCACCGAAGTCCGCGGCGGAGGTCGCGGTGGCCGCGCTCTTGCCGTCGGCGGTGGTCGCCTTGTCGTCGGGGGCCGCGCCACAGGCGCTGAGGGCGAGGGCGGCGGCGACGGCGAGGCCGCCGGTGAGGACGGCGGTCCTCGGCAGGAACACGGTCACGGTCTCTCCAGGAGTACGCACGAGGGTGTGAGCAAGCGGGGCACTTGTCTGAACAAGTTGACCCCAGTAGGCCCGGCGCTGGTGTCCTGTTCGTAAACAGCGGCGAAACCCTGAGCCCCGATTCCCTGCACAATCCCGCACTGCCCAGATCACCGTCCGATCTCGATTAGGCTGGTCACGCTGTGCACAGCAGCCGGATCAGAGGGGAAGCATGGGGGCGCGACACGAGGAGATCGCCGACGAGCTGCGGCGGGCGATCGACCGCGAGGAGTACACGGTGGGCAGTCTGCTGCCCGCGGAGACGGACCTCGCGGCGCAGTACGGCGTGGCGCGCGGCACGGTCCGGCAGGCCGTCGCGGCCCTGACCGCCGAGGGTCTGATCGGCTCCCGCCAGGGCGCGCGCCGGGTGGTGCTGGCCAGCCGCCGCAGCCAGAGCTTCGCCGAGCTGCGCAGTTTCGCCGAGTGGGCGCGCACGATGGGGCGGGAGGCGACGGGACACGTGGTCGAGCAGACGTACCGTCCGGCGGCCGCCGAGGATGCCGTGCGTCTCCAACTGCCTGAGGGGACCGCCGTGTTGCATGTCCTGCGGGTGCGCGGCCTGGACGGCGAGCCGGTGCTCCTGGAGCGGACGGTGTACGCCGACTGGATCTCCCGTGCCGTCGAGGCCATCGAGCCCGACTGCCCCTCCGTGACCCAGCGGCTCTTCGAGGACACGGGTCTGGTCTTCGCCTACGGCGAGCACGTCATCGACGCGGTGGCGGCGGGCGCCCAGGACGCCGACCTCCTCGGCATCCGCCGCACCAGCCCCCTGCTCCGCGTCCGCCGCGTCACCACGACCCGCGAAGGACGCCCGGTGGAGTGGTCGGACGACCGTTACCGCTCGGACGCCGTGAGCTTCAGCGTGCACAACTCGATAGGGAACAACGCCATGGCGAGGAAGACGGCGGAGTAGGAACACGACGGGGACAGGGCCGCGCCCTTCGGGACCGCGGACACCCGTGCCCTTACAGGAGTGCGGGGAACTGCGTCCTTCAGGGGCGCGGGGAGCCGCGCGACCAGCCACACACGACCCGCGGCCGAGGACTCAGCCCTCCCCGCCCCCGGCTCGTCCCCTCTACGTGGGCGACCCCGACGAGAACCGCCGCAGCAACGGCGAGAGCACCAGCACGGACTTCGTACGCTCCACGAACGACTCCCCCGCGATCCGCTCCAGCACACGCTCGAAGTGCCGCATGTCGGACGCGAAGACCTGGACGACCGCGTCCGCCTCCCCGGTGACGGTGGAGGCGGCCACGACCTCCTGGTACCGCTCCAGCCCCCGCTGGATCGTCTCCGGTGAGGTGTTGCGCCGGCAGTAGATCTCGACGAAACCCTCCGTCTCCCAGCCGAGCGCGGCCGGGTCCACCCGTACCGTGAACCCCGTGATGGCACCGGTCGCCCGCAGCCGGTCCACCCTGCGCTTCACGGCCGGCGCGGACAGGCCGACCAGTTGGCCGATGTCGGCATAGGAGCGGCGGGCGTCCTCGGCGAGGGCGTGCACGATGCGTTCGTCGAGATCGTTCAGCACTGCGGGTGGTTCACTTCTCTACGGTGGCGATACGGGAGCGGCGGTAGCCGTAACTGAAGTAGAACACGAGCCCGGCGGCCATCCAGACTCCGAAGACCACCCAGGTGACGGCCGAGAGGCTGCCCATCATCCAGACGCAGAGCGCGAAGCCGATCGCGGGCAGCACCGGCGACAGCGGCACCCGGAAGGTGCGCCGCATCTCCGGGCGCGTCCGGCGCAGCACCACGACGGCGACGTTGACCAGCGCGAAGGCGAAGAGCGTGCCGATGCTGGTGGCGTCGGCCAGTTGGCCGAGCGGGATCGCCGCGGCCAGGACACCGCAGAACAGCGAGACGATCACGGTGTTGGCGCGGGGCGCGCCGGTCTTCGGGTGGACCCGCGAGAACACCCTGGGCACGAGTCCGTCCCGGGACATGGCGAAGAGGATGCGGGTCTGGCCGTAGAGCACGGTCAGGACGACGCTGGCGATCGCGACGACGGCACCGGCCGCGAGCAGGGTCCCCCAGAAGGTCTGCCCGGTGACGTTCCTCATGATCTCGGCGAGGGCGGCCTCCGAGTCGTTGAACCGCCGCCAGGGCTTCGCGCCCACCGCGACGGCCGCGACGACGACGTACAGCGCCGTCACGATGACCAGCGAGAGCATGATCGCGCGGGGCAGGTCGCGCTGCGCGTCCTTCGCCTCCTCACCGGCCGTGGAGGCCGCGTCGAAGCCGATGTACGAGAAGAAGAGCGTGGCCCCGGCCGCGCTGACGCCCGCCATGCCGAGCGGCATGAAGTGCTCGTAGTTGCCGGACTTGAAGCCCTGGATGCCGATGGCGCAGAACAGCAGCAGCGCGACGATCTTCACGGCCACCATGATCGTGTTGGCGCGCGCGGACTCCTTGGCGCCGCCGAGCAGGAAGACCATCGCGAGCAGGACGACGATCAGCGCGGGCAGGTTGAAGACGCCGCCGGCACCGGGCGGCGCGGAGAGCGCGTCCGGGACGGTCACGCCGATGGTGCCGTCGAGCAGCTCGTTCAGGTACTCGCCCCAGCCGACCGCGACGGCGGCCACCGACACGCCGTACTCCAGGACCAGGCACCAACCGCAGATCCAGGCGATGAGTTCCCCCATCGTCGCGTACGCGTACGAGTACGAGGAGCCGGCGACCGGGATGGTGCCCGCCAGTTCCGCGTACGAGAGGGCGGAGAAGAGCGCCGTGAGACCCGCGATCACGAAGGAGAGGGTGACCGCCGGACCGGCCTTGGGGACGGCCTCGCCGAGGACCACGAAGATTCCGGTGCCGAGCGTGGCACCGATGCTGATCATCGTCAGCTGCCACAGACCGAGCGAGCGCCGCAGGGTGCCGCCCTCTCCCTGGCCGCCCTCGGCGATCAGGCGTTCCACGGGCTTGCGGCGCATCAGACGCGCGCCGACACCCGGGGACGGTGGGGCGCTCTGGGTACGGGACTGCGGGGGTGCGCCGGGATCGAGCACGCGCTGGCTCCTTCATCGCTGCCGGTCGAGAGGCGGGGACCGGCGGCGCCCCCTACAGGAGGGACCCACCGAGCGGAGTCCCCGCCACGCCATGTACAGCGCCCGACCCTATGAGCCGGGCCTTCACGGGCGTAATGCGGCAACCTTGCGCGTCTCCGCAAGATCATTGCGTTCATCACGGTCCTGCGCGTGTTCGTTGCGCGGGCCCCTTCGAGGGTCGCGCACGCCGTCCCCGGGCCGCCGGACGGGCTGGTGCGGGCGGCCCCGACCGCGGGGGGACCGGCGGCCGGTGCGTGAACGCCGGACGGCCCGCGCGGGCTCACCGCGGGGGCCGTCCGGAAGGGGCGCAAGGGCGCGGCAGGGGGCCGGTCAGCTCCAGCTGGCGTGCAGCGGCTTGCCCTCGGCGTATCCGGCGGCGCTCTGGATACCGACGACGGCCTTCTCGCTGAACTCCTCCAGCGAGTTGGCTCCGGCGTAGGTGCAGGAGGAACGGACGCCCGCGATGATCGAGTCGATCAGGTCCTCGACGCCCGGACGGGCCGGGTCGAGGAACATCCGCGAGGTGGAGATGCCCTCCTCGAACAGGGCCTTGCGGGCGCGGTCGTACGCCGACTCCTCGCTGGTGCGGTTGCGGACCGCGCGGGCGGAGGCCATGCCGAACGACTCCTTGTACAGGCGCCCGTCGGCGTCCTGCTGGAGGTCGCCCGGAGACTCGTACGTCCCGGCGAACCAGGAGCCGATCATGACGTTGGACGCGCCCGCGGCCAGTGCCATGGCGACGTCGCGCGGGTGACGGACCCCGCCGTCGGCCCACACGTGCTTGCCGTACTTCCTGGCCTCGGCGGCGCACTCCAGGACGGCCGAGAACTGGGGCCGGCCGACGCCGGTCATCATCCGGGTGGTGCACATGGCGCCGGGGCCGACACCCACCTTGATGATGTCCGCGCCCGCCTCGACGAGGTCCTTGACGCCCTCGGCGGCGACGATGTTGCCCGCCGCGATCGGGACGTGCGGGTCGAGCGCGCGCACGGTCCTGATCGCGCTGATCATCGACTCCTGGTGGCCGTGGGCCGTGTCGATGACGAGGGTGTCGACGCCCGCGTCGAGGAGCTGCTTGGCCTTGCCCGCGACGTCACCGTTGATGCCGACGGCGGCGGCGATGCGCAGCCTGCCGTTGGCGTCGGTGGCCGGGCTGTAGAGCGTGGCGCGCAGCGCGCCCTTGCGGGTGAGGATGCCGGCGAGCCTGCCGTCCCGGTCGACGGCGGGGGCGTAGCGGCGGTTGGCCCCGTCCAGCTTGTTGAACGCCTCGCGCGGATCGATGCCGGAGTCGAGCAGCAGCAGGTCCCGGGACATGACCTCGGAGAGCTGGGTGAAGCGGTCCACGCCGGTCAGGTCGGTGTCGGTGACCACGCCGACCGGGCGGCCGTCCCCGTCCACGACGACACCCGCGTTGTGCGCGCGCTTGGGCAGCAGCGCGAGGGCGTCGGCGACGGTCTGGTGGGGGGCGAGGACGATCGGGGTGTCGAGCACCAGGTGGCGTCCCTTGACCCAGGTGACGACCTCGGTGACGACCTCGATCGGGATGTCCTGCGGGATGACGACGAGGCCGCCGCGGCGGGCGACGGTCTCGGCCATCCGGCGCCCGGCGATGGCGGTCATGTTGGCCACGACCAGCGGGATCGTGGTGCCCGTCCCGTCCGGGGCGGCGAGGTCCACGCCCTGCCGGGAGCCGACCGCGGAGCGGCTGGGCACCATGAAGACGTCGTCGTACGTCAGGTCGTACGGAGGCTGGATGTCGTTGAGGAAACGCACGTGCTGCACATCCCGGTCGATCAGAGGTGGCCCCCGGACAGGTCAGCCAGGGGGAGAGCACGTACCTCATTGTCCCATGACGGTCCTGGTGGGATGCCCAGACACATCATCCAGGCCGGACGGTGGAACCGTCGTCGGATCCTCCAAGAGCGAGGACGACCTGGAGCGATCCCTCGGTGCCCCGCCCTCGGTCGGTGGCCTCGGCGAACACCTCCTGCGCGATGCCCCAGTCCCGCGGCTCCGCCTGAGCGAAGTCCCGCCAGCCGGTGACCACGAGCAGCCGTCCACGGGCGGGCGGGGCCCAGGACAGGTCTCCGAGGCAGTCGGCGAGGGCGTCCCAGTTCCGCCCGAACCAGTCGGGCAGGTCGAGGGCGCGGGCGCAGCGGTCCATGAACGCGGGTTTGCCGGTGACCCCGGTGAGGTCGAGCCGGACATGGGCCCAGCCTGCGGCGGTCAGGACGTCCGCGAGGGTTGCGCCGGTCATCTCAACACCGCCCGGAAGGACTCGTAATGATCATCGGTGTAGTAGATCTCACCGGCCTGCCCGGTGACAATGCGCCGGGCTCCCCGGTCCCGTTCGCCGGGCGTCCGGACGGTGTACTCGTGGTAGTAGCCACGCTGGTGGAGCGGCAGCATCCGCTCGAAGTTGCCGAAGACGACGCCGTCCCTGGCGTACGGGAAGGGGCCGCCGCCGTCGATGAGGGCGAGGGTCGCGCGTGCCTCGGCGGGGAGCCGGGCCTCCCGCACGGTGCCCATGCCCCGGGCCCAGCCGGGCGCCGCGGAGACGCCGGGGGCGGTGTCCGCCGGGGAGGCGGACGGGGCTGCGGAGGAGCACCCCGTGAGCAGGGCCGCCAGGCAGAGGAGGAGACCCGCGACGAGCCGGGGCACGGACCGCGACAGCATGGCGTCGATGCTGCCACGGCCGGCCGGGCGCGGCGCTCGTAAGGGGCCCGGTGAGCCCCTCACGAGCCCTCTGCCGTCCCTGGGGCGCGGCAGAGCACCCGAGGGCGCGCGGCGCGGCCCGAGGGCGCCGTGAGCCCGCGTGGGGTCACGGCCCGTCCGGGTCCTGGCGGGTCAGCGCCGGGCGCGGTGCCGGGCCCGCCGTCATCAGGTAGTCCGCGGCCGAGGTGTCCGTCACCAGGCTGGTGACGAGCCCGGAGCGCAGCACGGCGTCGATCGCGGCCGCCTTGCGCTGTCCGCCCGCGATCGCGACGACCTCGGGGATACGGCGCAGCCGGTCGGTCTCGACGGTGATGCACCGCTCGCCCAGGTCCCGGCCGACCCGCCGGCCCTCGGAGTCGAACAGGTGCGCGGACATCTCGGCGGCGACGCCGAGGGACGCGTAGTGGGCGCGCTCCTCGTCGCTGAGCATGTCGTGCACCGTCGAGATGCCGGGCTCCCAGGAGCCGATCGAGACACAGGCGACGGTGACCTTGTCGAAGTACTCGAAGGCCCGCGCGATCCCCGTCTGGTTGCGCAGCGCGGCCGCGGTCGCCGCGTCGGGCAGCAGCATCGGCGCGTAGATGGGGTGCGCGTCCCCGCCCGACACCTGGGCGGCGCGGCGCACCGCCTCCACCGAGCCGCGTTCGGCGGTCCCGGCGTCGTACACCCCCGTCAGCTGCACCACCGTGCACGGCGGGAGCCGGTCGAGGGCCGCGGCCATGTGGATGGTGGAGCGGCCCCAGGCGAGACCGAGGACATCGCCCTCGTTGACGAGCTCACCGAGCAGGTCGGCGGCCACCTCTCCGAGGTTCTCGGGGTCGGGCGACTCCTCGGCGTCGGCCGGGGACTCGACCACGACGGCGTGCCTGAGGCCGTAGCGGGCGCGCAGCGCGTCGGAGCGCTCCGCGTCCAGCTCCGCCGGCACCCGGATCTCGATCCGCACGAGATCCCGTTCGAGAGCGGTCTCCAGGACCCTGGCCACCTTGAAGCGGCTGACGCCGAACTCCTCGGCGATCTGGATCTTGGATTTGCCCTCGAGGTAGAAGCGGCGGGCCATGGCCGCCGCCTGGACCAGCTCAGCGGGTCCCATCCGCATGGCTGACCGGCCCGCCGACATACCCGACACGGCGCTCTCCTCACTGCTGTTCACACTCTGGATTCGCCGTCCATCCTTGCAGATCCGGCGTACTTGATCAGCCCAGATGGGCGGCGTTCACGTTCCCTTGGTTCAGTGGTCGCACGCCCACGCCGCATGAGCCGTCGCCTCCTGCGCCTGGGTGCGCAATGCACGTACCGCCTGGGCCGGGTCCGATGCGCCGTAGACCGCAGATCCGGCGACGAAAACGTCCGCGCCCGCCTCCGCGCACCGCTCGATGGTGGAGGCCGAGACCCCGCCGTCGACCTGGAGCCAGAGTTCGAGTCCGTGCTTGCTGATCAGCTCACGGGTGCGGCGGATCTTCGGAAGCATGATGTCCAGGAACGCCTGGCCCCCGAAACCCGGCTCCACCGTCATGATCAGCAGCATGTCGAGCTCGGGCAGCAGGTCCTCGTACGGCTCGATGGGGGTCGCGGGCTTGAGCGCCATGGAGGCGCGGGCGCCCTTGGCCCGGATCTCGCGGGCGAGCCGTACCGGGGCGGCGGCGGCCTCCACGTGGAAGGTGACGGAACCCGCCCCCGCCTCCACGTACTGGGGCGCCCACCGATCGACGTCCTCGATCATCAGATGGCAGTCGAGCGGCGTGTCCGTGGCGCGGGCCAGGGATTCCACGACCGGCACCCCGAGCGTGAGGTTCGGTACGAAATGGTTGTCCATGACGTCGACATGGAGCCAGTCCGCCCCTTCCACCGCCCGTGCCTCCTCGGCAAGACGGGCGAAGTCGGCGGAGAGAATGCTGGGGTTGATCTGCACGGCCATGCCCCAAGACTGCCATGCCCGGCACCGGTTGCTCTCCCCGGTCCGTGACGGGGCCGCCGCGAGGACGCCGCCCGGTGGTCCGTCATGCCGTGCCGGGGAGCCCGCGGGTGCCGTCCGTACCGACCACCTGACCGCCCGCCGGTCCCGTCCGTACCGACCACGAGGCCGCCCGCCGGTTCCGCCCCGCCAAGGCCGCGGAGGTGCCCTGACCATGGTGGGGCGGGGCGCCGGGGGTCAGCGGGCGCGGCTCAGGCGGTCCGCCTGATCAGCGCCAGATACATCGCGTCCGTCCCGTGCAGGTGCGGCCACAGCTGGACGTCGGGGCCGTCGCCCAGCGCCGGTACGTCCTGGAGCAGCGGACGGGCGTCGAGCAGTTCGGCGGAGCCGTTCTCGTAGTGCTTGAGCACGTCGTCCACGACGGCGCGGGTCTCCGCGAGGTGCGGCGAGCAGGTCGCGTATCCGACGACTCCGCCGACCCGCACGGAGTCGAGCGCGGTGCGCAGCAGCCCGCGCTGCAACGGCGCGAACGCGTCGAGGTCCTCCGGGCGGCGCCGCCAGCGCGCCTCGGGACGGCGTCGCAGGGCGCCGAGGCCGGTGCAGGGGACGTCCATGAGTACGCGGTCGAACGTGCCGGGGCGCCACGGCGGACGGGTGCCGTCGGCGGCGATGACCTGGTACGGCCCGGGGTTGCCGGCCAGCGCCTTGGCGACGAGGCCGGCCCGGTGCGGCTGCTTCTCCGAGGCGAGCAGCACGGCGCCGCGCTCCGCGGCGAGCCCGGCGAGCATGGCCGCCTTGCCGCCGGGGCCCGCGCAGCCGTCCAGCCACGCCTTGTCGGGTCCGTCGAGCGGGGCGTTCGCGAGGGCCAGGGCCACCAGCTGGCTGCCCTCGTCCTGGACCCCCGCACGGCCCTCCCGTACGGCGTCGATGGCACCCGGCTCACCGCCCTCGCTGAGCCGCACGGCGTACGGCGACCAGCGCCCCGGAAGGGCGGACTCCTCCCCCAGCGCGCCGAGGAGTTCGCCGGCCGTGGAGCGGCCGGGCCGGGCGACGAGGGTCACCTCGGGCCGCTCGTTGTCGGCCTCCAGCAGGTCCTCGATCCCGGCCCGGCCGCCGCCGAGCGAGTCCCACAGCGCGGAGACGACCCAGCGCGGATGCGAGTGCACGACGGCCAGGTGGTCCTCGGGGTCGTCGTCGTAGGGCGGCGCGACCTGTTCCAGCCAGCCGTCGAGATCGTGCCGCGCGACCTTGCGCAGCACGGCGTTGACGAACTTGGCGCGCCCGTCGCCGAGCACGACGCGCGCCAGCTCGACCGAGGCGGACACCGCGGCGTGCGTCGGGATGCGGGTCCCGAGCAGCTGGTGGACACCGAGGCTGAGGACGTCCAGCACCGGCGGGTCGACCTCGCGCAGCGGACGGTCGACACAGGCGGAGATGACGGCGTCGTACGTGCCCTGCCGGCGCAGCGTCCCGTACACGAGTTCGGTCGCCAGTGCCGCGTCCCGCCCGTCGAAGTCGCCCTTCGCCCGCGCCTTGCGGAGCAGCGGGGGCAGGACGAGGTTGGCGTACGCGTCCCGCTCGTCCACGGCCCGCAACGCCTCGAAGGCGAGGAAGCGGACCGGGTCCTTCTGGGGGCGGCGGTAGGGCTTGCCGGGCTTGCTCGGCCGACGCGGCTGCTCACTCACGAAAAAGGTGCTCCGGATCCAGGAAAAAGGTGCGTCCATCAGCGTACGCCGCGCGCCGGACCCCCGCGCCGGGCGGACCGGCACTCCGCACGACCGGGGCCGCGGAAGCCCGGGGGCGGCCGCCCCGGGCGGACCGGCACCTCTTGCAACGCGGCCCGTGCGAGGGCCGGGCCCGTGCGAGGGCCGGGCCCGTGCGAGGGCCGGGCGCATGGGAGGGCCGGGCGCATGGGACCGCCGGGTCGGCCGGACAGGGCGGGCGGGACGCCGAATACTGGCGGGCCGGGCAGCCCCGGCCGTACGACACCACGGCGACCCGGCGGGGTGGCCGAGTCGGGCGAGCCCGGTCCGGGGCGCGCCCAGGCGCAGGCCCGGCCGAGCAGGCGCACGACGGCCCCGGCGGCGCACCCCGAGCCACGCGGCGCCGCGACCGGACCCTAGGCGGGGTCGAACCCCGCTGCGACGGCGACCCCGGTAGGGCGAACAGTCCCCGGTGCGACGACCAGGTCGCGGGGCGGTGCGGAGGCCGACCCTCCGTACGGAGCCCGTCCGTACGACGCCCAGGCCCTGGTGCGATACCGGTCCCCGGCACGACGACCGATCCCCGGTCCGGCCGCCGGACCCCGTGCGGTGCCGGACCGGACCCCGGTCCGGCCGCCGGACCCCGTGCGGTGCCGGACCGGACCCCGGTCCGGTGGATCCGGCACGGCTCAGACCCCGAGCGCCTCTCCGGAGGAGATCCGCACGCCACGCGCCCAGTCCGCGGCGCGCATCGGCTTCTTGCCCTGGGCCTGGACCCAGAGCAGTTCGACGGCGTACGAACCGGTTCCGACGTACACGTTGTTCTTGGCGACGGACAGCTCGCCCGGCGCCAGATCGGTGCGCTCGGGCACCGGCGCGGCGTGCACGAGCTTGAGCCGCTCGCCGCGGAAGACGGTCCAGGCACCGGGTGCGGGGGTGCATCCGCGGACCACCCGGTCCACGCGCAGCCCCGGCGCGGACCAGTCGACGTGGGCGTTCTCGACGGAGATCTTCGGTGCCAGGGTGACACCGTCGGCCGGCTGCGGTACCGCCTTGAGGGTGCCGTCCTCAATGCCGTCCATGGTCGCGAGGAGCAGCCCGGAACCGGCGAAGGCCAGCCGCGTCAGCAGGTCCCCGCTGGTGTCGGTGGGCCGGACCTCCTCGGTGACGGTCCCGTACACGGGCCCCGAGTCGAGCCCCTCCTCGATGAGGAAGGTGGACGCGCCGGTGATCTCGTCGCCCGCCATCACCGCGTGCTGCACCGGGGCGGCTCCTCGCCAGGCCGGCAGCAGCGAGAAGTGCAGGTTGACCCAGCCGTGGGCGGGGACGTCGAGGGCGACCCGGGGCAGCAGCGCCCCGTAGGCCACCACGGGGCAGCAGTCGGGGCCGATCTCCCGCAGGCGCGCCAGGAACTCCTCGTCCCGCGGCTTGACCGGCTTCAGCACCTCGATCCCTGCCTCCGCCGCGCGCTCGGCGACCGGGCTCGCGACGAGCCGTCGTCCCCGCCCGGCGGGCGCGTCGGGCCGCGTGACGACGGCGGCCACCTCGTGCCGCCCGGAGGCGATCAAGGCGTCCAGAGCGGGAACGGCGACCTCGGGGGTACCTGCGAAGACGAGCTTCATGGGTGGCGGTTGGCCTCTCGGGCGGGAACTCTTCAGACCCCGCGAGCACGCCGGCGGGGCCGAGGTACGGGGCAGCGCACCAGTCTATGCGTCAACGTCCGCGCGCCGCGGGGGCACCGGACCCGGGGCTGCCCGGACGTCCCGTCACCACACCCACACCGCGCGGACGACCCGGCACCACGACCGCACCCCGCCGTCAACCCGGCACCCGGGCCCCCACCATCCGGACATCCACCGACCGGCGCCGACTCCGACACCCGTATCGCGGGAGCCCGCACCGCCGGCAGCCCCGTCCCGTACCGCCCCGCCCTGTACGGCCCAGGCCCCGGCCAGAGCGCGACGGGCCGCGATCCCCGCCGCACGGGCCGTGCACACCGGGGGCGTACGCCCCCCGACGCGCCCTCTGCATATGCCCCTACGCCCCCGCAGCGTGACCACTCACCCGGAAACGCGTTGGTCAAGAGAGAGTTGACCACCACGGGCCGTGATCGCGGCCCGATCCTTTTCAACGCCGGTTCGAGAGGCTTGTTCATGGCCGACCACGCAACCCACGACGCCCAGGCTCGGGCCAGCCTGCACTTGCTGGTGCGGGACATCGAGCGGGTCCGCCGGCAGGTGGACGCACTGCGCACGCTCACCGCCCAGCTGGGCAACGTCTACCGCCCGCGCCGCTCCGGCCCCGCCACGGGCTTCGTCGTCTACGGGCGCGCCCCCGCCCCGACCGTCCGCCTCGCCCAGGAGCTGCGCGACAGCGTCGAGACGCTGGTCACGGCCGCCGTGGACTTCGACCGCTCGCTGGGCTTCTCGTGGGACGCGGTGGGCTCGGCGCTCGGGGTCACCAAGCAGGCGGTGCACCGCCGGTACGGCGCCCGTCGCGCCGCCGCCCAGGCCGCCGCCGAGGCCGAGCGCGCCACGGAGCCGTCGAGCACCGGCGCCCGCACGGTCGCGGTCACCACCGGCGTCCCCGCGGTGCCGACGGTCCCCGCCGCCCGCTCCATGCCGACACAGCCGACAGCGGGCAGCCCCACACTCCGCGAAGAGGTGCGGCCCACCGCTTTCCCGGGCCCGCGCAACGGCTGAGCCCTGCTCCCCCGCCCCTCCCGTTCCGCCCTGCCTCCCGGCGCCGCCGCCCCGGGAGGCAGTTCCCCGCCCAGCCGTCACCCGATGTCCGGCGGATCGATCCGGATCCGTACGGGCTCACTCCCCCCACGCGCCATCCGTGCCGCCTGCGCGGCTTTCAGCGCGGCCGCCAGCGCGGCGCCGCTCCCCGGGGGTACCCGGACGAGCGCGCGCTCCCAGCGCTCCCCCGCGGGCGGCGCCCCCACCCGCCGCGGTCGCCCGGCATCGGTGACGGGCAGCGGAACCGGCCCCAACACCTCGGCGTCGCCCGGCAGTTCGACCACGGCGAGAAACGCGGCGAGCGCCTCCGCGGTACCCGAGACCGCCGCCATCCGTGACACCGGCGGAAATCCCAGCTCGGCCCGCTCGGCGAGCTCACGCACCGCGTGCCCGACGGGGTCCCACCGTACGAGCGCCTGCACGGGACGCAGGGTCGGCTCAGCGACGACGACCACGGTGCCGCCCGCCCCCTGCCCGCGCACCAGCGCCGAGGCCCCGATCCAGCGCCGCAGCGCCTCCTCACCGGCCCGCAGATCGGGTCGCGACAGCATCGCCCAGCCGTCGAGCAGCAGTGCCGCCGCGTACCCGCCCTCCGCGACGGGTTCGGCGCCGGGCGTGGACACGACCAGCGCGGGTGCCCCCGGCACGGTGTCCAGCACCTGCTCGCGCCCCGACGTCCGGACCGGCACCGCCGGGAAGGCGCGCCCCAGCTCCTCGGCGGTCCGGCGGGCGCCCACGACCTGCGCCCGCAGCCGGAAACCACCGCACTCGGGGCAGTGCCAGGCCGCCTCGTCCCGCCCGCACCACGCGCACCGCAGCGCGTCGGCGTCCCGCGCCTCCAGCGGGCCGGCGCAGTGCCGGCAGCGGGCCGGAGCCCGGCACTGCGCGCAGGCCATCCGCGGTACGTAACCGCGCCGCGGCACCTGCACCAGCACCGGCCCGTGCCGCAGCCCCTCCCTGACCACCTGCCAGGCCAGCGTGGGCAGACGGGCGGCCCGTGCCGCCTCGTCCCGTGCGAGATCCCCGTCCCCCACGGTCCGTACGAGCGGCGCGCTCGCCCTCACCCGGTCGCGCCCGGCGACCAGCGGCAGCGCCCAGCCGCTCTCGACCAGCTGCGCGGCCTCGACCGTGCAGCCCCAGCTCCCCAGCAGGAAAGCGCAGGTGTCATGGGCTGCCCGCAGCAGCAGCACCTCCCGCGCGTGCGGCTGGGGGGCGTGCGGCTCGCTGTGGCTGCCGTCCCCGTCGTCCCAGAGAACGACCAGCCCGAGATCCCGCACCGGCGCGAACATGGCGGCCCGGGTCCCCACCACGGCCCGTACCGACCCGCGCCGCACGGCGAGCCACTCCCGGTAGCGCTTCTCGGGTCCGGCCTCGGCCGTGAGGACCGCGTGCCGCCCCTCCCCCAGCAACGAGGTCAGCGCCGCGTCCACACGGGAGACGGTCCGGCCGTCCGGCACGACGACGAGCGCGCCGCGTCCCGAGGCGAGCGTCGCGCCCACCGCCCGCGCCAGCTCCTCGGCCCATTCGGGCCCCGGCAGCGCGTTCCACACCGCCCGCGGTGAGCCGCCGCGGGCGAGCGACTCCACGAAGGCCGCCCCTCGCGCGTACCGCGTCCAGGACTCCGCCGCGGGTGCGGCGGGAGCGGGCAGGGGCGCCGGAGAGGGCTTCCCCTCGGCTCGCGCGTTGCGAGGCGGCACGGCGAGCTGCAGTACGTCGGCGAGGCTGCCCGCGTACCGGTCCGCGACCGCCCGGGCCAGTCCCAGCAGTTCGGGGCCGAGGACCGGTTCGGGGGACACCACCTGGGCCAGCGCGGCGAGCGGTCCCGCGTAGTCGGACTCCGCCAGCCGCTCGACGAGGAAACCGTCGATCAGGCCCCCGCCCTCGCGCCGCCCGTCCCGCACCCGGTGCCGCCCGGCCCCGAACCGCACGCGGACCCGGACGCCGGGCTGCGCCTCGGCGTCGAGCTCCTCGGGCACGGCATAGTCGAAGTACCGGTCCAGATGCAGTACGCCCTTGTCGACGAGCACACGCGCGACGGGCAGCTCCTTGGCGAGCGCGGCGCCGCGCCAGGTCCGCGGCTTCGCCTTCGGTGCCCTGGCCTGCCGTACGCCCTCACGGATCAGCGCGAGCTGTTCGGGCGGCGCACCCTGTGCGCCGTCCTCTCCTCGCCCGTCCGCGCTGCTCACAGCTGTATTCCTACCAGACCGCACTGACACCGCCGCCCGCCCGGGATCGTCCCGGCCGCGGACCGCGAACGGCCCGGTGCCGGGCTCGCGCCTTCGCGCGGTCCGAGCGGCGAGAAGGAGAGGCGGGAAGGGGCGGCGGCGTCGGTTCTCCCGAGATCCAGGCGGCAGCGGCTGATGTCGCGTCCAGTTTCACCGCACGCCCCAGGGGCGCGCTCCGCCGAAGTAGCCGCGGCCATCGCACCGGGAGGCCCTCAGCGTACGAAAGGCCGGCGGCGCACGCCACGCGTTTTCCGGCCCGGCGTGGCCCGTCACCGGCGGGAGCGGCACCGAGGGGTCGCGGGGCCCGAACCGGCGCCGCGAGCAGGACCGGCGCCGCGAGCAGACGAGCGGGCCGGAACCACGCGCGCGGCAGGACCGACGCGCGCGCCGGGAACCGGGGAACCCAGGACCCCAGGAGCAACGACGAGGCCCGGCACCCCCTCGGGGGCACCGGGCCTCGTCAAGACGCGGCGAGCCGTGTGCGCTCTACAGGCCGACGGCCCTGCGCAGCGCGTCCACTCGGTCCGTGCGCTCCCACGTGAAGTCGGGAAGCTCACGGCCGAAGTGACCGTACGCGGCCGTCTGGGAGTAGATCGGGCGCAGCAGGTCGAGGTCGCGGATGATGGCCGCCGGGCGGAGGTCGAAGACCTCGGTGATGGCGGTCTCGATCTTCTCCGCGTCGACCTTCGCGGTGCCGAAGGTCTCGACGAAGAGACCGACGGGCTCGGCCTTGCCGATGGCGTAGGCGACCTGGACCTCGCAGCGCGAGGCGAGGCCCGCGGCGACGACGTTCTTGGCGACCCAGCGCATCGCGTACGCGGCGGACCGGTCGACCTTGGACGGGTCCTTGCCGGAGAACGCGCCGCCGCCGTGGCGGGCCATGCCGCCGTACGTGTCGATGATGATCTTGCGGCCGGTCAGGCCGGCGTCGCCCATCGGGCCGCCGATCTCGAAACGGCCGGTCGGGTTGACCAGCAGCCGGTAGCCCTCGGTCTCCAGCTTGATGCCGTCGTCGAGGAGGGCCTTGAGCTCCGGCTCCACGACGAACTCGCGGATGTCGGGGGCGAGCAGCGAATCGAGGTCGATGTCACTCGCGTGCTGCGAGGAAACCACGACCGTGTCCAGACGGACCGCCTTGTCGCCGTCGTACTCGATGGTGACCTGGGTCTTGCCGTCGGGGCGCAGGTACGGGATGGTCCCGTTCTTGCGGACCTCGGACAGGCGGCGGGAGAGCCGGTGCGCGAGGTGGATCGGGAGCGGCATCAGGTTCGGGGTCTCGTCCGTGGCGTACCCGAACATCAGGCCCTGGTCGCCCGCCCCCTGCCGGTCCAGCTCGTCGTCGTCGCCCTCGACCCGGTTCTCGTACGCCGTGTCGACGCCCTGCGCGATGTCCGGGGACTGGGAGCCGATCGACACCGAGACACCGCACGAGGCGCCGTCGAAGCCCTTCTTCGACGAGTCGTAGCCGATCTCCAGGATCTTGTCCCGGACCAGCTGGGCGATCGGCGCGTACGCCTTGGTCGTGACCTCTCCGGCCACGTGCACCAGGCCGGTCGTGATCAACGTCTCCACGGCGACCCGGGACGTCGGGTCCTCCCGCAGAAGCGCGTCGAGAATGGTGTCGCTGATCTGGTCAGCGATCTTGTCGGGGTGACCCTCGGTCACGGACTCCGAGGTGAACAGGCGACGGGACACAACGCTCCCTGTGGTTGCAGCGGCTGCTGGCTGATCATTGGCGGACGGGACGGGAGCTGCGCCCGGCATCGTCCGTGAACAGTTTATCGGTCGTGCCCGCCGACAGGCCCCCCTGTCTCGCTTCTCGGAAGCCCTGTGACCTGCGGCACGGGCATTCTGCGCCACGGAGATCGCTCTCCACCAGGGTCACCGCGAGAGAATTTCGCGCGGACGAAGGCGCCCGTTGGGGTGACGGGAGCCGTCACGGCAGGCGGCGTGTCACCAGATCCCACACCGTCTCGGCCAGGGCTTCCTTGGGTCCGTACGGCACCGCGGTCTCACTGCCGTCGGTGCCCAGCACCACGGCCTCGTTCTCCTCGGAACCGAAGGTCCTGCGCTCCCCCACCTCGTTCACCACGAGGAGATCGCACCCCTTGCGCTCCAGTTTCGCGCGGCCGTTCGCGAGGACGTCGTCCGTCTCGGCGGCGAAACCGACGACGACCTGGCCGGGGCGCGGACGGTCGGCCGAGATCTCGGCGAGGATGTCCGGATTACGGACCAGGACGATCGGCTCCGGTTCCTGGCCGTCCTTCTTCTTGATCTTCCCCGACGCGTACGCGGCGGGACGGAAGTCCGCCACGGCCGCCGCCATCACCACGGCGTCGGCGTCCTGGGTCGCCTTGAGCACCGCCTCGCGCAGCTGGACGGCCGTACCGACCCGCACGATGTCCACGCCCGCCGGGTCCGGCAGTCCGGTGTTCGCGGCGATCAGGGTCACCCGGGCCCCGCGCGCGGCCGCGGTGCGGGCGAGGGCGTACCCCTGCTTGCCGGAGGAACGGTTGCCGAGGAAGCGGACGGGGTCGAGCGGCTCGCGGGTGCCGCCTGCGCTGACGACGACGTGGCGGCCGGCGAGGTCGGGCTCGCGCACGCCTCGCGCCAGCACCCGGCGGCAGACCTCGAAGATCTCCGCGGGGTCGGGCAGCCGGCCCTTGCCGGTGTCCACACCGGTCAGACGGCCCACCGCGGGCTCGATGACGACGGCGCCGCGGCGGCGGAGCGTCGCCACGTTCTCCTGGGTGGCCGGGTGCTCCCACATCTCGGTGTGCATGGCGGGCGCGAAGACGACCGGGCAGCGGGCGGTGAGCAGCGTGTTGGTGAGGAGGTCGTCGGCGAGGCCGTGGGCGGCCTTGGCGAGCATGTCGGCCGTCGCGGGAGCCACCACGACCAGGTCCGCGTGCTGTCCGATGCGTACGTGCGGGACCTCGTGGACGTCCGACCAGACCTCGGTGGAGACGGGGTGGCCGGAAAGCGCGGACCAGGTGGCGGCGCCCACGAAGTGCAGGGCGGACGCGGTCGGCACGACCCGCACGTCATGTCCCGACTCCGTCAGCCTGCGCAGCAGCTCGCACGCCTTGTACGCGGCGATCCCGCCGCTGACCCCCAGCACGACCTTCGGCTTGTCCACCGGGCCTCCCCACTCTCGACACGCGTACGCCCCTGCTCGCGGGCGTACGACTCCATGACACACCACGGGCCCGGCAGTCGTACTGCCGGGCCCGGGATGAAGTGAAGCGGCGGACTACTGCGCGGGGCCGTCGACGGCCTCGGACGTCAGCAGACCCGCGTTGATCTCGCGCAGGGCGATGGAGAGCGGCTTCTCGTGGACGTGGGTGTCGACGAGCGGACCGACGTACTCGAGGAGGCCCTCGCCGAGCTGCGAGTAGTACGCGTTGATCTGGCGGGCGCGCTTGGCCGCGTAGATCACGAGGCTGTACTTCGAGTCGGTGGCCTCGAGGAGCTCGTCGATCGGAGGGTTGATGATGCCCTCGGGAGCGGTGATGGAAGAGGACACGCTCTGCCTTCCGAAAGGTGGAAATTGACCTGGAATATCAAACAACTTCGAGCAAGGCTAGCAGCTCACGCGCCACGTCCTCGACGGAGGTGTTGACCAGGGTGACGTCGAACTCCGGCTCGGCCGCCAGTTCGATCTTGGCCGCCTCCAGGCGGCGTGCGATCACCTCGGGCGGTTCGGTGCCCCGCCCGGTGAGCCTGCGCACCAGCTCCTCCCAGGAGGGCGGAGCCAGGAACACGAGCAGCGCCTCGGGCATGGACTCGCGGACCTGCCGGGCGCCCTGGAGGTCGATCTCCAGGAGGACGGGCACACCCGTCTCCAGGTGTTCGAGGACCGCCGCGCGGGGGGTCCCGTAGCGGTTGCCGGCGAAATCGGCCCACTCCAGGAGCTCGCCATTGGCGATCAGCTTGTCCATCTCCTCGTCCGAGACGAAGAAGTAGTGGACCCCGTGCTTCTCACCGGGGCGTGGCTTGCGGGTCGTCGCCGACACCGAGAGCCAGGCCTCGGGGTGTTCCTTGCGCATATGAGCGACGACCGTGCTCTTGCCGACCCCTGAGGGACCGGAGAGCACGGTCAGCCGCGGACGTTCACTCATGCGGCGATTATTCCAGCAATCCCGGAGTGCCCAGGACTCAGGCGCCGGAACCGCCGAACTCACGCTCCAAGGAGGCGATCTGGTTCGAGCCGAGACCGCGCACGCGGCGGCTCTCGGAGATCCCGAGTCGCTCCATGATCTGCTTGGCGCGGACCTTGCCCACGCCCGGCAGGGACTCCAGGAGAGCGGAGACCTTCATCTTGCCGATGACGTCGTTCTCCTGGCCCTGCTTGATGACCTCGTGAAGGGAGGCGCCGGAGTGCTTGAGTCGATTCTTGACCTCGGCCCGCTCCCGGCGAGCCGCGGCGGCCTTTTCGAGCGCGGCTGCGCGCTGTTCAGGGGTAAGGGGCGGAAGAGCCACGCCTACGTCACCTCGGATGTCGAACTGTCGGATACGGACCGGTGAGGAACCTAGTCGCCCCACACCTGGGGAGCTGCGAGCAACACGCTTGCCCGTTCTCCCCCATTACCTAGAGGGCGTGGGAGGTGCCCCCACTCGACGGAGACTAGCGGGCAAGTCCGCCAGAGTCAGCGAGAACAGCGGAAAAGTCCTGGTCAGCCTCCCTGGAGCCAGGCATTTGCGACATACTGCCCAGGATTTGAGGATGTATTCAGACTCGGGCCGCTCAGGACGCGGTCACCGGAGGACTGCCGGAGGCCCTCCGGGCACCCGCGCGAGGTCGGCGCGAGGTCCCGAAGGCCCCGATAGGACCCGGAAAGGGCGGCTCAGGCGGCCTCGACCGCGGCCCTGATCTCCTCCGCGAAGCGGTCCGCGGACTCCCGCAGCGCGAGAACGTCGGGACCGTGACGAAGAACACCCCGGCTCACGTTCGGGACGACGTTGCGCACCGCCGCTCCGAAGACTCCCGCGAGATCGGCCGCGGTGGCCCCCTGGGCGCCGATCCCCGGCGCCAGGAGCGGCCCGTTGATGTCCAGGTCGTAGGAGGAGAGATCGCCCAGGGTGGCGCCGACGACCGCGCCGAAGGACCCCAGGGGCGTCTGCGCGGCGTTCTCGGCGGCGAGATGGGCCAGCATGGTCGCCCCGACGGTACGGCCGTCCCCGCGGACCGCG
Organism: Streptomyces fagopyri; assembly: GCF_009498275.1. NCBI lineage: Bacteria > Bacillati > Actinomycetota > Actinomycetes > Kitasatosporales > Streptomycetaceae > Streptomyces > Streptomyces fagopyri. Next base: position 7,548,252 of record NZ_CP045643.1, on the reverse strand, counting down.
TGCTGCACCTCGCCGCCCTCCGGGTTGGAGGTGAGGGCGAGCACGAAGAGCCCGGCGCCGTTCTCGCGCGCCAGCTCCACCGCGGGCCTGAGCGAGCCGTAGCCCAGGTAGGGCGACACCGTGAGCGCGTCGGAGAACAGCGGCGCGTCCTTGCCCAGGAAGGTCTCCGCGTAGGCGGCCATGGTCGAACCGATGTCGCCGCGCTTGGCGTCCATGACGACCAGCGCCCCGGCCTCCCGCGCCTCCTCGACCGACTTCTCCAGGACGGCGATCCCGCGCGAGCCGAACCGCTCGAAGAACGCGCTCTGCGGCTTGAGGACCGCGACCCGCCCGGCCAGCGCCTCGACGACGGTGCGGCTGAAGCGCTCCAGTCCGGCGACGTCGTCGCTCAGGCCCCAGTCGGCGAGCAGGGAGGCGTGCGGGTCGATGCCGACGCACAGGGGACCGCGCTCGTCCATGGCGCGGCGCAGGCGTGCTCCGAAGGGTTCCGGGCTCATACGGGCTTCCTCACGTCGGCGCCGACCGCGTCGGCGAGGGTGGCGTACGGGCTCGTACGCAGGCGTGCGGCCAGGCCCTTGTGGATCGCGCGGCCCCAGAAGGGACCCTCGTAGACGAAGGCGCTGTACCCCTGGACCAGCGTGGCGCCGGCCAGGATGCGCTGCCAGGCGTCCTCGGCGTTCTCGATGCCGCCCACGCCCACCAGGGTGATCCGGTCGCCCACGCGCGCGTAGAGGCGGCCCAGCACCTCCAGGGAGCGTGCCTTCAGGGGCGCGCCGGAGAGTCCGCCGGTCTCCTCGACGAGGGAGGGTACGGACTTCAGACCGAGTCCCTCGCGCGCGATGGTGGTGTTCGTGGCGATGATCCCGTCCAGGCCGAGCTCGACGGCGAGGTCGGCGACCGCGTCGATGTCCTCGTCGGCGAGGTCGGGGGCGATCTTGACGAGGAGCGGGACACGCCGGTCGGTGACGGCACGGTCGGCGGCCTCGCGCACGGCGCTGAGCAGGGGCCGCAGCACCTCCGTGGCCTGGAGGTCGCGCAGTCCCGGGGTGTTCGGGGACGACACGTTCACGACGAGGTAGTCGGCGTGCCGGGCGAGGCGCTCGGTGGACTTGACGTAGTCACCGACGGCGTCCGCCTCGGGGACCGTCTTGGTCTTGCCGATGTTGACGCCCACGACGGTCCTGAAGACGGGCGTACGGGCCGCCAGGCGCTCGGAGACGGCCGCGGAGCCCTCGTTGTTGAACCCCATGCGGTTGATCAGCGCGCGGTCCGGCACGAGGCGGAACAGCCGCTTCTTGGGGTTGCCGGGCTGCGGCTCCCCGGTGACCGTGCCGATCTCGACGTGGTCGAAGCCCAGCATCGACATCCCGTCGATGGCGACGGCGTTCTTGTCGAAGCCGGCCGCGAGCCCGAAGGGGCCGTGCATGCGCAGCCCGAACGCCTCGGTGCGCAGCTCCTCGAAGCGGGGGGCGAGCGCGGCGGCGACGAAGGTGCGCAAGGCGGGTACCCGGGCGGCGAGCCGGATCCAGCGGAAGGCGAGGTGATGGGCCCGCTCGGGGTCCATCCGCCTGAAGACGAGGTTGAAGAAGATCTTGTACATGTGTCCTCACGAAGACGTGGGGCCCTCACGAGGAGGGGGACACCGTTTCCGGTGTCCCCCTCTCCGGGCTGCTAGTCGCGGGCCGCGGTCAGATGCTCGGCGTGTTCCTGGAGGGAGCGCACGCCCACGTCGCCGTGGTTGAGCGCGTCGATGCCCTGGACGGCGGCGGCCAGCGCCTGGACCGTCGTCAGGCACGGCACGGACCGCGCCACGGCTGCCGTACGGATCTCGTAGCCGTCGAGGCGGCCACCGGTGCCGTACGGGGTGTTGACGATGAGGTCGACCTCGCCGTCGTGGATGAGCTGGACAATGGTCCGTTCGCCGTTCGGGCCGGTGCCCTCGGACTGCTTGCGCACGACCGTGGCGTTGATGCCGTTGCGCTTGAGCACCTCGGCCGTACCGGACGTGGCGAGCAGTTCGAAGCCGTGGGCGACGAGCTCGCGCGCCGGGAAGATCATCGAACGCTTGTCGCGGTTGGCGACCGAGATGAAGGCGCGGCCCTTGGTCGGCAGCGGGCCGTACGCGCCCGCCTGCGACTTGGCGTAGGCGGTGCCGAACACCGAGTCGATGCCCATGACCTCACCCGTGGAACGCATCTCCGGACCGAGGACGGTGTCCACGCCGCGCCCGTGGATGTCGCGGAAGCGCGACCACGGCATGACGGCCTCCTTGACGGAGATCGGCGCGTCGAGGGGCAGTTCGCCGCCGTCGCCGTGGGCCGGGAGCAGTCCTTCGGCCCGCAGCTCGGCCACGGTCGCGCCCAGCGAGATCCGGGCGGCGGCCTTCGCGAGCGGCACCGCGGTCGCCTTCGAGGTGAAGGGGACGGTCCGCGAGGCGCGCGGGTTGGCCTCCAGGACGTAGAGGATGTCGCCCGCCATGGCGAACTGGATGTTGATCAGGCCGCGGACGCCGACGCCCTTGGCGATGGCCTCCGTGGAGGCCCGCAGGCGCTTGATGTCGAACCCGCCGAGGGTGATCGGCGGCAGTGCGCAGGCGGAGTCGCCGGAGTGGATGCCGGCCTCCTCGATGTGCTCCATGACGCCGCCGAGGTAGAGCTCCTCGCCGTCGTAGAGAGCGTCGACGTCGATCTCGATGGCGTCGTCGAGGAAGCGGTCGACGAGGACCGGCCGGGAGGGGCTGATCTCGGTGGACTCGGCGATGTACGAGGACAGTCGCGTCTCGTCGTAGACGATCTCCATGCCGCGTCCGCCGAGGACGTAGGAGGGCCTCACGAGGACGGGGTAACCGATCTCGTCGGCGATGGCCTTGGCCTCGGCGAACGTGGTGGCCGTGCCGTGCTTGGGGGCCGGCAGGCCGGCCTCGGCCAGGACCCGCCCGAAGGCGCCTCGGTCCTCGGCCGCGTGGATGGCCTCGGGAGACGTGCCGACGACCGGCACGCCGTTGTCCTTGAGCGCCTGCGAGAGGCCCAGCGGGGTCTGCCCGCCGAGCTGCACGATCACGCCCGCGACCGGACCGGCGAGGGTCTCCGCGTGCACGATCTCCAGCACGTCCTCGAGCGTCAGCGGCTCGAAGTACAGACGGTCGGAGGTGTCGTAGTCGGTGGAGACGGTCTCGGGGTTGCAGTTGACCATCACGGTCTCGTAGCCCGCTTCGCTGAGCGCGAAGGAGGCGTGGACGCAGGAGTAGTCGAACTCGATGCCCTGGCCGATGCGGTTCGGGCCGGAGCCCAGGATGATGACCGCGGGCTTCTCGCGCGGGGCGACCTCGGTCTCCTCGTCGTAGGAGGAGTAGAAGTACGGCGTCTTCGCCGCGAACTCGGCGGCGCAGGTGTCGACCGTCTTGTACACCGGGCGCACACCCAGCGCGTGCCGCACCTCACGCACGACGTCCTCGCGCAGCCCGCGGATCTCGGCGATCTGGGCGTCGGAGAAGCCGTGCCGCTTGGCCTCCGCGAGCAGTTCGGGGTGGAGCTTGTCGGCGCCGGTCAGCTCGTCCGCGATCTCCTTGATCAGGAAGAGCTGGTCCACGAACCACGGGTCGATCTTCGTCGACTCGAAGACCTCCTCGGGCGTGGCGCCCGCGCGGATGGCCTGCATGACGGAGTTGATGCGCCCGTCGGTCGGCCGTACGGCCTCCGCCAGCAGTTCGGCCTTGTCGCCCGGCTCGCCCACGAAGGTGAACTGCGAGCCCTTCTTCTCCAGGGACCGCAGCGCCTTCTGCAGCGCCTCGGTGAAGTTGCGGCCGATCGCCATGGCCTCGCCGACCGACTTCATGGTGGTGGTGAGGGTGGAGTCGGCGGACGGGAACTTCTCGAAGGCGAAGCGCGGGGCCTTGACCACCACGTAGTCGAGCGTCGGCTCGAAGGACGCGGGCGTCTTCTCGGTGATGTCGTTCGGGATCTCGTCCAGCGTGTAGCCGACGGCCAGCTTCGCGGCGATCTTGGCGATCGGGAAACCGGTCGCCTTGGAGGCGAGGGCCGACGAGCGGGACACGCGCGGGTTCATCTCGATGACGATCACCCGGCCGTCCTCGGGGTTCACCGCGAACTGGATGTTGCAGCCGCCGGTGTCGACGCCGACCTCGCGGATGACGGCGATGCCGATGTCGCGCAGGATCTGGTACTCGCGGTCGGTGAGCGTCATCGCCGGGGCGACGGTGATCGAGTCACCGGTGTGCACGCCCATGGGGTCGAAGTTCTCGATGGAGCAGACGACCACGACGTTGTCGTGCTTGTCGCGCATCAGCTCCAGTTCGTACTCCTTCCAGCCGAGGATGGACTCCTCCAGGAGCACCTCGGTGGTCGGGGAGAGCGTCAGTCCCTGGCCGGCGATGCGGCGCAGTTCCTCCTCGTCGTGGGCGAAGCCGGAGCCGGCGCCGCCCATCGTGAAGGAGGGACGGACGACGACGGGGTAGCCGCCGAGCGTGTCGACGCCCGCGATCACGTCGTCCATGGAGTGGCAGATGACGGAGCGGGCGGACTCGCCGTGCCCGATCTTCTCGCGCACGGCCTCGACGACGCCCTTGAAGAGCTCGCGGTCCTCGCCCTTGTTGATCGCCTCGACGTTGGCGCCGATGAGTTCGACGCCGTACTTGTCGAGCGTTCCGGCGCCGTGCAGCGAGATGGCCGTGTTGAGGGCCGTCTGGCCGCCGAGGGTGGGCAGCAGCGCGTCGGGGCGCTCCTTGGCGATGATCTTCTCGACGAACTCGGGGGTGATCGGCTCGATGTAGGTGGCGTCGGCGATCTCCGGGTCGGTCATGATCGTCGCCGGGTTGGAGTTGACCAGGATGACCCGCAGGCCCTCGGCGCGCAGGATGCGGCACGCCTGGGTGCCGGAGTAGTCGAACTCGGCGGCCTGGCCGATGACGATCGGGCCGGAGCCGATGACCAGGACGGACTGGATATCGGTGCGCTTAGGCACGCTGGCCCTCCATCAGGGATACGAAGCGGTCGAACAGGTAGGCGGCGTCGTGCGGGCCGGCTGCCGCTTCGGGGTGGTACTGGACGCTGAAGGCCGGCTGGTCGAGGAGGTGGAGCCCCTCGACGACCTGGTCGTTCAGGCAGACGTGGGAGACCTCGGCGCGGCCGTAGGGGGTCTCGGAGATCCTGTCGAGCGGCGCGTCGACGGCGAAGCCGTGGTTGTGCGCGGTGACCTCGACCTTGCCGGTCGTACGGTCCTGCACGGGCTGGTTGATGCCCCGGTGGCCGTACTTCAGCTTGTAGGTGCCGAAGCCGAGCGCGCGGCCGAGGATCTGGTTGCCGAAGCAGATGCCGAACAGGGGCGTCCTGCGGGCGAGCACCTCGCGCATCACGGAGACCGGTCCTTCGGCGGTTGCCGGGTCGCCGGGACCGTTGGAGAAGAACACTCCGTCGGGGTTCACGGCGTACACGTCCTCGGCCGTGGCCGTGGCGGGGAGCACGTGCACCTCGATGCCGCGTTCGGCCATCCGGCGCGGGGTCATGCCCTTGATGCCCAGGTCGACGGCGGCGACGGTGAACCTCTTCTCGCCGATCGCCGGGACGACGTACGTCTCCTTGGTGGCGACCTCCGCGGCGAGGTTCGCGCCCTGCATCTCGGGCGCCTGGCGCACTTCGCCGAGCATGGTGCCCTCGTCGGGCAGCGCGTTCCCGGAGAAGATGCCGACGCGCATGGCGCCGCGCTCGCGCAGGTGGCGGGTGAGGGCGCGGGTGTCGACGCCGCTGATGCCGACGACGCCCTGCTTGCGCAGTTCCTCGTCGAGCGAGCGGCGGGAGCGCCAGTTCGAGGGCACGCGCGCGGGGTCGCGGACGACGTAGCCGGCGACCCAGATCCGCCGCGACTCGGGGTCCTCGTCGTTGACCCCGGTGTTGCCGACGTGCGGGGCGGTCATGACGACGACCTGGCGGTGGTACGACGGGTCGGTGAGGGTCTCCTGGTAGCCGGTCATCCCGGTGGAGAACACGGCTTCGCCGAAGGTCACCCCCACGGCCCCGTAGGCGCGGCCGCGGAAGATCCGGCCGTCCTCCAGGACGAGTACGGCGGGAGCTGCCTTGTGCCTCCGCGAGGCGGCTCCCTGGATGGAGGTCGTCATCGTGCGCCTTCCGTGTCGGTGCTCTTGCTGATCATGTCGTTCAGGGTGTCGACCCACTCGCCGTGCTCGGCCGCGCGGTCGGAGCGGAAGCCGGAGTCGATCAGCCGGTCGCCGTGTGCCCAGGTGACGACGAGCAGGCCGCCCTCGGTGAGGACCTTGCCCGCGATGCCCTTGTCGAGCCGGGCCTCGCGCAGTGCCGCGGCGGGGACGAAGAAGTCGGCCGCGCCGGGGCGTACGACGTCCAGTCCCGCGTCCGTCAGCGTGAGCTCGGCCCGGCTGCGGGTGCCCAGGCCGTGCGCGACGATGCGGTCGAGCCACTGCCCGGCGGTGGTGGAGCCGTGGTAGCGGCCGCTCATGCCCAGTCTCGCCGGGCCGGGGTCGTCCGGCGCGGTGGGCAGCTCCGGCAGGTCGCTCTGCAGGGTGCCGCGCCACTTCCAGCCCTCGCGCATCAGCCAGTAGACGAGGGCGACGAAGAGGGCGAGTCCGACGAGCCAGCCGATCCGGGCGGCCCAGTCGGTCACTTCGGCCGACTTCTGTTCGGCCGCCAGGGAGGCGGCCATCGGGATGAGAGATGTCACGCGAGCTTCCCGTCGACGAGGGTGGCCTTGCCCCGCAGCCAGGTGTGGGTGACCCTGCCCGGCAGCTCACGGCCCGCGTAGGGGGTGTTGCGGCTGCGCGAGGCGAAGCCCGCGGGGTCCACGGACCCACGGTATGCGGTGTCGACGAGCGTGAGGTTGGCGGGCTCGCCCACCGAGACGGGACGGCCGTGCCCGTCGGCCCGCCCGATGCGCGCGGGTGCGGCGGACATCCGGTCGGCGACGCCGGTCCAGTCGAGCAGGCCGGTCTCGACCATCGTCTGCTGGACGACGGACAGCGCGGTCTCCAGGCCCACCATGCCCATGGCGGCGGCGGCCCACTCGCAGTCCTTGTCCTCGTGCGGGTGCGGCGCGTGGTCGGTGGCGACGATGTCGATCGTGCCGTCGGCGAGCGCCTCGCGCAGGGCCATCACGTCCCGCTCGGTCCGCAGCGGCGGGTTGACCTTGTAGACCGGGTCGTACGTGCGCACCAGCTCGTCGGTGAGGAGGAGGTGGTGCGGGGTGACCTCGGCGGTCACGTCGATGCCGCGGGACTTGGCCCAGCGCACGATCTCGACGCTGCCGGCGGTCGACAGGTGGCAGATGTGGACGCGTGAGCCGACGTGCTCGGCGAGCAGGACGTCCCGGGCGATGATCGATTCCTCGGCCACCGCGGGCCAGCCGCCGAGACCCAGTTCGGCGGAGACGACGCCCTCGTTCATCTGGGCGCCCTCGGTGAGGCGGGGTTCCTGCGCGTGCTGGGCGACGACGCCGCCGAAGGCCTTCACGTACTCCAGCGCCCGGCGCATGATCACCGCGTCGTCCACGCACTTGCCGTCGTCCGAGAAGACCGTGACGCCGGCGGCGGACTCGTGCATCGCGCCCAGCTCGGCGAGCTTCCTGCCCTCAAGACCGACCGTGACGGCGCCGATGGGCTGCACGTCGCAGTAGCCGTGTTCCCGGCCGAGCCGGTAGACCTGCTCGACGACACCGGCGGTGTCGGCGACGGGGAAGGTGTTGGCCATCGCGAACACGGCGGTGTAGCCGCCGCTCGCCGCGGCCCGGGTGCCGGTCAGGACGGTCTCGGAGTCCTCACGGCCGGGCTCGCGCAGATGGGTGTGCAGGTCGACGAGGCCCGGCAGGAGCACCTTGCCGTCCGCCTCGACGACCTCGGCGCCCTCGGCGGACAACCCGGTGCCGATCTCGGCGACGAGGCCGCCGTCGATCAGGACGTCCTGCGGTTCGCCGCCGAGCACCTTCGCACCACGGATCAGGATCTTGCTCATTCTTCTTACTTCTCCTCGGTGCGGGTGTGGGTGACGGCGGGCTCGTTGCCGCCCAGCAGCAGGTACAGGACGGCCATGCGGATGGAGACGCCGTTGGCGACCTGCTCCACGACGGTGCAGCGGTCGGAGTCGGCCACCTCGGCGGTGATCTCCATGCCGCGGACCATCGGGCCGGGGTGCATCACGATGGCGTGCTCGGGCATCTTCGCCATGCGCTCGCCGTCGAGGCCGTAGCGCCGCGAGTACTCGCGCTCGGTCGGGAAGAACGCGGCGTTCATCCGCTCGCGCTGGACGCGCAGCATCATCACCGCGTCGGACTTGGCGAGGGTGCTGTCGAGGTCGTAGGAGACCTCGCAGGGCCAGGTCCCGACGCCGACCGGCACCAGGGTCGGCGGGGCGACGAGCGTGACCTCGGCGCCGAGGGTGTGCAGCAGGTCGACGTTGGAGCGGGCGACGCGGCTGTGCAGGACGTCGCCGACGATCGTGATGCGCTTGCCGGCCAGGTCCTGGCCGATCCCGGCGTCGCGGCCGACCAGCCGGCGGCGCATGGTGAAGGCGTCCAGCAGGGCCTGCGTGGGGTGCTGGTGGGTGCCGTCGCCCGCGTTGATGACGGCGGCGTCGATCCAGCCGGAGGTGGCGAGCCGGTAGGGGGCTCCGGAGGCGCCGTGCCGGATGACGACGGCGTCGACGCCCATGGCTTCGAGGGTCTGGGCGGTGTCCTTGAGGGACTCGCCCTTGGAGACGCTCGATCCCTTGGCGGTGAAGTTGATGACGTCCGCGGAGAGCCGCTTCTCGGCGGCCTCGAAGGAGATCCGGGTGCGGGTCGAGTCCTCGAAGAAGAGGTTGACGACGGTGCGGCCGCGCAGGGTCGGCAGCTTCTTGATCGGCCGGTCGGCGACCCGGGCCATCTCCTCGGCGGTGTCGAGGATCAGGACGGCGTCGTCGCGGGTGAGGTCGGCGGCCGAGATGAGATGACGCTGCATCTGTCAGGCTCCGTAAGGCAGTTCAGTTCGGGAGGCGGACGCGCGGGGGTGTGCCCCGGAAGCGCCGCGGCGGGCGTGCGGGCGCGCAGGCGCACTCGGAGGGCGTACCGCGGTGACGGACGCCCGGAGTGCTACTGCTGTGCGTCCGGGGAGATCCGCTTCGCACCGAGCAGCACGGTGTCGCGACCGTCCTCCTCGGCGAGCTGGACCTTGACCGTCTCCCGCAGCGACGTGGGGAGGTTCTTGCCGACGTAGTCGGCGCGGATGGGCAGTTCGCGGTGGCCGCGGTCGACGAGGACCGCGAGCTGCACGGCGCGCGGGCGGCCGATGTCGTTCAGCGCGTCCAGCGCGGCGCGGATCGTGCGCCCCGAGAAGAGCACGTCGTCCACGAGGACGACGAGCCGGCCGTCGATGCCGTCGCCGGGGATCTCGGTACGGGCCAGCGCTCGCGGCGGATGCATGCGCAGGTCGTCGCGGTACATGGTGATGTCGAGCGAGCCCACCGGGATCTTGCGGCCGGTGATCTCCGCGAGCTTGTCGGCCAGCCTGCGGGCCAGGAAGACGCCCCGGGTCGGAATGCCGAGGAGCACCACGTCGTCGGCGCCCTTGGCGCGCTCGACGATCTCGTGGGCGATGCGGGTCAGCACCCGCGCGATGTCGGGGCCTTCGAGGACGGGCCGCGCACCGGCCGCGTACTGCTGCTTGTCATGCTCAGAGTCCATAGGAAACGGACCTCCTTCTCCGCCTCACGGGACGGATCATTAAAGGACGTCGGATTTGCGCCATCCACGCTACCAGCCCGGCAACGCGCCTGATCACCCCCCTTCGAGCCACCCCGGGTGACCCCCGTGGAGCGGTCGGTGCGGACCATTCGGCTTGACGGGGGAGAGTAACGCTGCGTAACCTCACAGTGAGTCACCAGAGTCACCAGCCGCGCGGCCGAGCCGCACGTTGATACAGCGTCCGGGGAGCTATATGTCCAGCGAATACGCCAAACAGCTCGGGGCCAAGCTCCGGGCCATCCGCACCCAGCAGGGCCTTTCCCTCCACGGAGTCGAGGAGAAGTCCCAGGGACGCTGGAAGGCGGTCGTGGTCGGTTCCTACGAGCGAGGCGACCGCGCCGTGACCGTGCAGCGTCTTGCCGAACTGGCCGATTTCTACGGGGTCCCCGTGCAGGAGCTGCTGCCCGGCACCACTCCGGGTGGAGCCGCCGAGCCGCCGCCGAAGCTCGTCCTCGACCTGGAGCGCCTGGCCCATGTGCCGGCCGAGAAGGCGGGACCCCTCCAGCGCTACGCCGCGACGATCCAGTCGCAGCGCGGTGACTACAACGGCAAGGTGCTCTCGATCCGCCAGGACGACCTGCGCACCCTCGCCGTCATCTACGACCAGTCGCCCTCGGTCCTCACCGAGCAGCTGATCAGCTGGGGTGTGCTGGACGCGGACGCGCGCCGCGCCGTCGCCCACGAAGAGGTCTGAGACCCCTTCGCACAGCTCAGCAGAAACGTGCCGCCGGGGTGGCCGGGACCTCTTGGTTCCGGCCACCCCGGCGGCGTTCTGCGGGCCTCGGGGCCCGCGTGGGCACAGGAACGCCGGAGGGCCCGCAGCGAACGCGCTGCGGGCCCTCCGGCGTTTTCCCACCTGTTTCCAGGCCGTGCGGACGAGCCTCGACCGGGCGAGGGTCAGGTGTCGTCGCGGCGGAGCGACGGCTTCAGGTCCTTGAGCCGGCCCAGCAGGCCGTTGACGAACGAGGGCGACTCGTCCGTGGAGAACTCCTTGGCCAGCTGCACCGCCTCGTCCAGCACCACCGCGTCGGGGGTCGCGTCGACCCAGATCAGCTCGTAGGCGCCGAGGCGCAGGATGTTGCGGTCGACGACCGGCATCCTGTCCAGCGTCCAGTCGACGGCGTAGGTCGCGATGAGCTCGTCGATCCGCCTCGCCTTGGTGGCGTAGCCCTCGACCAGCTCCATCGTGTACTCGCTGACCGGAGGCTGCCGGGTGTCGTTCCGGGAGTGCCGGATCCAGTCCGCGAGGACCGTCAGGACGTCCACTCCGCGCTGGTCGCCCTCGAAGAGGATCTGGAAGGCGCGCTTGCGGGCCGTGTTGCGGGCAGCCACGGTTAGCTGTTCACCCGGCCGAGGTAGTCGCTCGTGCGGGTGTCGACCTTGATCTTCTCACCGGTGGTGATGAAGAGCGGGACCTGGATCTGGTGGCCGGTCTCCAGGGTGGCGGGCTTGGTGCCACCGGTGGAGCGGTCGCCCTGGACACCCGGCTCGGTCTCCTGGATGACGAGCTCGACGGCGGCCGGCAGCTCGACGAAGAGCACCTCGCCCTCGTGCTGCGCCACGGTGGCCGTGAAGCCCTCGATCAGGAAGTTGGCGGCGTCACCGACGGACTTGCGGTCGACCATGAGCTGGTCGTACGTGTCCATGTCCATGAAGACGAAGTACTCGCCGTCCATGTACGAGAACTGCATGTCGCGCTTGTCGATCGTGGCCGTCTCGACCTTGACGCCGGCGTTGAACGTCTTGTCGACGACCTTGCCGGAGAGCACGTTCTTCAGCTTGGTGCGCACGAAGGCCGGGCCCTTGCCGGGCTTGACGTGCTGGAACTCGACGACGGACCAGAGCTGGCCTCCGTCGAGCTTGAGCACCAGGCCGTTCTTGAGGTCGTTCGTGGAAGCCACGGTTGCGGAATCTCCTGGACTGACGTGGACGACCCCGGGACACGCGCACAGCCGGGGCTAGAGCGCGAGCAGTTCCTTGGTCGTGATGGTGAGTAGCTCGGGTCCGCCGTCCGCCTCGGGGCGTACGACGAGCGTGTCATCGATCCTGACACCGCCCCGGCCCGGGAGGTGGACCCCCGGTTCGACGGTGACCGGCACGCAAGCGTCCAGTTTACCCATGGCCGCGGGGGCCAGCTGCGGGTCCTCGTCGATTTCGAGCCCGACACCGTGCCCCGTCAGTGAGGGAAGGGCCTCCGCGTACCCCGCGGAATCGAGCACCTGGCGGGCCGCGCGGTCCACGTCACGGTAGGCGACGCCGGGCACCAGCGCCTCGCGTCCGGCCCGCTGGGCGGCGAAGACGAGGTCGTAGAGGGCGATCTGCCAGTCCGCGGGCGAGGTGCCGATCACGAAGGTCCGGCCGACCTCGCAGCGGTAGCCGCGATAGGTAGCGCCGAGACAGACGGACAGGAAATCGCCCTCCTCGACCCGCCGGTCCGTGGGCCGGTGCCCGCATCTCCCGGAGTTCGGCCCGGTACCCACCGAGGTCGCGAAGGCCGGTCCGTCGGCGCCGTGGTCGACCAGTCGGCGCTCCAGTTCGAGGGCCAGATGGCGCTCCGTCCGGCCGACGAGGATGGATTCGAGGAGTTCCCCGAGCGCCTGGTCGGCGATCTCGGCGCCGATCCGCAGACAGGAGATCTCCTCCTCGTCCTTGATCACGCGGAGCTGTTCGACCGCGGCGCCCAGGTCGCTCAGGCGCAGACGCGGCGCCACCGACCCGATGGCCCGGTGCCGGGTCACGGTCAGGTGGTGTTCCTCCACGGCCAGCGAATCGGCTCCCTGGGCGGTGGCGACATCGGCCGCGGCGACGGCAGGGTCCCCGCCCGGACCCGAGAGCGCCTGTACCCGTAGCGCCTCGTCCGGACGTCCCGCGCCCGCCTCCTCGGCCGGCGGACCTGCGCACAGCAGCAGGTCCTCTCCCCTGCCCAGCAGGAGGACGGCACCACGCGGGGCCGCCCCCGCGAGATACCTCACGTTGGCGGGGCGCGTGACGAGCGCGGTCGCGCTGCCGCCCGCCGTACAGCGCTCCCTCAGCCGCTCGCGTCGAGCCGCGTACACCTCTGACATGGATCGAGCCTACGAGCGCCGAACGGATACCGCCGGTTCAGCGGGGCCGGACGGGCGCGTGGGGGCACGGGGCCGCGAGGAGGCCCGGGTTGCCGGGGCTGCCGTGGCTGCCGTGGCTGCCGGAAGGTACCGCCGGGTGTCGTGACGCGCGCCCGGCCGACGCCGGAGTCACCACGGAGATGCCGACGCGCGCCCGGACGGCGCCGTGCTCCGGCGGGGCTTCGCGCGCGGGCCGGCGTGCTTCGGCATCCGTGAAGGTACCGATGCCGGCGTGTGTCCGGCCGGCGTCGGCGGATGTCCGCGCGGCACACGCGGACGCGTACGGCATGACACGGCACGGCACCGCACCGCACGGCGTCGCACCGCACCGCACCGCACCGCACCGACGTCGACTCGGCCCGCACGCGACCGTGAGGTCACCCCGGACGCCGTGCCGTGGACGCCGTGTCATGCCGTGCCGTCAGAGCCGGACTACCACTGCGGGGGGCTGGCGATCGAGCGGGCGAGTACGTCGTCCAGGACCCGGGCCGTGGCCGGCACGTCGAGCTGCGAGTTGTCGATGATGGGCAGCCCCGAGCCGTACCAGCCGGCCATGCGTCCGTGGATGCGGGCGACTTCCTCGTCGGTGAGGCGGCGGTTTCCGGAGCGCTCCGCGTTGCGCTCCAGGACTATCTCCAGGCCCGGCAGCAGGACGACGGGCAGCAGCCCCGGCCCGACGTGCCGCTTCCAGCCGCCGAGGCCGACGACCGGGCGGTCCGGGAAGACGGCGTCGTCGAGGATGCAGGAGATGCCGTTCGCCAGGAAGTTGCGCGCGGCGAAGCCGCAGGTGCGGCGGGCCAGGCGGTACTGCGCCTCCGAGTGGTCGTTCCACCCGGACTGGGGGTCGGCGAACCCGGAACGCACCCACTCGCGGACGTCGTCGAGGCTGATGTGGGCCGTCGGGACGCGGCGGTGGTCCGCCCAGTACTTGGCGACGCTGGTCTTGCCAGCGCCCGCGGGGCCGATGAGCAGCACGGCGAGCGTGGTCGCCGTGGGATCGGGGGCGCCCGTGGCGGGGGGCGCGCTCGGCATGCCGACCGGGCCGCCCGGGGGCAGTTGCACATGCCCCGTGGTGTCGGGCGCGGGCGGCACGGGGGCGTGCTGCGGGGGCGCGGGATGCGGCAGGTGCGACGGCGGCGCCGGAGGTCCCGGCGGCGGGCCGGCGAAGCCGGGAACGGGTGCGGGGCCGGGGTGTCCGCCCGGGTGCCCCGGGTGCTGCGCGGCCGGCGGCCAGCCGGCGCCCGGTCCGTGCCCCGGCTGGTGGGGCGGCGGCAGCGGAGCCCCCACTGCGTGCTGCATCCGGTGCCACTCCGTCTCGTACAGGCGATGGGCGCTGGCGGGCGGGGCCTCGGTCCCGAACCGCTCTCCCCCACCCTAGAGGGCGCGGGAGGCGCCCCTACCGAACGGTACCTTCCCCGGCCGCCGTTGTGTGAACGGCCGGGGAAGGTGAGAAGTGCCCCTGAGCCGGGAGCAAATCCGCCCAAGTGAGGGCCCGTTGGGCGTTACTCCCCCACTTCGCCGTAGGCGGCGAGGAGCACGGCCGGGTCGGGACCCTCCAGGACGGTCGGCTTGGCCAGCCCGTCGAGGACGATGAAGCGCAGCAGGTCGCCGCGCGACTTCTTGTCGACCTTCATGTTCTCCAGGAGCTTGGGCCACTGGTCGTGGCGGTAGCTCAGCGGGAGACCCACGGATTCGAGGATGGTGCGGTGCCGGTCGGCGGTCGCGTCGTCCAGCCGGCCCGCGAGCCGGCCGAGTTCGGCGGCGAAGTGCATGCCGACGGCGACGGCGGCGCCGTGCCGCCACTTGTAGCGCTCGTTCTTCTCGATGGCGTGCGCGAGGGTGTGCCCGTAGTTGAGGATCTCGCGCAGCCCCGACTCCCTGAGGTCGCCGGAGACGACCTCGGCCTTGACCTTGATGGAGCGCTCGATCAGCTCGGCGGTGTGCGGCCCCGCGGGTGTGCGGGCCGCCTCCGGGTCGGATTCGATGAGCTCCAGGATCGCCGGGTCGGCGATGAAGCCGGCCTTGATGATCTCGGCGAGGCCGGAGACGAAGTCGTTGACCGGCAGCGAGTCGAGCGCGGCCAGGTCGCAGAGCACGCCCGCGGGCGGGTGGAAGGCGCCGACGAGGTTCTTTCCCTCGGCGGTGTTGATACCGGTCTTGCCGCCGACCGCCGCGTCCACCATGCCGAGCACGGTGGTGGGGACGGCGATCCAGCGCACTCCGCGCAGCCAGGTCGCCGCCACGAAACCGGCCAGGTCCGTGGTGGCGCCGCCGCCCACGCCGACGATCACGTCGGTACGGGTGAAGCCGGACTGGCCCAGCGCCTTCCAGCAGTAGGCGGCGACCTCGGCGGTCTTGGCCTCCTCCGCGTTCGGCACCTGGATGGCGACGGCCTCGAAGCCCTGCCCGGCCAGATCGGCCCGCAGCGCCTCGCCGGTCTCGGCGAGCGCCTCGGGGTGGACGACCGCGACGCGCTTGGCCCGCTCGCCGATCAGCCCGCCGAGCTCGCCGAGGAGCTGACGGCCGACCAGGACCTCGTAGGGGTCGGTGCCCGCGGTGCCGCCGACCTGGATACGCGTCACTGCCTCGCTCATGCTTCCTTCAACTCCAGTGCGTCGAGGACGGCTTGGGCGACCTCTTCGGGGGTGCGGCCGTCGGTGGGCACGACCGCGCTGGCGACTTCGGTGTACAGGTGGCGGCGCGCCTCCATCAGCTCGCGCCACTGCCGGCGCGGGTTGACGGCGAGCAGCGGCCGGGCGGCGTTCAGGCCGGTGCGCTGGACCGCCTCCTCGACCTCCATCGAGAGGTAGACGACCCGGTGCGCGGTGAGCAGCGCGCGGGTGTCCTCGTCGAGGATCGAGCCGCCGCCGAGCGCCAGTACGCCGTCGTGCCCGGCCAGCGCCCGGCCGACCGCGTCCCTCTCGAGGGCGCGGAAGACCGGTTCTCCGTCGTCGACGAAGATGTCGGCGATGGTGCGGCCCTGTTCGGCCACGATGTCGTCGTCCGTGTCCCGGTAGGCGCAGCCGAGCCGCTCGGCGACCAGGGCGCCCACCGTGGACTTGCCGACGCCCATCGGGCCGACCAGCACGACCAGCGGTCCCGCGGTCACCGTACGACCAGGTTCTCGAGGTACGACTCGACGTTGCGCCGCGTCTCGGGAACGCTGTCGCCGCCGAACTTCTCCGCGACCGCGTCCGCGAGGACCAGGGCGACCATGGCCTCGGCGACGATGCCGGCGGCCGGGACCGCGCACACGTCGGAGCGCTGGTGGTGGGCCTTGGCCGCCTCGCCGGTGGCCACGTCGATCGTGGCCAGCGCGCGCGGCACGGTCGCGATCGGCTTCATCGCGGCGCGGACGCGCAGCAGCTCGCCGGTGGTCAGACCGCCCTCGGTGCCGCCGGAGCGGCCGGTGGTGCGGCGGATGCCGTCCTCGCTGTGGACGATCTCGTCGTGGGCCTTGGACCCGGGCACCCGGGCCAGTTCGAAGCCGTCTCCGACCTCGACGCCCTTGATGGCCTGGATGCCCATGAGCGCGGCGGCGAGCCGGGCGTCGAGCCGCCGGTCCCAGTGGACGTGCGAGCCGAGGCCCACGGGAACGCCGTACGCGAGCACCTCGACGACGCCGCCGAGCGTGTCACCGTCCTTGTGGGCCTGGTCGATCTCCGCGACCATCGCCTCCGACGCGTCGCCGTCGAGGCAGCGCACCGGGTCGGCGTCGAGCCTCTCGACGTCCGAGGGCGTGGGGTAGACGCCGTACGGCGCCTTCGCCGCGGCGAGCTCCACGACGTGCGAGACGATCTCGATCCCGGCCGTCTCCTTCAGGTAGGAGCGGGCCACGGCGCCGAGGGCCACGCGGGCGGCGGTCTCGCGGGCGGAGGCGCGCTCCAGGATCGGGCGGGCCTCGTCGAAGCCGTACTTCTGCATGCCCGCGAGGTCGGCGTGGCCGGGCCGGGGCCGGGTCAGCGGGGCGTTGCGGGCCAGCTCGGCGAGGATCGCCGGATCGACCGGGTCGGCCGCCATGACCTGCTCCCACTTGGGCCACTCGGTGTTGCCGACCATGACGGCCACCGGCGAGCCGAGGGTGAGCCCGTGCCGGACTCCGCCGAGGAAGGTGACCTCGTCACGCTCGAACTTCATCCGGGCACCGCGTCCATAGCCCAGGCGCCGCCGGGCGAGGTGGTCCGCCACCATGTCCGTGGTGATCGGAACGCCGGCGGGAAGACCCTCCAGCGTCGCGACGAGTGCGGGACCGTGGGACTCCCCCGCGGTCAGCCAGCGCAACCTGCTCAACGGTGCTCCTCATGCTCGCGCCCTGGTACTGCTGCTGCGTACACGCGTCCTCGCGTACGGCGACGGCGCGACCGGGTGCGCGGCCCTGGCCCGCCATCCCCGATCCTCCCATGGCCGGGCCTCCCGTCCGGCCTCAGGTCCATCAGGCGGACGTGTCCGGTCCGGCCGGAGGGTGTCAGGACGCACCGGTCCAAGGGTGCCCGGGCGGTCCGGCCGGAGGGTGCTCAGCGGCGGGCGAGCGCGTGTTCGCCCGCCTTCCGCATGGCGGCCAGCGGGGCCGGGGAGCGTCCGGTCATTTGTTCGACCTGGAGCACGGCCTGGTGCACGAGCAGGTCGAGGCCGCCGACGACGGCGCCGCCGTACGCCGACCAGCGGGCGGCGAGTCCGGTGGGCCACGGGTCGTAGAGCACGTCGAAGAGGGTCGCGGGCCGCTCCGGGACCGCGGCGGCCAGCGCGTCCGTGGTGCCCGCCGGGGTCGTGGCGATCACCAGCGGGGCGCGCAGGGCCTGCTCGGCGTCCGCCCAGTCCGCGGTGCGGACCGTGACGTCGAGCCGTTCGCCCCACTGCCGCATCTCGGCGGCGCGCTCGGCGCTGCGGACGTACGCGACGACCTCGCCGGTACACACACGTGCCAGGGCGGCCAGAGCGGACGAGGCGGTGGCCCCGGCGCCCAGGACGGCTGCGGACTCCACCTGCTCGATGCCGTGCTCGCGCAGGGCGGCGACCATCCCGGGGATGTCCGTGTTGTCGCCGACGCGGCGTCCGTCGTCGGTGAGGACGACGGTGTTGACGGCCTCGACGGAGGCCGCCGTCGCACTGATCCCGTCCAGGAGCGGGATGACGGCCCGTTTGAGCGGCATGGTCAGCGAGAGCCCCGCCCACTCGGCGCCGAGCTCCTCCAGGAAGCCCGGCAGCGCCTCCTCGTCGACCTCGAAACGGTCGTAGGTCCAGTCGTCGAGTCCCAGTTCCCGGTACGCGGCGCGGTGCAGCACCGGCGAGAGGGAGTGGGCGATCGGCGAACCGAGGACGGCCGCCCGCCGGGCTTCAGCGGCCCGAACTCTCATTGAACTTGTCCTTGAGCCTCTGGAATTCGGCGTAGGTCTTGGCGAATTCGGTGTTGTTCTGGCCGTCGGTCGCCACGAAGTAGATCCAGCCGTCGTCGGTCGGGTTCAGCGCGGCCTTGAAGGCGTCGTCACCGGGGTTGCCGATCGGACCGGGAGGCAGGCCCCTGTTCGTGTACGTGTTGTACGGGTCCTTGTTGTTGTTGATCTCGGACTCGCTGATGTGGATGTTGCTCTGACCCTTCAGGTAATTGAAGGTCGAGTCGAACTGGAGGAACTGGTTGGTCTGCGTGTTCGTGGACTTGAGGCGGTTGTAGATCACCTCGGCCATCTTGCGGAAGTCGTCGTGGGTCTTGCCCTCGGCCTGGACCATGCTGGCGACCGTGACGAGTTGCAGCGGGTCGGAGAGGCCGAATTCCTTGGCCTTCGCCTCGACGTTCAGCTTCCTGTAGTTCTCCACGGCCTGGGTGACCATCTGCTTCAGGACGAATTCCGGCTTCATCCCCTTGGCGGCGGGATAGGTCGCCGGGTAGAGGAATCCTTCCAGCGGTTCCTTGATGTTCTTGTTGTTGTTCGCCCAGCTGGGAAGTCCGAGGCTCTTGTATTCCTTCTTGGCGAGCTTGGCGGTGGTGCCGTCGGGAAGTGCGAGCTTCTCGTCGATCTTCTTGTAGACGAGGATGTTGCGTTCGCCAGGAACAACGACCACGTTGTTCTGGCTCTTGGGGTCGAGCATGAGCTTGACGGCACTGGCGGCCGACATCTCTTTCTTCAGCAGATAGGCCCCGGCCTGGATCTTCGTCCCGTCGGGGTTGGTCTGCTGCGCGGACACGAAGGCGTCGACGCTCTTGATGACGCCGGCCTCCTTGAGCGCCTGCCCGATCGCGAAACCGCCCGAGCCCTTCGGAATGTTGACGGTCACCTCGCCGGTGCCGCCGCCCACGTAGTCCGGAGCCGGGCCGAAACGTTTTTGGTAGAACTGATACCCGAAGTAACCGACACTTCCGACACCGCCGCCGAAGACGAGCACCACCACCAGGCAGGCGCAGCCGCTGCGGCGCTTCTTGGTCGTGCCGCCCTTGCCGCCCCGGCCCTTCCGGTCGCCGCGGCCGGCTTTCGGATCGTCGTCGACGGAGTCGTCGTCATCGTCGTCGCCCCCCGCGAAGAAGGCGTGCTCGCCCTGGTCCGGGCCCGGATCCCAGTCGGTAGGGGCCGGCTCGGGCTCGGCGCGGCGGCGGGCGGGCGGCTCCGGCGGCGGGTACGCGTCGGGGGTGTTGTAGAAGTCGGGCTGCTCACCACCGTAGGCGGCGGCCTGGTTCGCGTACGGGTCGGTCGGGTCGGCGGCGTACGCGACCTGGTGCTGGGTCCCGTCGTTCCAGCCGCCGTCGTGGTACTGCCGCTGGTCCTGGCCGTGGAACTGCTGCTGTCCCGGGTCGACGTACTGCTGCTGGTCGTGGCCGGTGTACTGCCCCGCGTACTGCTGCTGCCCCTGGTCGCCGTACTGCTGCTGTCCCTGGCCGGGGTACTGCTGCTGTCCCTGGTCGGGGTACTGCTGTCCCTGGTCGGGGTACTGCTGCTGCGGCTGCTGCGGCCCCGCGGCATCGAACTGCTGCCGGCCGTAGCCGCCCTGCTGACCGTCGCTCCAGCCGCCGTACTGCGCCTGCTGCTGTCCCGGCTGCTGCGGATGGTGCTGCGGCTGGCCGCCGTAGGGGGACTGGCCGTCGGCGGCCTGTCCTCCCCATCCGCCGTCCCCGTACAACGGGTCCTCCGGATGCCACGGTTCGGAGCCTGGGCCCCGGCCATACTCAGTCATCGATCCCCTAGAGCCGCGAGGCGATGGCGGCTGGCGCTGTGGCTAGGCTCCCGTTCGCCTCATTTGCTGTGCGGTGGCTGTTCGAACACCACCACATCGCGCGGAACGTTACCGTATCGCGATCAGATGACCACTTCGACGCCCTCGCCAGGTGGATTACCTGACACCCGTTCGGATTCCAAGGCCTGTTGAAGGATGATCACAGCGGCCGCCTGATCGATGACCGACCTGCCCTTCTTCGACTTCACACCCGAGGCGCGCAGTCCCTGGCCGGCCGTCACCGTGGTCATTCTCTCGTCGAGGAGTCTGACCGCGACCGGCGCGATCGACCGGGCGAGGTCCTGGGCGAAGCCACGGACCTTCACGGCGGCCGGGCCCTCGCCCCCCTTGAGGGAGCGGGGCAGTCCGACGACGACCTCGATCGGCTCGTACTCCTCGACCAGTTGCCTCAGCCGGCGCTGGGCTGCGGGCACGTCCCGTCCCGGCACGGTCTCGACCGGGGTCGCGAGGATTCCGTCGGGGTCGCACGAGGCGACTCCGATCCGCGCGTCCCCGACGTCGATCGCGAGCCGGCGGCCGCGGCGCATGCCCCGGCCGTCCCCACTGCCCGGACCGTCCGTGCCCACGTGCCTGTCCGCGCTCACTTGGCCGTCTCGCCGACCAGGCGTTCGACGGCGTCCATGGCCTCACCGATGGCGGCCGGGTTCTGGCCGCCGCCCTGCGCGACGTCCGGCTTGCCGCCACCGCCGCCGCCGAGGGTCTTGGCGGCCGTACGGACCAGGTCGCCGGCCTTGAGACCGCGCTCGCGGGCCGCCTCGTTGGTGGCGATGACCGTGAGCGGCTTGCCGCCCGCCGTGGTGAACAGGGCCACGACGACGGCCCGGCCGCCCTGGATGCGGCCGCGTACGTCGAGGACCAGCTTGCGCAGGTCGTCCGCGCCCGTGCCGTCCGGGACCTGCCCGGTGACCAGGGCGACACCGCGGACGTCCTTGGCGGAGCCGGCGAGACCGGCGGCGGCCTGCAGGACCTTCTCCGCGCGGAACTTGTCGATCTCCTTCTCGGCGTCCTTCAGCTTGCCGAGCATGGCGGACACCTTCTCCGGGAGCTCCTCCGGACGGCCCTTGATCAGCTCCTGGAGCTGGGCGACGACCGTGTGCTCCTTGGCGAGGAAGTTGTAGGCGTCGACACCGACCAGGGCCTCGATGCGGCGCACACCGGAGCCGATCGAGGACTCACCGAGCAGCTTGACCAGGCCGAGCTGGGCGGTGTTGTGGACGTGCGTGCCGCCGCACAGCTCCTTGGAGAAGTCGCCGATCGTCACGACGCGCACCCGCTCGCCGTACTTCTCGCCGAACTCGGCGATGGCGCCCTGCTTCTTGGCCTCGTCGAGGCTCAGGATCTCGGCGTGCACGTCCAGGTCACGGGCGAGCACCTCGTTGATCTTCTGCTCGACGTCGGTCATGACGGCCGTGGGGACGGCCGAGGGCGAACCGAAGTCGAAGCGGAAGCGGCCCGGCTGGTTCTCGGAGCCGGCCTGGGCGGCCGTCGGGCCGAGGGCGTCGCGCAGGGCCTGGTGGGTGAGGTGCGTGGCCGAGTGGGCGCGGGCGATGGCCGTCCGCCGACGGGTGTCGATGATGGCCTGGGCCTGGGCGCCGACGGTGACCTCGCCGACCTGGACGACGCCCTTGTGGACGTACACGCCCGGGACGGGCTTCTGGCAGTCACGGACCTCGACGATCGCGCCGCTGTCCACCCTGATGCGCCCGGTGTCGCCGATCTGGCCACCGCCCTCGGCGTAGAACGGGGTGCGGTCGAGAACGATCTCGACCTCGTCGCCCTCGGTGGCGGCGGGCGACGACACACCGTCGACCAGGATGCCGACGATCCTCGACTCCCCCTCGGTCCGGTCGTACCCGATGAAGTCGGTCTCACCGGCGGCGTCGGCGATCTGCCGGTAGGCGCCGAGGTCCGCGTGACCGGTCTTCTTGGCGCGGGCGTCGGCCTTGGCCTTGTCCCGCTGCTCCTTCATCAGGCGGCGGAAGCCGTCCTCGTCCACGGACAGGCCCTGTTCGGCGGCCATCTCGAGGGTGAGGTCGATCGGGAAGCCCCAGGTGTCGTGGAGCAGGAAGGCCTTGTCGCCGGCGAGCACGGTGCCGCCGGACTCCTTGGTGTCCGTGATGGCCGTGTCGAGGATGTTCGTGCCGGCCTTCAGTGTCTTGAGGAAGGCGGCCTCCTCGGCGAGGGCCACGGTCTCGATGCGCCGGCGGTCGCCGACCAGCTCCGGGTACTGCTGGCCCATCATCTCGATCACGACGTCGATGAGGTCCTTGACGACCGGACCCGTCGCACCGAGCAGCCGCATGTTGCGGATGGCGCGGCGCATGATGCGGCGCAGGACGTATCCGCGGCCCTCGTTGCCGGGGCTCACGCCGTCACCGATGAGCATCACGGACGTCCGCATGTGGTCGGTGACCACGCGCAGCGAGACGTCGGAGTCGTGGGCGGCGCCGTACTCGACGCCCGTCAGCTCGGTGGCCTTCCTGATGACGGCCATGGAGGTGTCGATCTCGTACATGTTCTGCACGTCCTGCAGAATCATGGCGAGGCGTTCCAGGCCGAGGCCGGTGTCGATGTTCTTGCTGGGCAGCTCGCCGAGGATCTCGAAGTCCTCCTTCGAGGTGCCCTCGCCGCGCTCGTACTGCATGAAGACCAGGTTCCAGATCTCCACGTACCGCTCGTCGTTGACGGCCGGGCCGCCCTCGGCACCGAACTCCGGACCGCGGTCGTAGTTGATCTCGGAGCAGGGGCCGCACGGGCCCGGGACGCCCATGGACCAGTAGTTGTCCTTCTTGCCGAGGCGCTGGATGCGCTCGGCGGGGACACCGATCTTGTCGCGCCAGATGGACTCGGCCTCGTCGTCGTCGAGGTAGACCGTGATCCACAGCCGCTCGGGGTCGAGCCCGTAACCACCCTTGTCCTGGGGCGAGGTGAGCATCTCCCAGGCGTAGGTGATGGCACCTTCCTTGAAGTAGTCGCCGAAGGAGAAGTTGCCGCACATCTGGAAGAACGTGCCGTGGCGCGTGGTCTTGCCGACCTCTTCGATGTCGGGCGTGCGCACGCACTTCTGCACGCTGGTGGCGCGCGACCACGGCGGCTTGACCTCGCCGAGGAAGTACGGCTTGAAGGGGACCATGCCCGCGGGGACCAGGAGCAGAGTCGGGTCGTCCGCGATGAGCGACGCCGAGGGGACGACGGTGTGACCGCGCTCCTCGTAGAAGCTCAACCAGCGGCGGCGAATCTCGGCCGACTCCATCAGTGGTCCTCATTCCGGTTGTGCGAGTACGTCGACCTCTCGACATACCTCGGATCGTTACGGTTCTCGATGGCGGTGTACCGCCGGGGTGCGGGGAGTTCGTGGTCGGCGGACGCGCCGAGCCCGAGCGCCTCGTCGAGTTCGGCCTCCCGCTGGGCCATGCCGTCGCGGACGTCGAGCGCGAAGTCCTTGAGGCGGTGCCCTGCCGCGAGCGCCTTGTTCGCGGCCTGGGCGGCGAGGCTCTCGGGAGTCAGCTGCTTGAGCTTGCGGTTGACCTTGGTGGTGGCCCACACACCCGCGGCTGCGCCGGCGGTGAACCAGAACGTACGGCGGAACATCGCTGCGTCAGTCCTTCTTCCGCTTTCCCCGTCGCGCGGACGGGACGGTGCGGCCCACGATCACGGTACGCCGGGACGCTTTGGGGGGCACGTTCTCCCGGCGGCCGCCGATGGCCCGGCGGACGCCGTAGCCGAACGCCGCGACCTTGACCAGCGGGCCGCCGAAGGTGGAGGCGACGGTCGTGGAGAGCGCCGACGCGTTCGACGTGACCTCCTGGACGTCCGTCGCGATGGCGTCGACCCGGTCGATCTGGGTCTGTGCGGAGCGCACCGCCTCGGAGGCGTCGGCCAGCAGCGGGACGGCCTGGTCGGTCACGTCCGCCACGAGCTTGGTGGTCGCTCTGAGCGTCTGGGCCAGCCTCGCCAGCGCGACGGCGAGGAACGAGACCAGGATCGCCCAGAAGACGGCCACCAGGATCCCGGCCACCTCTCCACCGGACACTGTCGCACCCGCTCCCTAGTACGTGCCTGAACATCGAAAAGTCGTCCCCCGACCCTATCGCGCCGGGGCCGTCGCTCCGTACCGCATTAGCCGCCGGGAGGGCCGGAGTTGCGCGAAGCGATTGTACGGAACGCATACGGGTCAGTACTCTCCGTTTCCCATGCAGCATTTTGACCGGCCCCGGCCCTCCGGCGGTACGCCGCACGGCAATCTGCCCCTGGAACTCGACGCCTTCGTCGGGCGCTCGGCCGAACTCGCGCGGCTGACCGAGGCGCTGGAGGGGTCCCGGCTGGTCACGGTGACCGGCATGGGCGGCGTCGGCAAGTCGCGCCTCGCGGCCCGGACGGCGGCGGGCACGGACGCGCCGGACGGCGTGTGGCGGGCGGAGCTGGCCGCCGTACGGGATCCGGACCTCGTCGCGTACGCGGTCGTGGAGGCCCTCGGCCTGACGGACCAGACGTCGAGGGTGCCGCGCGAGCTCCTGCTCGACCGGCTCGCCGGGCGCCAACTCCTCCTGGTCGTCGATGGGTTCGAGCATCTGGTCGACGCGTGCGCCGCGCTGGTGGGCGAGCTGCTGCGGCGTACGCCGGGCCTGCGGGTGCTCGCGGTGGGGCGCAGGCCGCTGGAGATCGAGGGTGAACGGCTGTTCCCGCTGGCGCCACTGGACGACACGGCGGCCGTGGAACTGTTCGAGGAGCGGGCGGCGGCCCGGGTTCCCGGGTTCGCGCTGGACGACGGCAACCGGTCGGACGTGCGGGAACTGTGCCGCCGCCTCGACGGGATCCCGCTCGCCGTCGAGCTGGCCGCGGGCCGGCTGAGCGCCCTCTCCCCCGCCCAGCTGCTGTCCCGTCTGGAGGACCGCTTCCGGCTGCTGACGGGCGGCGGGCGGGACGCGCTCCCCCGGCACCAGACACTGCGTACGGCGATCGGCTGGAGCCATGAGCTGTGCACGTCCGAGGAGCGGCTGCTGTGGTCGCGGCTGTCGGTGTTCGCCGGCCGGTTCGACCTGGAGGCCGCCGAGTACGTGTGCGCCGGCGACGGACTGCGCGCCGACCACGTCCTCGACGTGGTCGGCGCGCTGCTCGCGCAGTCCGTGCTGGCCCGCGAGGAGACGCCCGCGGGTCCGCGCTACCGGATGCTGGACTCGGTCCGGGCGTACGGCGCGGACTGGCTGGCGGCGTCGGGCGACGCGGACCGGCTGCGCCGCCGCCACCGCGACTGGTACATGGGTCTGGCGACCTGGTGCGAGCTGGACTGGTTCTCGCCGCGGCAGGCCGAGGTGGCCGCGCGGGTCGAGGCGGAGCTGCCGAATCTGCGCCGCGCCCTGGAGTACTGCCTGACCGAGCCGGGCGAGACGCATCTGGGCCAGTACCTCGCGGGCAGCCTGTGGTTCTACTGGGTGGGCTGCGGCCGGCTGGCGGAGGGCCGGCACTGGCTGGAACGCGGCGTGGAACTCGACTGCGACCGTGACCGGTCGCGGCTCAAGGCCCTGTGGGTGCTCGGCTATGTGGCGATCCTCCAGGGCGACACGGTGTCCGCGCTGACCGCGCTCCAGGAGTGCCGCGAGGAGGCGCTGCGCACCGGTGACCCCACCGCGCTCGCCTACGCCGAGCACCGCGCGGGCTGTCTCGCGCTGGTCAGCGACGACATGCGACGGGCGGAGACGCTGTTGCGCTCGGCGCTCGACCGCTATCACGAGATCGGCGAGCTCAACAGCAACGTGCTGATGGGGCAGGTCGAGCTGGCGATGGCGCTGGCGTTCCAGGGCGACATGCCGGCCGCGGTGAAGCTGTGCGAGGACGTCCGCCGGGTGTGCGAGGACCACGGGGAGCGCTGGGCGCTGGCCTACGCGCTGTACGTGCTGGCGTACGAGGCCCTGGGAGCGGGCGATCCGGCACGCGCCCGGGGTCTGCTCGTCCGGTGCCTGGACATCGCGCACACCTTCCACGACCTGCTCGGCACGGTCCTCGCGCTGGAACTGCTCGCGCTGGTCACGACGGTGCAGGGCGATCCGGCGGAGGCCGCGGTGCTCCAGGGCGCGGCGGCCCGGCTGTGGCCGTCGGTGGGGCTGCCGCTGTTCGGCTCGGCGTACTACAACGTGCCGCACCAGCGGTGCGAGGCGGAGGCCCGGGAGCGGCTGGGCGACGAACGCTACGGGGAGTGCGTGCGGGCCGGGGAGCGGCTCGGGCGGGACGCGGCGGTGGAGCGGGCGCTGCGGCGGGCCGGACAGCGACCGCCGGCCGTGGTGCCCGCACCGCGCAGGCAGGCCCCGGACACGCAGAAGCCCGCCGTCTCGCGCCCCTCGAAGGGCGGCGGGACGACGGGCTGACGCGCAGGTGGTGCTACGTCCGCGTGATGGGGATCAGCGGGCGTAGTACTCGACGACGAGCTGCTCGTCGCAGATCACCGGGATCTCCTTGCGGTTCGGCTCGCGGTCCAGGCGGAAGGCCAGGGCGCCGAGGTTCACCTGGAGGTAACGCGGGGTCTCGCCGTCGGGGGCGAAGCCGCCCGCGCGGGAGACCTCGAACAGCGTCTTGCTGCGGCTGCGCTCGCGGACCATCACGACGTCGTCGGGACGGACGCGGAACGAGGGCTTGTCGACCTTCTGGCCGTTGACCTCGATGTGGCCGTGGACGACCATCTGGCGGGCCTGGTAGATCGTGCGGGCGATGCCCGAACGCAGGACCAGCGCGTCGAGACGGCGCTCGAGCTCGATGATCAGGGCCTCACCGGTCTTGCCCTGGACCTTGGAGGCACGCTCGTAGGCGCGGACGAGCTGGCGCTCGGACACGTCGTACTGCGCGCGCAGACGCTGCTTCTCGAGCAGACGGACCTTGTAGTCCGAGTTCTGCTTGCGGCCGCGGCCGTGCTCGCCCGGCGGGTAGGGGCGGGCCTCGAAGTACTTGACGGCCTTCGGGGTCAGCGCGATGCCGAGGGCACGCGACTTCTTGACCTTGGGGCGGGACTGGTTCGCCATGAACCAAACACCTCATGTTTCCGATACGAATACGGCTTCACCAGGGTTAGGGGAGGTCGCAATCCGCAGCCCGGGAAACCCTCCTCGCCACTGTGGTGATCCACGTGGGCGGGGCGGGCAGCCGCTCCTGGGTCTGGGCACATACGTGCAGCACGCGAGTGACCCACCGACCGATCCCGGAGATCCGGGTGGTGGTGGGTTGCCCGCGACACCTTCGACGGTGCGCGACGCTCCTGGAATCCCCCCGTGAAGGCGGGGGCTCCGGCTGGATGTCCCGTTCTGGTGGTGCCGACCGGAGCCGGACACGGGACGCAGCGCTTCGCGTCATCCTACAGGGTGGTCAGGTCCGTCCTCGACCGAGGCGCTTGCGGGTCCATTCCACCGCGTCCGCGTAGCGCGCCTCCGTACCGTGCCGGGTCGGCGTGTAGTACTCCCGGTCCCTGAGCTCCTCCGGGGCGTACTGCTGGGCGGCGATGCCCTCGGGCAGGTCGTGCGGGTACACGTACCCCTGGGCGTGCCCGAGCTTGGCCGCGCCCTTGTAGTGCCCGTCGCGCAGGTGCATGGGCACCGGGCCCGCGTGGCCCTTGCGCACGTCCTCCATGGCGGCGCCGATCGCCGTCGTCGCGGCGTTGGACTTCGGTGCCAGGGCCAGGGCGATGGTGGCGTGGCTGAGGGTGAGCGCCGCCTCGGGGAAGCCGATCATGGCGACGGCCTGCGCGGCCGCGACGGCTGTCGGCAGCGCGTGCGGGTCGGCCAGGCCGATGTCCTCGCTGGCGGAGATCATCAGCCGGCGGGCGATGAAGCGCGGGTCCTCGCCGGCCTCGATCATCCGGGCCAGGTAGTGCAGCGCGGCGTCCACGTCCGAGCCGCGGATGGACTTGATGAGGGCGCTCGCCACGTCGTAGTGCTGGTCGCCGTCACGGTCGTACTTCACCGCGGCTCGGTCGACGGTCTCCTCCAGGGTCTGGAGGGTGATCTCCGGCTCGCCCTTGTCGAGCGCGGAACCCGCCGCCGCCTCCAGGGCGGTCAGGGCGCGGCGGGCGTCGCCGCCGGCGATCCGCATGAGGTGCTGCTCGGTGTCCTCGGGGAGGGTGACGGACTCCTTGAGGCCGCGCTCGTCGGCGAGCGCCCGGCGCAGCAGTCCGCGCAGGTCGTCGTCGGTGAGCGGTTCGAGGGTGAGCAGGAGGGAGCGGGAGAGCAGGGGGGAGATCACCGAGAAGTAGGGGTTCTCGGTGGTCGCCGCGATGAGGGTCACCCAGCGGTTCTCGACGGCCGGGAGCAGGGAGTCCTGCTGGGCCTTGCTGAAGCGGTGGATCTCGTCCAGGAAGAGGACGGTCTCCTTGCCGAAGCCGCCGGTGGCCCGGCGGGCGCTCTCGATGACCGCGCGTACTTCCTTGACACCCGCGGTGATCGCGGAGAGTTCCACGAAGCGCTTGTTCGTGGCCTTGGAGACCACGTACGCGAGGGTCGTCTTGCCGGTGCCGGGCGGGCCCCAGAGGATCACGGAGGACGGTCCCGCGGGGCCGCCGCCGCTCTCGCCGACCAGTCTGCGCAAGGGAGAGCCCGGCTTCAGCAGATGCTGCTGGCCCACGACCTCTTCGAGGGTGCGCGGGCGCATCCGGACGGCCAGGGGGCTCCCGGAGGGGTCCTTCTCCTGGCGTTCTTCTGCTGCGGCGGTGAACAGGTCGGGCTCCACGGACGAAACCCTATGTCACCCCACTGACAATGCCCTCGGCGCTGTCAGCTCGTCCAGAAATCCCACCAGCGGGTCAGGATCAGCATGCCGATGATGCCGATGTGCACGACCGGCAGGACCCAGGTGAACTCGCCGAAGAAGCTCCTCGCCCAGCGCGGGGCGGGCAGGAAGCCGTTGCGGACGTTGGACGAGGTCACGTACCAGAACATGATGATCGTGGCGACCCAGGCCAGCGAGCACCACAGGCACAGCGAGTTGATGCGGTACAGCGACTGGAACTGCAGCCAGGTGCAGAATCCGACACCGAAGAGGGTGCCGGCGTTGAAGGTCAGCCAGTACCAGCGCGGGAAGGTGGCCCGCGCCAGCAGGCTCACTCCGACGCAGATCACGATGCCGTACGCCACCAGGCCCAGCATCGGGTTGGGGAACCCGAAGGCCGAGGCCTGCTCGCTCTTCATGATGTTGCCGCAGGAGACGACCGGGTTCAGGCTGCACCCCGGCACGAAGTTCGGGTTCTCCAGCAGCTTGAACTTGTCGATCGTGATGACCCACGCGGCGAGCAGACCGGCCGCACCGGTGATCACCAGCATCAGGGCGAGCGCACGGCTGCCGCCGACCGTCCGGGGACCGTCGGCGCGGTCCGGTTCGGTGGAGACGTCCTTGACTGTCGTCTTGCTCATCACGCCGTTTCCGTAGCTTCGAAGGGCCTGCGGGCACCGACATTGTGCCGCACGCGCGGGTGTGTCCACCGTTCGATGGACATAAGGAGGTACGCGCGGTCGTCCCGGAACGTTCGGTTCGGGGGGAAGCTCAGGGCCATGACCACACACGCGGAAGAGCTCGCGGTGGACGTACGCGGGCTGCGCAAGCGGTACGGCGACGTGACCGCCGTCGACGGTGTCGATCTCGGGATCCGCCGGGGCGAGGTGTTCGGCCTGCTCGGGCCCAACGGCGCGGGCAAGAGCACGACGGTGGAGATCCTCCAGGGCAACCGCGCCCGGGACGCGGGCGAGGTCTCCGTCCTGGGGTCGGACCCGGCGACGGGCACGCGCGCCTGGCGCTCTCGAGTCGGCATCGTCTGGCAGGACGAATCGGCGCCCGCCGAGTTGACGGTGCGCGAGACCGTACGGCATTTCGCCCGCTACTACCCGAGGCCCCGCGACCCCGAGGAGGTCATCGGACTCGTCGGTCTGGAAGCGAAGGCGGACAGCCGGATCAAGGCGCTCTCGGGCGGTCAGCGCAGGCGGCTGGACGTGGCGCTCGGCGTGATCGGCGGCCCCGAGCTGCTGCTCCTGGACGAGCCGACCACCGGCTTCGACCCGGCCGCGCGCCGGCAGTTCTGGGACCTGATCAGGAAGCTGGCCGACGAGGGCACCACCATCCTGCTCACCACCCACTACCTGGAGGAGGCGGAGGCGCTCGCGCACCGGCTCGCCGTGGTCGCGCGCGGGCGGGTCGTCGCCCAGGGCGAGCCCGCCGCGCTGCGCGAGCGCTTCGGCACCGGGGCGACCGTCCGGTGGACGGAGGCCGACGGCACCCCCCGCTCCGAGCACACCGACACCCCCACCCGCACCGTCGCGGAGCTCACCCGCCGCTTCGACGGCGAGATCCCGGGGCTGACGGTGACCCGCCCCACCCTGGAGGACGTCTATCTCCGGCTGACCGGACAGGAGGACGCGCGATGACCACGACCGCCGTACGATCCCGCGACGAGACCGGCACCGGCCGCCTCCCGGGCGCCTGGGGCCTCGGCCTGCGGCGTGGCGCCCTGGAGATCAGGCAGTTCTTCCGCCAGCGCGACCAGGTTGTGTTCACCTTCGCCTTCCCGGTCGTCTTCCTGTTCCTCTTCGCCTCGATCTTCAGCGACGACGTCCGGGGTGCGGGCATCACCGCCTCGCAGCTGTACGTCCCCGCGATGATGGCCGCGGGCATCATGTCCACCAGTTTCCAGTCCCTCGGCATCTCGATCGCCATCGAACGCGACGAGAAGGTGCTGCGCCGGCTGCGCGGCACGCCGATGCCCCCGGCCGCGTACTTCCTGGGCAAGATCTGGCTGGTCCTGGTCACCGGTCTCCTGGAGACGGCGATCCTGCTCCTGGTGGGAACGACCCTGTACGACGTGAAACTCCCCTCGGACGTGGGCAGGTGGGCCGAGTTCGGCTGGATATTCGTCCTCGGTCTGACCGCGTGCGCCCTGCTCGGCATCGCGGTCGCTTCGGTCCCCAAGTCGGGCAAGAGCGCCACCTCCGTGGTCGTCCTCCCCTTCCTGGTACTGCAGTTCATCTCCGGGGTGTACATCGCCATCGACACGATCCCCGACTGGATGCTGAACATAGGCGCGCTGTTCCCGCTGAAGTGGATGTGCCAGGGGCTGCGCGGGGTGTTCCTGCCGGAGTCGGCGAAGGTCCTGGAACAGGCGGGTGCCTGGGAGTTCGGGCGGATCGCCCTGGTGCTGGGGGCGTGGTGCGTCGGCGGACTGGTGCTGTGTCTGCTGACCTTCCGCTGGAAGAACCGGCGCGACGGGTGACCCACCCGCCGGGCGTTACGGGCGCGGCGGGCGGAGCGAGCGGGACCACGGGGTCGTACACCTGGGACCGCTCGTTCCGTCT
Source organism: Streptomyces fagopyri (assembly GCF_009498275.1). Taxonomy (NCBI): domain Bacteria; kingdom Bacillati; phylum Actinomycetota; class Actinomycetes; order Kitasatosporales; family Streptomycetaceae; genus Streptomyces; species Streptomyces fagopyri. Next base: position 7,516,856 of record NZ_CP045643.1, on the reverse strand, counting down.
CTGGGACTCGTACTTCGCGACCGTGTGGGTGGCCACCCTGGTGTTCGTGCTCGGCACGGGACATCCGGGCTGGTGCCCTCGGGTCGTCGCGGCCGCGCTGCTCGTCCCGCTCATTCCCTGGTACGTGGTGGTGGGGCGCCCCGTCCTGGGCGACGACCCGCCCGCCGAGCGACGGGCCCTCGGCTATCTGGCCAGGGCGATGACGCGGTTCCTGCCGTCGGCGATACTCGCCGGGGAGACCCGGCTGATGACCTTCGCGCTCGTCCCGCAGTGCTTCATGGCGCTGCGGCTGCGCTGGGCGCTGGCGGCGATGAGCGTCATCAACGTCGCGCCGGTGGTGGGCTGGGCGCTGCTGTGGCGGCCCGTCGGCCAGGAGGTGTTCTTCAACTCGCTCTTCGCCGTGGTCACCCTCGTCTTCTCGGCGGCCGTCGGCAGCTGGACCATCCGGGTCCTCGAACAGAGCCAGGATCGGGCCGCGCTCATCGCCGAGCTGGACGTCAGCCGGCACGAGCTGTCCCGGCTCTCGGCCGCGCACGGCGCGCTGGCCGAGCGCGAGCGGTTCTCCCGGGAGATCCACGACACGCTCGCGCAGGGCTTCACCAGCCTGCTGATGCTGGTCCAGGCGGTCGAGGCGGAGCTCGACCACGACCTGCCGCGGGCCCGCCGCCATCTGTCCCTGATGGCGCAGACGGCGCGGCAGAACCTCGCCGAGGCGCGCGCCCTGGTCGCCGGCGGCGCCCCCGCCGACCTCGACGGTGCCTCGCTGCCGGAGCGCTGCGCCGGCTCGCCGCACGTCACGACGCCACGGTCGACGTGACCGGTCCGGTGCGCGCGCTGCCCGCGGGACCGGAGGTGGTCGTGCTGCGCTCCTGTCAGGAGGCGCTCGCCAACGCCCGTAAGCACGCGGGGGGTTCGACGGACGTCGCCGTCGCGCTGGCCTACGCCGTCGACGTGCTGACCCTCTCCGTCCGGGACGACGGCTGCGGCTTCGACCCCGCCGCACCGGCCGGCGGCTACGGTCTGGCGGGGCTGCGCGCCCGCGCCGCGGAGGTGGGCGGCACGGCGTCGGTGCGCAGTGCGCCCGGGGACGGTACGACCGTGACCGTCGAGCTTCCGGTACCCCCTGAGAGGAGCACCCCGTGATCCGCATCGTCCTCGCCGACGACCATCCCGTGGTACGCGAGGGGCTGCGCGCGATGCTCAGCGCCGAACCCGATCTCGACGTGGTCGCCGACGCGTCGAGCGGACCCCGGGCGGAGGCGCTGGCCGCGGAGTTGGGTCCCGACATCGTGCTGATGGACCTGCGGATGCCCGGCGGCGGGGGCGTCGACTCGATCGTCCGGATGACCGAGGCGGGGCTGCCCTGCCGGGTGATCGTGCTGACGACGTACGACACGGACCGGGACATCCTGCGGGCGGTCGAGGCCGGTGCCGCGGGGTATCTGCTGAAGGACCTGCCCCGTGGGGAGCCGGCCGACGCCGTGCGGGCCGCGGCCCGGGGCGAGACGGTGCTGGCGCCGACCGTCGCCGCCCGGCTCGTGGACCAGCTCCGTACGAAGCCGGAGCGGCCTCGGCTGTCGGAGCGGGAGACCGCGGTGCTGCGGCTGGTGGCGGAGGGGTGCACGGACGCCGAGATCGGGCGCCGGCTGTTCATCGGCGAGTCCACGGTGAAGACCCATCTGCTGCGGGTCTTCGGCAAGCTGGGAGTGGACGACCGTACGGCGGCGGTCACGAGCGCGATGCGCTTCGGCTTCCTGGACTGACCTGCCCCGTCCTCGAACGCCCGGCGGTCCGGGGGTCGTTCAGGGCACGGGCCGCGCGGACCGCCCCCGCCGCCCGCACCGGGAGAGTCGTCCCACGGCGGGGCGGGCGGGGGCGGGGAGGCGCGCTCAGCCGAGCCGGACCTCGAGTTCGGCCACGATCTCGTTGACGCCGACGGCGGTCTGCTCGCCGGACTCCATGTCCTTGAGCTGCACCACGCCCTCGGCGAGATCCCGCTCACCGGCGACGATCGTGTAGCGCGCCCCCGACCGGTTGGCGTTCTTCATCGCGCCCTTGAGTCCCTTGCCGCCGTACGAGAAGTCGGCCGCGATCCCCAGCTTGCGCAGCTCCGTGACCTTGCCGAAGAGCACCCGGCGGGCCTCCTCCCCCAACGGCACCGCGAACACACTGGTGGCGACGGGGAGTTCGAGCTCCACGCCCTCCGCCTCCAGCGCCAGCACCGTACGGTCGACGCCCAGCGCCCAGCCGACCGACGGCAGTTCGGGGCCGCCGATCATCTCGGAGAGACCGTCGTAGCGGCCGCCGCCGCCCACCGCGGACTGCGAGCCGAGGCCGTCGTGGACGAACTCGAAGGTGGTGCGGGTGTAGTAGTCCAGCCCGCGCACCAGCTTGGCGTCGTCCTCGAAGACGACGCCCGCGGCCGTGATCAGCTCGCGCACCTCCTCGTGGTACGTCTTGCACGCGTCGCACAGGAAGTCGCGCAGCAGCGGCGCGCCGACCAACTGCTTCTGTACGTCGTCACGCTTGTCGTCGAGGACCCGCAGCGGGTTGATCTCGGCCCGGCGCAGGGTGTCCTCGTCGAGGTCGAGACCGCGCAGGAAGTCCTGGAGCGCGGCCCGGTACACGGGACGGCACTCCTTGTCACCGAGCGAGTTGAGCAGGATCCGGAAGTTCCTTAGCCCCAGCGACCGGTAGGCCTGGTCCGCCAGGATGATCAGCTCGGCGTCGAGTGCCGGGTCCTCCGCGCCGATGGCCTCCGCACCGACCTGCGAGAAGTGGCGGTACCGGCCCTTCTGGGGACGCTCGTAGCGGTAGTACGAGCCGGAGTACCAGAGCTTCACGGGGAGGTTGCCGAGCTTGTGCAGGTTCGCCTCGAGCGCGGCGCGCAGCACGGAGGCGGTGCCCTCGGGGCGCAGCGCCAGCCGGTCGCCGCCCTTGGTCTCGAAGGCGTACATCTCCTTGCTCACGATGTCGGTGGACTCACCGACCCCGCGCGCGAACAGTTCGACGCTCTCGAAGCCGGGGGTCTCGATGTAGCCGTAGCCGGAGTTGCGCAGCGGCGCCGCGATGGCCTCGCGGACGGCGAGGTACTTCGCGCTGTCCGGCGGGATCAGGTCGTAGGTGCCCTTGGGGGCCTTGAAGGTGCTCACGAAGGTCTCTCGTCACATTCCTCGTCGGGGAGCCGGCCGCGGGCCGGGCTCTTGACGGTCTGCCGCCACCTGTCGCAGGTACGGGTTGGTGGCGCGCTCCTGGCCGATGCTGGTCTGGGGACCGTGCCCCGACAGCACCACGGTCGAGTCGTCGAGCGGCAGGCACACACGGGCCAGCGAGCCGAGCATCTCGTCCATGTCACCGCCGGGCAGGTCGGTGCGTCCGATGGAGCCGGCGAACAGCAGATCCCCGGAGAAGAACACGGACGGTACGTCCGCGCTCTCGGGCATCCGGAAGGTCACCGACCCCTTGGTATGGCCGGGCGCGTGCGCGACGGACAGCTCCAGACCGGCCAGCCGGAGTCCGGCACCGTCGGCCAGCTCCTTGACGTCGTCCGGCTCGCCCACCGTCAGCTCACCCATGAGCGGCATGCCGATGGAGCGGCCGAGCGCCTTCTCGGGGTCGCTCATCATGTACCGGTCCTCGGGGTGGATCCACGCCGGTACCCCGTGCGCCCCGCACACCGGGACGACCGAGGCGACATGGTCGATGTGGCCGTGGGTGAGGATGACCGCGACGGGCTTGAGCCGATGCTTCTTGAGCGCATCCTCGACTCCCTGGGTGGCCTGGTGGCCCGGGTCGATGATCACGCACTCCTCACCCGCGGCGGGGGCGACCAGGTAACAGTTGGTCCCCCAGGCCCCGGCGGGGAACCCGGCAATGAGCACGATCGTCCTTCGGGGTGTCGTACGTGATGTGTCCGTACGGAGTGGGCGGCTGTGGCCCAGAGCCTACCGGCGCTGCCGTTTCCTCAGCCAACCCATATACGGTACGGGCACACGCAGGCGATCGGCTCACAAGACGCACGCGTCCCACTTGTCGTACGAGACGCACGAGGAGATAACCCGGTGGTCACCCAGGAACAGCGGCGGCGTCAGCTCGCCCGGGAGAAGTTCTTGCGGCAGCAGCAGCGGCGTACGGCCGCGCGGCGCAAGTCCCACATGCGGAACACGGTGGTCGCGTCGGTCCTCGGCGTGGTCGTCGTCGGCAGTGTGGTGTCGTACGCGACCGGTGTCTTCAAGAACGACGACAAGAAGGCCAACGCCGGCGCGGAGGTCACGCCGAGCGCCGCCCCGACCAGCAAGGCGCCGGATCCGTGCGGCAAGCCGGCCTCGGGTTCGGTGAAGTCGCTGAGCTGGAAGAAGGAGCCGGCGATGACCATCGACAAGTCCGCGGACTACACCATGAAGATGGCCACGACCTGCGGCGAGATGGACATCGCGCTCAACGCGGCGGCCGCTCCGCACACCGTGAACTCGTTCGACTTCCTCGCGGGCAAGGGCTACTTCGACCACACGAAGTGCCACCGGCTCACCGCCGAGGGCATCTACGTGCTGCAGTGCGGTGACCCCAAGGGCACCGGCGCCGGTGGTCCCGGGTACACGATCCCGGACGAGAACCTGAAGGACAAAAGCCTGAAGGGCAACGTGTATCCGGCGGGCACCGTCGCGATGGCGAACCAGTACAACGCCCAGACGAAGTCGGGACGCGGCACCGGTGGCAGCCAGTTCTTCCTCGTCTACCAGGACAGTCAGCTGCCGCCCGACTACACACCGTTCGGCACCGTGTCCGACGCGGGGATGAAGGTCCTCAAGAAGATCGCCGGCGCCGGCGCGCAGCCCGCCGATCCCCAGACGGGCAACACCGCGCCGAACGCGACCGTGGTGATCGACAAGGCGACCGTCACGAAATCCTGACCCCTCAACCGGGAACTTCGGACGCGCGGGATGCGGACAGGCAACCCGCTGGTCGCCTATGTTGGCCGTGACGAAACTGTGGACGATGCCCGGGGGCGCTGAAGCCCCTCGCAGGCATCATGTGGAGGAGGCGCTGTGAGCAGCGACCCGTGGGGCCGCGTCGACGAGACGGGGACCGTGTACGTGCGTACGGCCGACGGCGAGCAGGTCGTCGGTTCCTGGCAGGCCGGCTCCCCCGATGAGGCGCTGGCCTACTTCGAGCGCAAGTACGAAGGCCTGGTTGTGGAGATCGGCCTCCTCGAGAAGCGAGTGAAGACCACCGACCTGTCGGCGAAGGACGCCCAGACCGCCGTCGATCACATCCGCGCGCAGGTGGACGCCCACCACGCGGTCGGCGATCTGGCGGCGCTGAAGGTACGGCTGGACAAGCTCGTCGAGACGGTGGACGCGCGCCGTGAGGAGCGCAAGGTCCAGCGTGCGAAGCAGTCCGACGAGGCCCGGCACTCCAAGGAGGCGCTGGTCGTCGAGGCGGAGGAGCTGGCGCAGAGCGACCAGTGGCGGGCGGCCGGTGAGCGGCTGCGCTCCCTGGTGGACACGTGGAAGGGGCTGCCGCGACTCGACCGCAAGTCGGACGACGAGCTGTGGCACCGCTTCTCGCACGCGCGCTCGGCGTTCTCCAAGCGCCGCAAGGCGCACTTCGCCTCGCTGGACGCGCAGCGCGAGGACGCCCGCAAGACCAAGGAGAAGCTGGTCGCGGAGGCCGAGTCGCTGTCCGCCTCGGCGGACTGGGGTCCGACGGCGGCGCGCTACCGCGAGCTGATGGCGGACTGGAAGGCAGCGGGCCGCGCCCAGCGTGAGCACGAGGACGACCTGTGGAACCGCTTCCGCGGTGCCCAGGACGTGTTCTTCGCGGCGCGGGGTTCGGTCTTCGCCGAGCGGGACGCGGAGCAGTCGGAGAACCTGAAGCTCAAGGAGGAGCTGGCCGAGGAGGCCGAGAAGCTCGTCCCGGTGCAGGATCTGAAGGCCTCGCGCGCCGCCTTCCGCTCGATCAACGAGCGCTGGGAGGCCATCGGCCATGTGCCGCGTGACGCCCGCCCGAAGGTCGAGGGCCGGATGCACGCGGTGGAGCGGGCTCTGCAGGAGTCCGAGGAGACCGAGTGGCGGCGGACCAACCCGGAGGCACGCGCGCGTGCCGAGGGGCTGACCGGTCAGCTGCAGGCCGCCGTGGACAAGCTCCAGGGCCAGATCGAGGCGGCGCGCACCGCGGGCAACTCCTCGAAGGCCGACAAGCTCCAGCGGGAGCTCGACGGCCGCCAGGCGCTGCTCGACCAGGCCCTGAAGGGTCTGCAGGAGTTCGGCGGCTGAGCAGGTGGTCGCCCCGCGTACAGGGGCGTGAGAGAGGGGCTCCCGTACTGATGTACGGGAGCCCCTCTCTCGTCCGCCGGCGAGCCGGTGGTGAGCGGCGGTCCTACGGCCTGCGTGCCGACGTCACCCGGTACACGTCGTAGACGCCCTCCACGCCCCGTACCGCCTTCAGGACGTGGCCCAGGTGCTTGGGGTCGCCCATCTCGAAGGTGAAGCGTGACGTGGCGACTCGGTCGCGAGAGGTCTGGACGGCCGCGGACAGGATGTTGACGTGCTGGTCGGACAGGACGCGGGTGACGTCGGAGAGCAGCCGGGAGCGGTCCAGTGCCTCCACCTGTATGGCGACCAGGAAGACCGAGGACTGGGTGGGCGCCCACTCCACGTCGAGGATGCGCTCGGGCTCGCGCGACAGGGACTCCACGTTGACGCAGTCGCTGCGGTGGACCGAGACGCCGCTGCCCCGGGTGACGAACCCGATGATGGGGTCCCCGGGAACGGGGGTGCAGCAGCGCGCGAGCTTGACCCACACGTCATCGACGCCCTTGACGACCACACCGGGGTCGGCGTTCGAGCGCCGCTTGCGGCCGCGTCCGCGGGCGGGCGGGACGCTCTCGTCGATCTCCTCGGTGGCCGCCTCCTCGCCGCCGAGGGCCTGCACCAGTTTCTGCACGACGCTCTGCGCGGCGACATGACCCTCACCGATCGCCGCGTACAGCGAGGAGATGTCGGGGTAGCGCATCTCGTGCGCGAGCGTCACCAGGGAGTCGCCGGTCAGGATGCGCTGGATCGGCAGGTTCTGCTTGCGCATCGCGCGGGCGATGGCGTCCTTGCCCTGCTCGATCGCCTCGTCGCGGCGCTCCTTGGAGAACCAGGCGCGGATCTTGTTGCGGGCGCGCGGTGACTTGACGAAGCCGAGCCAGTCGCGGGAGGGCCCGGCCCCGGCCGCCTTGGAGGTGAAGACCTCCACCAGGTCGCCGTTGTCCAGGGTCGATTCGAGCGGGACGAGACGTCCGTTGACCCGTGCGCCTATCGTGCGGTGGCCGACCTCCGTGTGGACGGCGTACGCGAAGTCCACGGGGGTCGCGCCCGCCGGGAGCGCTATGACGTCGCCCTTCGGCGTGAAGACGAAGACCTCGTTGCGGGACAGGTCGAAGCGCAGCGACTCCAGGAACTCGCTGGGGTCCTCGGTCTCCTTCTGCCAGTCGAGCAACTGGCGCAGCCACGCCATGTCGTTGACGGCGTCCTTGTCCTTGCTGACGCTCTTCGGGGCGTCCGTGCGCACCTTGGAGGCGCCGGCGGAGGGCTCCTGCTTGTACTTCCAGTGCGCGGCGATCCCGTACTCGGCACGGCGGTGCATGTCGAACGTACGGATCTGGAGTTCGACCGGCTTGCCGTTGGGTCCGATGACCGTCGTGTGCAGCGACTGGTACATGTTGAACTTGGGCATCGCGATGTAGTCCTTGAACCGGCCGGGAACCGGGTTCCATCGCGCGTGCACGGTGCCGAGGGCCGCGTAGCAGTCCCTGACGGTGTCCACGAGGACACGGATGCCCACCAGGTCGTAGATCTCCGCGAAGTCACGGCCGCGGACGATCATCTTCTGGTAGACGCTGTAGTAGTGCTTCGGACGGCCGGTCACGGTCGCCTTGATACGGGCGGCGCGCAGGTCGGACTGGACCTCGTCGGTCACTATGGCGAGGTACTCGTCGCGCTTGGGGGCGCGCTCGGCGACCAGCCGCACGATCTCGTCGTACATCTTGGGGTAGAGGATCGCGAAGGCGAGGTCCTCCAGCTCCCACTTGATGGTGTTCATGCCCAGGCGGTGGGCGAGCGGCGCGTAGATCTCCAGGGTCTCGCGCGCCTTCTTCTCCTGCTTCTCGCGCTTGAGGTAACGCATGGTGCGCATGTTGTGCAGGCGGTCGGCGAGCTTGATGACCAGGACGCGGGGGTCCTTGGCCATGGCGACGACCATCTTGCGCACGGTCTCGGCCTGCGCGGCCTCACCGAACTTGACCTTGTCCAGCTTCGTGACGCCGTCGACGAGGAGGGCGACCTGGTCGCCGAAGTCGCGCTTGAGGGTGTCGAGGCCGTACTCGGTGTCCTCGACGGTGTCGTGCAGTAGCCCCGCCATCAGCGTGGCCGGGTCCATGCCGAGCTCGGCGAGGATGGTGGTGACGGCGAGCGGGTGCGTGATGTACGGGTCGCCGCTCTTGCGCTTCTGGCCGCGGTGCCAGCGCTCGGCGACCTGATAGGCCTTCTCGACCTGTCGGAGCGTGGCCGTCTCGATCTTGGGATCGTTGCTGCGCACTATCCGCAGCAGGGGCTCCAGGACCGGGTTGTACGGGTTCGATCGCTGCACGCCGAGCCGGGCCAGGCGGGCGCGGACGCGGTTGGAGGAGCCGCCGGTGCGCGCGGGCTGGCTCGGGGCCGACCGGACCGCCGGGGTGCTCGCGGCGCGCTCGGGAGCCGGTTTGGGGCGTGGCTGCTCGGCCGCCTTGTCGTCGGGCGCTGACTGGGCGTGCTCGACCGGCCCGGGAGCGGCGCTCTTCGCGGGCGTGTCCGTGCCGCCCGAGGCGGGCTCGGGCTTGGCGGCGGTGAGTGGCTGGGCCTCGTCTGGCAAGAGGGCTCCTCGTGCGCGTTCCGGGTCCCCCGGTCAGGCTCCGGAGACCCCATGGTAGCGATCCTCGGCGCCGGGCTCGCTTTCGGCCGTGGGCACGGTCCGTACAGGGAGAACGCGAGAGGCGGGCGCCGGATTCCTCCGGGCCCGCCTCCGGCGGTGTCCTACGGGTGTCCCAGGCTTTTCGTGAAGCCTTCCTGGACCTTTCCTGAGCCTTTCCGGGGCTGTACCCGGGTCGCTCAGATCTGGAGGAGTGCCTCCAGCGGAGCGTTCCCGAGAGCGGGCTCCAGGCGGCTGCGGCCGCCGAGGAAGCCGAGCTCCATCAGCACGGCGACGCCCGAGACCTCGGCGCCCGCCCGGCGGACGAGCTGGAGCGAGGCCTCGGCGGTGCCACCGGTGGCGAGGACGTCGTCGACGACCAGGATGCGGTCGCCCGCGTCCAGGTCCTCGGCGTGCACCTCGATCTCGGCGGAGCCGTACTCCAGGTCGTACGTCTGCGACAGGGTCGCTCCGGGGAGCTTGCCCGCCTTGCGTACGGGGATGAAGCCGAGTCCGGCACGGACCGCGACCGGGGCGCCGAGGATGAATCCGCGGGCCTCCAGGCCGACGATCTTCGTCGCCCCGGTGCGGACGGCGATCTCCGCGAGCGCGCCGGTGAGCGCCTCGAAGGCCACCGGGTCGGCCAGCAGCGGGGTGATGTCCTTGAACATCACGCCCGGCTCCGGGTAGTCGGCCACGTCGCGGATACGGCTGAGCAGCAGCGTGGAGACGTCCGTCAGTTCGGTCATCGGCGCTTCCCCGAAGGTCGGCCGCGGCCCCGGTTGCGGGGCGCGGGCTGGTTGCGCGGGCCGACGACCGCCGGAGTGGCGTCGTCCTCGTCGTCGTCGAGCGGGACGGCCGAGGCCGGGGCGTCCAGGGGTTCACCCTTCGCGGCCGCCTGGGCGCGCTTGGCGAGGACCCGCTTCCTGAGCGCCTTCATCTGCGGCTCGCGCTCCTTGAGGTCGGCGACGAGCGGCGTGGCGATGAAGATCGAGGAGTACGCACCGGCCGCGAGGCCGACGAACAGGGACAGCGAGATGTCGTTCAGCATGCCCGCGCCGAGGACGCCACCGCCGATGAACAGCAGGCCGGCGACCGGCAGCAGCGCGACCACCGTGGTGTTGATCGAGCGGACCAGGGTGCCGTTGATCGAGCGGTCGGCGATCTCGCTGTACGTGTAGCGGGTCTGTTTGGTGATGTCCTTCGTCTGCTCCTTGAGGCTGTCGAAGACGACCACCGTGTCGTAGAGCGAGTAACCGAGGATCGTCAGCAGACCGATCACCGTGCCCGGGGTGACCTCGAAGCCGACGAGGGCGTAGATGCCGACCGTGATGGTGATGTCGTGGATCAGGGCCACCAGGGCGGCCACGGCCATGCGCCACTCGAAGGCGATCGCCAGGTAGATCACGACGAGGACCATGAAGATCGCCAGGCCTTCCCAGGCCTTGTTGGCGATCTGGTCACCCCAGCTGGGACCGACCAGGTCCGCGTTGATGTTCTCCGAGTCGACCTTCAGGTCCTTGGCCAGCTGGTCCTTGATCTGGCCCGACTTGTCGGTGTCGATGCCCGCGATCTGGATGCGCAGGCTGCCGTCGCCGAGCTTCTGCACGATGGCGTCGTGACCGGAGGCGTCCTGCGCGTACGTCTCGGCCTGGGTCACCGAGGACGTCATGTGCTTCTGCGTCGTGAAGACGGCTCCGCCCTGGAACTCGATGCCCATGTTCAGGCCGCGCACCGTCAGGCCGAGGATGGCCGTGATGGTGATCAGGATCGAGATGGCGTACCAGATCTTGCGCTTGCCGACGAAGTCGTAGCCGATCTCACCGCGGTGGAGCCGGGCGCCGAGGGTGCCGAGTTTCGACATCTCACGCCTCCTTCGTGTCGACGGGGGCGGACGCGCGACGGGTGCGGCGCAGCGGCGGCTGGGCGCCCAGCCTCTTCGGGTCGAGTCCGGACCAGCTGTGGCCGCTCGCGTAGAACTTCTTGCGGGCGAGGATCGTCATCAGCGGCTTGGTGAAGAGGAAGACGACGACCACGTCGAGCAGCGTGGTCAGGCCGAGCGTGAACGCGAAGCCCTGGACCTTGCCGACGGTGACGATGAAGAGCACCGCGGCGGCGAGGAACGACACGAAGTCGGAGACCAGGATGGTGCGCCGGGCGCGCGGCCAGGCACGCTCGACGGCCGGGCGCAGGCTGCGGCCCTCGCGGATCTCGTCCCGGATGCGTTCGAAGAACACGATGAACGAGTCCGCCGTGATGCCGATCGCGACGATGGCACCGCAGACCGCCGGCAGGTTCAGCGCGAACCCGATGGCGGGGCCGAGCAACGCCATGAGCACGTACGTGAGGATGGCGGAGACCATCAGGGAGGCGATGGCGATGATCGACAGACCCCGGTAGTAGACCACCAGGTAGATGATGACCAGGCCCAGGCCGATCGCGCCCGCGATCAGACCGGCGTGCAGCTGCTCGCCGCCGAGGGCCGCCGTCACGGTGGTGACGCTCGCCGCCTTGAAGGTGAGCGGCAGCGCGCCGTACTTCAGCATGTTGGCCAGGTCCTGCGCCTCGGTCTGCGTGAAGCTGCCGGAGATCTCCGCGTTGCCGCCGGTCAGCGCCTGGCTGACGTACGGGTCGGAGACGACCTCACCGTCGAGGACGATGGCGAACTGGTTCTGCGGGGACTGGTTCTTCGCGAGCTTGCCGGTGATGTCGGCGAACTTCTTGGAGCCACCGGACGTGAAGTCCATGGTGACCTTCCAGCCCGCGGCGCTCTGGGTGTCGAAGACGGCCGCGGCGCTCTTGATGTCCGTGCCGGAGACCTCGGCCGGGCCGAGCACGTACTTCTGCCACTGGCCCGAGGAGTTCTGGCCACAGGCCACCGTGGGGTCGGTGGCCTTGACACCGTCACCGGCCTTGGCGCGGACGGCCTTGTCGGTGCAGTCGAGCGCGGCGTACTGGGCCTGGAGCTTGGCGGTCGCGGGGTCGACGCTGCCGCTCGGCGTCGGCGTGGCGGCGGTGGAGGCCGACGATTTCGCCGAGGCGCTCCCGGACGGCGTGGCGTCGGCCTTCAGGGCGTCGGTGACCGCACGGCCCTGGGAGGTCGCCGTGGCCGACGGGGTCGCGGAGCTCGACGAGGTCGCCTTGCCGGTCGCCTTGTCGGTCGCCTTGTCCTTCGAGGAGTCGCTGCTGGAAGCGCTCGGCGAGGGGCTTGCCTTCGCGGCCTTCCCGGAGACCTCGGTGACCAGCACCGGGCGGAAGTAGAGCTTGGCGGTGGTGCCGACCTGCGCCAGGGCCTGCTTGGAGTTCGTGCCCTTGGGGATATTGACGATGATGTTGCGATCGCCCTGGGTCTGGACCTCGGCCTCGGAGACACCAAGACCATTGACACGGCGGTTCATGATGTCGACCGCGGTGTTCATGTTGGTCTTGTTGATCGCGTTCGGCTGGCCCGGCTCGTTCTTCGCCTCCAGCGTGATGCTGGTGCCGCCGGCGAGGTCGATGCCGAGACGCGGGGTGGAATGCCCGGAGAGGAACATCCCCCCGGTGAGCGCCACGATGGCGATCAGGATGAGGGCAAGCGAGCGCCCCGGCCTGCTCTGGGCACTCGCGCTCCGGCCCTTCTTCGGTGCTGCCACCTTCTCGTACTCCCTCTCGGGCCGCCTCGCGCGGGGTCAGCGCGTGGGCGGCCATGACATGGTGTCGGGACTCCGTGCGACAGAGGCACATCCCTGGGGTTCACGGGGCGCGAGCGGATCGCGCCGTGTTCCCCCGGGGATGCTACTTCGCGCCGGACTCGCCGTCGGTCTTCTTCGGCTCTGCTGCGTCGCCCTCGGCCGGCTTCACGTCGACGGGCTCGTCCGCGGCGTCCTTCTTGCCGAGGTCGATGGGCTTGTCGTCGGAGGCGTCGGAAGAGGCGTCGGCGGCGGGCTCGTCGGTCTCGGTGAGGGAGGAGGCGTCGTCCGGGACAACCGAGCCGTCGGCCTCGAGGTCGTGCTCGATGCCGTGGACGATGCGGTTGTACTCGTCGTCGGTGAGGACGGCGCCGATCGAGTTCTTCGCGAAGAGGAGGTCCACGCCGGGGCCCGCGTCAAGAAGGACCGAGTCTTCGTTGACCTCCTTCACCGTGGCGTACATGCCACCGATCGTGCGCACGCCGGAGCCGGGCTGCAGCTCGTTGCGCATGGAAGCAGCCTGCTGCTGCTTCTTCTTGGCAGACCGGGTCATCAGGAACATGGCCCCGATGAGCACGATGAACGGGAGGAGGGTCACGAGACTCACGGGTCGGAACTTCCTTCTTCGACCGCGATGGTGAGCGGCCTGCTGGATGGGGGTATGCATGACGCCGACTAGGGCGGCATCGGCGGAGTCTAAGCGAGTCCGCACTCAGGGAACAACGCTCAGCATGGCACCGGGGTTCCTGACCCCGCGAGTGCCCGCGCCGTCACGCCCCGAACAGGTCCCCTTGTCCGTTTCCCCCCATGGTCCGCTGGGGCGGGGTGAGACCGAGATGGGCCCATGCCGCCGGAGTCGCGACGCGGCCACGGGGCGTACGGGCGAGCAGTCCCTCGCGCACCAGGAAGGGCTCGGCGACCTCCTCCACGGTCTCCCGCTCCTCTCCCACGGCGACCGCGAGCGTGGACAGCCCGACCGGGCCGCCGCCGAAGAGCTTGAGCAGGGCCTCCAGGACTCCTCGGTCCAGGCGGTCGAGACCTCGGGCGTCGACCTCGTAGACCTTCAGCGCGGCGGCGGCGATCTCGCGGGTGATGATGCCGTCGGCCTTGACCTGCGCGTAGTCCCGGACCCGGCGCAGCAGGCGGTTGGCGATACGGGGGGTGCCCCGGGAACGGCCGGCGATCTCGGCCGCGCCCTCGGCGCCGATCTCGACGTCGAGGAGATGTGCGGAGCGGTGGATGACGCGCTGGAGCTCGGCGGGCTCGTAGAACTCCATGTGCGCGGTGAAGCCGAAGCGGTCGCGCAGCGGGGGCGGCAGCAGTCCTGCCCGGGTGGTGGCGCCGACCAGGGTGAACGGCGGCAGCTCGAGGGGGATCGCGGTGGCCCCCGGGCCCTTGCCGACGATCACGTCGACGCGGAAGTCCTCCATCGCCATGTAGAGCATCTCCTCGGCGGGCCGGGACATGCGATGGATCTCGTCCAGGAAGAACACCTCGCCCTCCTGGAGCGAGGAGAGGATCGCGGCGAGGTCCCCGGCGTGCTGGATGGCGGGGCCACTGGTGATGCGGATGGGGGCGCCCATCTCGGCCGCGATGATCATCGAGAGGGTGGTCTTGCCGAGGCCGGGGGCGCCGGAGAGCAGGACGTGGTCGGCGGTGGCGCCACGGGCGCGGGCGGCGCGCAGTACGAGGTCGAGCTGCTCGCGGACCTTCTCCTGGCCGATGAACTCGTCCAGGTCCTTGGGCCGCAGGGCCGCCTCGACGGCCTGGTCCTCACGGTCGGCGGACGCGCCGACGAGCCGGTCGGCGGCTGTCTCGTCGGTCGTGTCGTCCCAGTTCATTGCGTGTGCCTCGCGGTGTGGTGGTGGTCGGCCGGTGGGTCGGTGGGCGCCGGTCGGGCCGGGCGGTGGGCCGCCGGGTCAGCGGGCGCGGTTGAGGGTCTGCAGGGCGGCCTTCAGGAGCCTGCCCACCTGGGGTGCGCCCTCCTCGGCCTCGGCCTGCGGGGCGACCGCGGAGACCGCCTCGTCGGCCTCTCGGGTGGAGTATCCGAGGCCGATCAGCGCGGCGTGCAGCTGCTCGCGCCAGCCGGTGCTGACCGGGGCGCCGATCCCGGTGCCGGTGCCGAGCGGCGCGCCGAGCCGGTCCTTGAGCTCCAGCAGGAGTTTCTGGGCTCCCCGCTTGCCGATGCCGGGGACGGCGGTGAGTGCCTTCTCGTCACCCGTGGCGATCGCGCGTCGCAGGGCGTCGGGGGTGTGCACGGCCAGCATGGCCTGGGCGAGGCGTGGACCGACACCACTCGCGGTCTGCAGCAGCTCGAAGGTCCCGCGCTCGTCGTCGTCCGCGAAGCCGTACAGGGTCAGGGAGTCCTCGCGGACCACCAGGGAGGTGGCGAGCCGGGCCGGCCGGCCGGTGCGGAGCGTGGCGAGGGTGCCCGGAGTGCACTGGACGGCGATGCCGATGCCGCCGACCTCCACCACCGCCGAGTCGGGGGCGAGGGCGGCGACCGGGCCGCTGACGAAGGCGATCATGCGGTACGGCCTTTCGATGCGTGGTGCGGTGCGGCCTGCGACGCAGCTCGCGCCGCGTGCGGGGCGGCCGCCTGCTGGAGTCGGTTCTGCGCGACGGCCTGCTGGAGTCGGTTCTGGGCGGGTGCGCGCCAGATGTGACAGATCGCCAGCGCGAGGGCGTCGGCGGCGTCGGCCGGCTTGGGCGGCGCGTCGAGCCTGAGCAGCCGGGTGACCATCGCCCCGACCTGGGCCTTGTCCGCGCGTCCGTTGCCGGTGACGGCGGCCTTGACCTCGCTCGGGGTGTGCAGGGCGACGGGGATGCCGCGCCGGGCGGCACAGAGCATGGCGACGGCGCTGGCCTGGGCGGTGCCCATCACCGTACGGACGTTGTGCTGGCTGAACACCCGCTCCACCGCGACGCATTCGGGCGCGTACTCGTCGAGCCACCGCTCGATGCCCTGCTCGACGGCGACGAGGCGCAGGCCCAACTCGGCGTCCGCGGGGGTGCGTACGACGCCGACACCGCGCATGGTCAGGGGCTGGCCCGCGACTCCTTCGACCACGCCGACACCGCATCGGGTCAGCCCCGGGTCGACACCCAGTACCCGCACCCCGGTCCCCCTTCGTCGATCTCCCCCGGTCACCCGCGGGTGACAGCTGTTCGTGCAGGCTATCGGGTGCCACTGACAAAGCGACGGGCCGACGGGGTGTGTCCCGTCGGCCCGTTCGGCTGTCGGCGGCTCAGGCGTCGACCTTCTCCATGACCTCGTCGCTGACGTCGAAGTTGGCGAAGACGTTCTGCACGTCGTCGCTGTCCTCGAGCGCGTCGATCAGCTTGAAGATCTTCCGGGCGCCGTCCTCGTCCAGTTCGACCTGCATGGTCGGGACGAAGTTGGCGTCAGCGGAGTCGTAGTCGATCCCGGCGCCCTGGAGTGCGGTGCGCACGGCGACCAGGTCGGTCGCCTCGGAGATGACCTCGAAGGACTCACCGAGGTCGTTGACCTCCTCGGCACCCGCGTCGAGCACGGCGCCCAGGACGTCGTCCTCGGTCAGTTCGCCCTTGGGGACGATGACGACGCCCTTGCGGTTGAAGAGGTACGACACCGAACCCGGGTCGGCCATGTTGCCGCCGTTGCGGGTCATGGCGACGCGGACGTCCGAAGCGGCGCGGTTACGGTTGTCGGTGAGGCACTCGATGAGCACCGCGACACCGTTCGGGCCGTAACCCTCGTACATGATCGTCTCGTAGTCGGCGCCACCGGCTTCGAGGCCGGCGCCACGCTTGACCGCCGAGTCGATGTTCTTGTTCGGGACCGAGCTCTTCTTGGCCTTCTGGATGGCGTCGAAGAGCGTCGGGTTGCCGGACACGTCGGCGCCGCCCGTGCGGGCCGCGACCTCGATGTTCTTGATCATCTTCGCGAAGAGCTTGCCGCGCTTGGCGTCGATCACGGCCTTCTTGTGCTTCGTCGTAGCCCATTTAGAGTGGCCGGACATCTGCCTGTCTCCTTCGCGTAACCCATCCTGTACGAACGCCCCCACGCTTCAAGAGCCTGGGGACCCCCAGATCCTACTAGGAGCCGGGTGTCCGGTTCGCGCGCACCATGTCGACGAACAGGCCGTGCACGCGGTGGTCTCCGGTCAATTCCGGGTGGAAGGACGTGGCCAGCGCGTTGCCCTGGCGCACGGCGACGATGTGACCCTCGTGCGTGGCCAGCACCTCGGCCTCCGCGCCCACGGACTCGACCCAGGGGGCGCGGATGAAGACGCCCTCGACGGGATCGCCGTCGACGCCCTCGACGTCGACCGCCGCCTCGAAGGACTCGTTCTGGCGCCCGAAGGCGTTGCGGCGCACGATCATGTCGATGCCGCCGATCGTCTCCTGCCCCGAGCGCGGGTCGAGGATCTTGTCGGCGAGCATGATCATGCCGGCGCAGGTGCCGTACACGGGCATGCCGTCGCGCACACGCGCGCGCAGGGGCTCCATCATGCCGAACAGGTGGGCCAGCTTGGAGATGGTCGTGGACTCGCCGCCGGGGATGACCAGGCCATCCACCTCGGCGAGTTCCTCGGGGCGCCGCACCGCCCTGGCCACGGCGTCGGCCGCGGCCAGGGCGATGAGGTGCTCCCGTACGTCACCCTGGAGGGCCAGGACGCCTATGACGGGGGTGCTCATGAGTGGTCTGTCCTACCAGCCGCGGTTGGCGTAGCGCTCGGCCTCGGGGAGGGTGTCGCAGTTGATGCCGACCATGGCCTCGCCCAGGTTGCGGGACGCGTCCGCGATGATCTTCGGGTCGTCGTAGAAGGTGGTGGCCTTCACGATGGCGGCGGCGCGCTTGGCCGGGTCACCGGATTTGAAGATGCCGGAGCCGACGAAGACGCCCTCGGCACCGAGCTGGCGCATCAGCGCCGCGTCGGCGGGAGTGGCGACGCCGCCCGCGGAGAACAGGACCACCGGGAGCTTGCCGAGTTCGGCGACCTCCTTGACGATCTCGTACGGGGCGCGCAGTTCCTTGGCCGCGGCGTACAGCTCATTGTTGTCGTAGCCGCGCAGCCTGGCGATCTCGTTCTTGATCTGGCGCAGGTGGCGGACGGCCTCGACGACGTTGCCGGTGCCGGCCTCGCCCTTGGAGCGGATCATGGCGGCACCCTCGGCGATACGGCGCAGGGCCTCGCCCAGGTTGGTCGCACCGCAGACGAAGGGGGTCGTGAACGCCCACTTGTCGGAGTGGTTGACCTCGTCGGCCGGGGTGAGGACCTCGGACTCGTCGATGTAGTCGACGCCGAGGGACTGCAGGACCTGGGCCTCGACGAAGTGGCCGATGCGGGACTTGGCCATGACGGGGATCGAGACGGCTTCGATGATGCCCTCGATCATGTCCGGGTCGGACATCCGGGCCACGCCGCCGTCCTTGCGGATGTCGGCCGGGACCCGCTCCAGGGCCATGACGGCGACGGCGCCCGCGTCCTCGGCGATCTTCGCCTGTTCGGGGGTGACGACGTCCATGATCACGCCGCCCTTGAGCTGCTCGGCCATGCCGCGCTTCACTCGGGCGGTGCCGGTCGCCGCGTTGTCTTCGGGGCGGGCGGGGGTGGGGAGCGTGCTGGACACGGGTTGACCTCACTCGGTGAAAGAGGGTTTCTGCAGCACCGAGGTAACGGGAGTGGACCAGTCCACTGCAAGGGCCAATGGGGACCCGGTGGCTCATTTTTCGCCTCCGCCGCCCCTACCCGACCCATCCTCCCCCTGGAGGCTCCGCCCCCAGACCCCCCGCCAAGGGGCTGCCGCCCCCCTGGACCCCGGCCATCGCCCGAAGGGCTCGTCCTCAAACGCCGGACGGGCTGAAGGTGCGCGCCCGCGCCGGATGGTTCGGCATCGGCTCCGGGCATCGACCTCGCGGCGCCGCCCGGGCCCTCAGCCCGTCCCGTGTTCGAGGACAAGGCCCTTGAGGCCGACGCGGGGGTCCGGGGAGCCCTCAGGGACGGCGAGGCGGGGGCGGGCCCCGGTGGTGGGCCGGGTCGGCCGGCGGAGTCCGTGGGTCAGGTGGTGGGCCGGTCGGCCAACGCGGTGGGCGGCTCGTCGTCCATCTCGAACGCCATCGGGAACCGCGCGTGACCGGCCAGCCGGAACCACCGCACCTTGCGATGCCTCCGCAGCGCCCGCGCCGCCCGCACCGCGTCGTTGTGGAACCGCCGGGCCATCGGCACCCGTCGCACCGCCTGCGCCAGCTCACTCGCCGCCGCGTCCCCGCCCGGCGCCTCCCGCACCGCCTCGACCTGCTGCACCTCTCCGAAAACGGCCCGCAGGGCCTGGCTCAGCTCGCTCTCGGCGACCTCACGCTGTTCCTCCTCCGCCTGTCTGGCCGCATGCGCCGCCTCGTACAGCACGATCGAGGCGGCCGGGTCGAGCACCCCGGAGGTGGCCAGTTCCTGGGCGACCGAGGCACGGCGCAGCAGCTGCGCGTCGAGTGCGGCGCGCGCGGCGTCGATCCGGGCGTGCAGCCGGTCGAGACGCCCCGCGGTCCAGCTCAGGTAGAGGCCGATCGCGGCGAGGCCGACGAGGATCCAGATCAAGGTTGCGGTCACGGGCCGCAAGGCTACTCGGGCGTGGTCACCCGTCCCTCACGTCCCCCGCGCGCGGGTCCGCCGCGGAGAGGGGCGTCCGCGCCGTCCTGCGCCACTCCCCCGCACTCACTCCCGCGCCAGTCCGAACCGTGCCCGCAGCCCCGTCCGTTCGTCCGCCGCGACCGCCGCCGCCCCGTCCGTCACCGTCTCGTACACGGACAGGATGTCGGCGCCGACCGTGGACCAGTCGAAGCGCCGTACGTGAGCGCTGCCCCGGACCCGCAGTTCGGCGCGGCGCTCGGGGTCGCCGAGCAGGCGTACGGCGGATGCGGCCAGCGCGTCGGCGTCCTCGTTGGCGAACAGTTCCCCGGCCGCCCCCTGGTCGAGCACCTGCGCGAACGCGTCGAGGTCGGAGGCCAGCACCGGCGCCCCCGCGGACATGGCCTCCACCAGGATGATCCCGAAGCTCTCGCCCCCGGTGTTGGGTGCCACGTACACGTCGACGCTGCGCAGGAAGCGGGCCTTGTCCTCGTCGCTGATCATGCCGAGGAACTCGACGCGGGAGCGCATCTCGACGGGCAGCGACTCGACGGCCTCCTCCTCGTCGCCCCGGCCGGCGACCAGGAGTCTGGTCGCCGGGCGTTCGGCGAGGATCTTGGGGAGCGCCTTCATGAGGACGGGCAGGCCCTTGCGGGGTTCGTCGATGCGGCCGATGAACCCGAGGGTGTCGCCCTGCCACTCCTGCTGGGGCTTGGCACGGGCGAAGAAGTCGACGTCGACGCCGTTCGGGATGACGACCGCGTCGCCGCCCAGGTGTTCGACGAGGGTGCGTCGCGCGTACTCGCTCACGGCGATCCGCGCGCTGATCTTCTCCAGCGCGGGTTGCAGGATCGGGTACGCGGCGATCATCGCCCGGGAGCGCGGGTTGGAGGTGTGGAAGGTGGCGACGATGGGTCCCTGCGCGGCCCAGCACGCGAGCAGTCCCAGGGACGGCGAGGTCGGTTCGTGGATGTGGATCACGTCGAAGGTGCCGTCGTGCAGCCAGCGCCGTACCCGGGCCGCCGACAGGAAGCCGAAGTTCAGGCGTGCCACGGAACCGTTGTAGGGCACCGGCACCGCGCGGCCCGCCGAGACGACGTACGGCGGCAGGGGTGTCTCGTCGTCCGCGGGGGCGAGGACGGAGACCTCGTGGCCGAGGCGGATGAGGTGCTCGGCGAGATCGCGGATGTGGAACTGGACGCCGCCCGGTACGTCCCACGAGTACGGGCAGACGATGCCGATCTTCACGGCCGCTCCCCGTCGGACGGTTCGGGGCGGGGCTCCAGGTCGGCGAGCCACAGGCGCTGAAGCATGTGCCAGTCCTCCGGATGGTCGGAAATACCCGTGGCGAAGGCATCGGCCAGCGCCTGTGTCATGACAGACGTCTTCTCGGCCCGGGTACCTGTCTCGGGGACCTCGACGGGGGGATGCACACGACCCCGCATCACGGGAGAGTCGTCGTACCAGAGTGTCACCGGCAGGAGCAGCGCGCCGGTCTGCTGGGCCAGCAGCGCGGGGCCCGCGGGCATCCGGGTGGCCTCTCCGAAGAACTTGACCTCGACGCCGGACGCGGACAGGTCGCGTTCGGCGACCAGGCAGACCAGGCCCCCGTCGCGCAGCCGCCGGGCCAGGGTGCCGAACGCGGTGCCGCCGCTGTGCGGGAGGACCTCCATGCCGAGGCCCTCGCGGTAGGCGACGAAGCGGTCGTACAGCGATTCCGGCTTGAGCCGCTCGGCCACGGTGGTGAACGGCGTCTCCAGCTCGGTGGTGACCCACGCGCCCGCGAGGTCCCAGTTGCCCATGTGCGGGAGGGCGAGGATGACGCCCCGGTCGGAGGCGATGCCGTCCCTCAGGTAATGCGCGTCCCTGGGGTCGAAGCCCGTCCGTACGCGTTCCCGGCTCCAGGCGGGAAGCCGGAAGGACTCCATCCAGTAGCGCAGGTACGAGCGCATGCCGGCCCGCGAGAGCTCCGCGAGCCGCTCCGGGCCCGCGTCGGGCACGACGCGGGCGTAGTTGCTCTCCAGGCGCAGTACGCCCTTGCCGCGTTTGCGCCAGGCGAGGTCCGCGACGGTGCGGCCGAGGCGCACGGCGACCGGCTCCGGGAGCGTCTTGACGGCGCTCCAGCCGAGCGCGTACGCCCCGTCCACCAGCCTGTCCCGGAGGCTGGTCACGACGGGGCCCCGCTGCTGTGCGAGGCGGCCGCGTCGGCCTCCTCGGACTCACGGCGCACCGTGACGACGCGCTGGACCAGCGTCACCAGGCTGCCGACGGCGACGATCCAGAGGGCGACGGGCAGCAGCCACTGGATGCCGGGCACCCCGAACTTGTGCAGTCCCGCGAGGCCCGCCGCGACCAGCGAGATCACCAGGCGTTCGGCGCGCTCCACCAGACCGTTGACGGCGACCGGCAGACCGATCGACTCGCCGCGGGCCTTGGTGTACGAGACCACCTGGCCGCTGGCCAGACAGAAGATCGAGACGGCGCAGAGCACGTTGTTGTCGCCGTTGCCCGCGTACCAGAGCGCGAAGCCGCCGAAGACGGCACCGTCGGCGACCCGGTCGAGCGTGGAGTCCAGGAAGGCCCCCCACCGGCTGGAGCGGCCGAGCTGGCGCGCCATGTTGCCGTCGACCAGGTCGGAGAAGACGAAGAGCGTGATGACGATCGTGCCCCAGAAGAACTCTCCCCGGGGGTAGAAGACCAGCGCGCCCGCCATCACTCCGGCCGTGCCCAGGAGGGTGACCGTGTCGGGGCTCACCCCCCGGCGGATGAGAAACGCGGCGAACGGTGTGAGGACACGCGTGAAGAATGCACGCGCGTACTTGTTCAGCATGGCCTTCCCGAGGTTCGGTGTCGCCGGGCGGCCCCTGCTGACCCCCGGCTGGCCCATCGTAGTCACGCGCGCGCATGTGCGACGGTCGGGCACCCGCACCCCGTGTCACGCGGGGACTCCCCCGGCGGCACCGCGCGATCGCGTCCGCCGTATGGACGCACCGTGACACGAGTGCAAAGCTCGAAGTCACCGCGGGCGTCATCGGAGCCGTACCGCTGGGGGTACCCCTGGACCTGGTCCGGGGAAGGATCCGTCGTGCCCGCGCCCAAAGAGACCTCACCGTGCACGGGAGGCAAGGCCATGGGCGACAAGGCGAACGCACACCCCGGAGCCGCCGGCAGGGCTACGGCGGCCGACCACCCCGCGTCCGTACGGAATGTGGTGCTGGTCGGCCACAGCGGATCGGGCAAGACGACTTTGGTGGAGGCTCTCGCGCTGACGGCGGGAGCCGTGAACCGGGCGGGCCGGGTGGAGGACGGCACCGCCGTATCCGACTACGACGAGATCGAGCACCGGCAGCAGCGCTCGGTGCAGCTCTCCCTGGTGCCCGTCACCTGGGACGGCTACAAGATCAACATTCTTGACACCCCCGGATACGCCGACTTCGTCGGGGAGCTCAGGGCCGGTCTGCGCGCCGCGGACGCGGCCCTCTTCGTGGTCTCGGCCGCGGACGGCGTGGACGGCTCGACCCGGATGGTGTGGGAGGAGTGCGCGGCGGTCGGCATGCCGCGGGCCATCGTGATCACCCACCTCGAAGCGGCCCGCGCCGACTTCGACACGATGACCAGGACCTGCGCGGAGGCCTTCGGCGCCGACGACCCCGACGCCGTACTGCCGCTCTATCTGCCGCTGCACGGAGAGCCGGGCCCCGACGGGCACGCACCGGTGACCGGGTTGATCGGGCTGCTGTCGCAACGGCTGTTCGACTACTCGTCCGGCGAGCGCGAGGAGTCCGAGCCGGGAGACGGGCAGCTGCCGCTGATCGAGGCGGCGCGCAACCGGCTCATCGAGGGGATCATCGCCGAGAGCGAGGACGAGACCCTCATGGACCGCTATCTGGGCGGCGAGGAGATCGATTTCAAGACATTGGCGCAGGATCTGGAGCGGGCCGTGGCACGCGGGGCGTTCTTCCCCGTGCTGGCCGCCGCTCCCGCCGCCGAGGGCGCCCGGCAGGGGCTGGGCACGGTCGAGCTCCTGGAGCTCGTCACCGGCGGCTTCCCGACCCCGCTGGAGCGCGCGGCTCCCGCGGTGACCACACCGGACGGCGTGGCACGTGAGGTCAGGGCCTGCGACCCGGACGGTCCGCTGGTGGCGGAGGTCGTGAAGACGGCCAGCGACCCCTATGTCGGCCGGGTCTCGCTCGTCCGCGTCTTCTCCGGCACCCTGCGCCCCGACGCGACGGTGCACGTCTCCGGGCACGGGCTCACCGACCGCGGCCACGAGGACCACGACGTCGACGAGCGTGTCGGCGCGCTCTCCGCGCCGTTCGGCAAACAGCAGCGCGCCCTCACCCACTGCATCGCGGGCGACCTGGCGTGCGTGGCGAAGCTCAACCGGGCGGAGACCGGCGACACGCTCTCGGCCAAGGACGACCCGCTGCTGATGGAACCGTGGCAGATGCCCGACCCGCTGCTGCCGCTCGCCATCCAGGCGCACAGCAAGGCCGACGAGGACAAGCTCTCGCAGGGGCTCGGCCGGCTGGTCGCCGAGGATCCCACCATGCGCCTGGAGCAGAACCAGCACACCCACCAGGTGGTCCTGTGGTGTCTGGGAGAGGCGCACGCCGACGTCGCCCTGGAGCGGCTGCGCAGCCGGTACGGCGTCCAGGTCGACGTGGTCCCGCACAAGGTCTCCCTGCGGGAGACGTTCGCGGCCAGGTCCGCGGGGCGCGGGCGCCATGTGAAGCAGTCCGGCGGCCACGGCCAGTACGCGATCTGCGAGATCGAGGTCGAACCCCTCCCGAACGGGTCGGGCATCGAGTTCGTGGACAAGGTGGTCGGCGGGGCCGTGCCCCGGCAGTTCATCCCGTCCGTCGAGAAGGGCGTGCGCGCCCAGGCGGCCAGGGGCGTGGCCGCGGGCCATCCGCTCATCGACGTGCGGATCACCCTGCTCGACGGCAAGGCGCACTCGGTGGACTCCTCCGACGCCGCCTTCCAGACCGCGGGCGCGCTGGCGCTGCGCGAGGCCGCCGCCGAGGCGAGGATCCATCTGCTGGAGCCCGTCGCCGAGGTGACCGTCATGGTCGGCGACGACTACGTGGGCGCCGTGATGAGCGACCTGTCGGGGCGGCGCGGACGGGTCGTCGGCACGGAGCAGACGAGCGGCGGACGCACGCTCGTACGGGCCGAGGTGCCGGAGATGGAGATCGGGCGGTACGCCGTCGATCTGCGCTCGCTCTCGCACGGCACCGCGCGATTCCGGCGCAGTTACGCGCGGCACGAGCCGATGCCGCCGCAGATCGCCGAGAGGATGCGCGAACGGACGCGGGATGCCTCCTAGTTCACACCCGGAACACTCGGGTTCACCCTCGGCGGGCGGCTTCGGCCGTCCGCCGACGAAGGCCGCCGGCTGCCGATACGCTGATGACCTGATCAAGCTCAAGGCTGATGACGTGGCGACTCGATCACCATGACTGGCTGATCAACAGGTGTGCGGGGCAGGGAAGTCGGGAAAAGCCGCAGAAGCGACACCGGCGGCGATGGGGGCGGGAATGACGGTTCCAACCGGTTTCGAGGACATCTTCGGGCCACAGGTGCCACGCTCGGGTTCGGACGAGATGGCGACGTACGCCTTGGCCTCGGCCGCGTACCGGGACGACGAGGTCGGGAAGATCCTCGAGGCCAACAACGAGTGGCACGAGTCGAAGGTCACGCCGAGCAGAAAGTGGGCGACGATCTTCCGGCCCAATCTCGGCGAGGCCTTCTCGCAGGCGGTGGTGGCCCGCATGCTGGGCGTCGGCCGCAGTCCGGTGATCCAGTCCTTCGGCATCGAGCCGCAGGCGGTGGTCGAGCACTGTCTGGCGGCGAACCGGCTGCGCAAGGAGCGCGACAACCGGCTCACCGTCGTGATGGCGGTCTGCGGTCTGCTCTTCCTGCCGGGGCTCCTGCTGTGGCTGCTGGTCTTCCAGATACGCACCCTCGTCTCCAAGCGCGAGGACAAGCGCGCCTCCGCCCTGGCCACCGCCCTCCTCGTCGCCGTGGGGGTCGTCGCCGTGATCGCCATGATCCGGCTGCCCTTCACCGGCCCTCTCGCGTGGTACGTGCGGGGCGCGATCGTCGCCCCGGTCGTCGGCTGGCTGCTGGCCAAGCAGATCTGCGAGCGCACCGCGAAGGACCTGCGCACCCGCTGGACCAACCTCCTGTCCGGCAGCACCGTGGGGGCCCGGGTCCCCGAGTCCGTGCCCAGCAGCCCCGGCGACACCAGGGCCGAGCGGATGCGCCAGGCGTTCGGCGAGCTGCGGGACGAGCAGCGGTCGAACTCGGTCTTCTACGCGGGCCCCAAGGGCATCCTCGGCATGGGGACGCGCTGGGGGCACTGGCACCTCGCCGAGGAGCTGGTCCCGGTCGTCTCGGACCAGGTGCAGAAAGTGGGGTCGCTCAGTGCGGAGCTGGCCAAGCACCTGGTACCGCCCCCGGAGATCAACAGGTTCCAGAGCTTCGACGTCGTGAGCGCCATCGAGCGGGCGCTGGAGCGGCTGAACACGAGCCCGCTGACCACGGGCGGTTTCCCCAAGCCGGAGATCCGTCACTGGGTCGTCACGCACATCCCTGCGACCGCCAAGGCGGTCACCCGCCCCGCCGGCAGCACGGCCCACCAGGTCAACCTCCAGCAGCTGCGGGACATCTGCAACAAGCAGCAGTACAACACCGGCGAACGGCACTACCTCGGGGTCCAGTGGACCCTCTTCGACGGCCAGTTGGTGATCAGCATGCTCGTCACGGTGACCGTGCTGCACAAGACCCTGCGCATCGAGCTCACCGGCCACGCGCTGGGCCCGGTGAACGGCCTGTTCATGGGCAAGCCGGCGGCCAAGGAGAAGAAGGTCGCCAAGACGGTCAAGTTCTGGGAGACCCGCACGGTGAAGCTCCCGCTGGTCGGCAACGACGAGGTGGTCCGGCTCGCGTCCCGCGCCCCGCTCACCTGGTACCCGCCGCTCCTCAACTGGCTCGGCGGCTCGCTGACGCTTCCCGAACCCTTCGGGCTGCGGCACGCCTGGGCCGACCAGCCCTGGAAGAACCGCTTCATGACCGACGACGTACTGCGTTCCGCGACCCCCGTGCTGCGTGTGGTGCACGAGGCCGTCATCGAGTTCCTCAAGGGCCACAACGTGGACACCACGAAGTTCGACGGCCGCACGTCCGTGCTCAGCGGCTCGGTGCAGGACCCGACACCGAAGAAGGACGACGTCTACGACGCGTAGGCCCCCGGCGGACCGGCCGGAGACGGCGGCCCCTGTGCGGGCCGTCCCAGGGGGCTTCCCGGAGCGAGGCCGTCCCGGGGCGGAGGCGTGGACTCCCACGCCCCCTTTCCGGGGCCCGGCCGGGCTACGGCCGGGGCCAGGCCTCGGCGAGCATCTCGCGGGTGTCCGCGAGCAGTTGGGGCAGGACCTTGGTGTGGCCGACGACCGGCATGAAGTTGGTGTCGCCGCCCCACCGGGGCACGATGTGCTGGTGCAGGTGGGCGGCGATGCCCGCACCGGCGACGGTGCCCTGGTTCATACCGATGTTGAAGCCGTGCGCGCCGGACGCGGTCCGCAGCGCGGTCATGGCCTGCTTGGTCAGCTCGCCGAGCTCGGCGGTCTCCGGGCCGGTCAGGTCGGTGTAGTCCGCGACATGGCGGTAGGGCACGACCATGAGATGGCCGCCGTTGTACGGGTAGAGGTTGAGCACCGCGTACACCTGCTCACCGCGCTTGACGATGAGCCCGTCCTCGTCGGACTTGGCGGGGATCGAGCAGAACGGACAGCCGTCGTCGGCCCCCGGGCCGGTAGGCTTGTTCTCGCCCTGGATGTAAGCCATCCGATGGGGCGTCCACAGGCGCTGGAACGCGTCCTGCGTCCCCACTCCGATCTGCTGCTCCGGCTCACTCGTCATGTGGTGCAGCATATTGCTTCGCCCGTTCGCGGCGTGTCGGCGGGGCTCACCCGAATGCCGTCAGGGCCGCCCCCGCCCGCCCCCCGTAGTCGAGGCGTACGGGACCGCGGCCGCGCCGTCACGGACAGTCCCGTCCCGTACGCGCGCGTGGTCCCGGTACCGAGAGGCCCCCGGGGTCACAGGAACTCCCCGGGGGCCTCTCGGTACGTGCTCGTCGGATCACCTCGCGCGTCGGATCACCGCGCGGGTCAGACCTGCGCGCGCTCCTCGACGATCTTGGCGATCTTGGCGATGGCCTCGTCGACCGGGATGCCGTTCTCCTGCGAACCGTCGCGGTAGCGGAAGGAGACGGCGCCGGCCGCCATGTCCTCGTCGCCCGCGATGACCATGAAGGGCACCTTCTGCTTCTGCGCGTTGCGGATCTTCTTCTGCATGCGGTCGGAGGAGGCGTCGACCTCGACCCGCAGGCCCTTCCTCTTCGCCTCGACGGCGAACTTCTGGAGGTACTCCACGTGCGCGTCGCCGATCGGGATGCCGACCGCCTGGACGGGCGCCAGCCAGGCCGGGAACGCGCCCGCGTAGTGCTCCAGGAGCACCGCGAAGAAGCGCTCGATGGAACCGAACAGCGCGCGGTGGATCATCACCGGACGCTGCTTGGAGCCGTCGGGACCGGTGTACTCCAGGTCGAAGCGCTCGGGCAGGTTGAAGTCGAGCTGCACGGTCGACATCTGCCAGGTGCGGCCGATGGCGTCCTTCGTCTGCACGGAGATCTTCGGGCCGTAGAAGGCGGCGCCGCCCGGGTCCGGGACCAGCGGAAGGCCCTGCTTCTCGGCGACCTGGCGCAGCGTCTCGGTGGCCTCTTCCCAGATCTCGTCCGAGCCGACGAACTTCTCCGGGTCCTTGGTGGACAGCTCCAGATAGAAGTCGGTGAGGCCGTAGTCGCGCAGCAGACCGAGAACGAAGGTGAGCGTCTTGTCGAGCTCGTCCGCCATCTGCTCCTTGGTGCAGTAGATGTGCGCGTCGTCCTGCGTGAAGCCCCGGGCGCGGGTCAGGCCGTGCACGACGCCCGACTTCTCGTACCGGTACACGGTCCCGAACTCGAAGAGACGCAGCGGCAGTTCACGGTACGAGCGGCCGCGCGCGTCGAAGATCAGGTTGTGCATCGGGCAGTTCATGGGCTTGAGGTAGTAGTCCACGCCCTCGTCGAGCTGCATGGGCGGGTACATGCCGTCGGCGTACCAGTCCAGGTGGCCCGAGGTCTCGAAGAGCTTCCCCTTGGTCGCGTGCGGGGTGTAGACGAACTCGTAGCCCTCCTCCTCGTGCCGGCGGCGCGAGTAGTCCTCCATGACCCGGCGGATGATGCCGCCCTTGGGGTGGAAGACGGCGAGGCCGGAGCCGATCTGGTCCGGGATGGAGAAGAGGTCCAGTTCGTTGCCCAGCTTGCGGTGGTCGCGCTTCTCGGCCTCGGCGAGGAAGTCCAGGTGCGCCTTCAGCTCGTCCTTGGACGGCCAGGCGGTGCCGTAGATGCGCTGGAGCATCGGGTTCTTCTCGCTGCCGCGCCAGTACGCGCCGGCGTTGCGCATGAGCTTGAACGCCGGGATGTTGCGGGTGGTGGGCAGGTGGGGACCGCGGCAGAGGTCCTTCCAGCACAGCTCGCCGGTCTTGGCGTCGAGGTTGTCGTACATCGTCAGTTCGCCGCCGCCGACCTCGACGTCCACGCCGTCGGACCCCTCCTGGGCGGCCGCGGAACCCTTGATGCCGATGAGCTCCAGCTTGTACGGCTCGGCGGCGAGCTCCTCGCGGGCGTCCTCGTCGGTGACCACGCGGCGGGAGAAGCGCTGGCCGCGCTTCTGGATCTCCTGCATCTTCTTCTCGATGGCCTTGAGATCCTCGGGCGTGAACGGCTTCTCGACGTCGAAGTCGTAGTAGAAGCCGTCCTTGACCGGCGGGCCGATGCCCAGCTTGGCCTCGGGGAAGAGCTCCTGCACGGCCTGCGCCATGACGTGCGCGGTGGAGTGGCGCAGGATGTCGAGGCCGTCCTGGGAGGAGATCTCGACGGGCGCGACCTCCTCGCCGTCCTTCACCTCGTACGCGAGGTCCTTCAGCTCGCCGGCCACGCGCGCGGCGACGACGGTGCGCTCGCCGGCGAAGAGATCGGCGGCCGTAGTCCCCGTCGTCACCACGCGCTCTTCCCGCTCGGAATCGCGTTGGATGATCACACGGACGTCTGACACCGGACTCTCCTGCCTGAAGGTGGGCGCGCCGCGACACGCGGGCGCAGACAGGAATCGTACCGAGCCGAGGCCTCCCTCCGCGAAACGGTTACCGTCCCTCCGGGCTCAGTCCCCGCTGCACGCCTCCTCGAAGAAGTCCAGATTCTCCTGGAGCGACTTCATCAGCCGGTCCCGTTCGGCCTCGTCGACCTGGACGGGTACGACCCCGGACGCGTCCGTGAGCCTGCGGAAGCCGCCGCGGCTCTCCAGCCGCCCGTGCACCCGCACCGGCAGCCCGACGAGATGGGCCTGCCCCGCTATCCGGTACGCCTCCTCGTCGAGGCTCACGCGTACGTAGGGGACCTCCGCGCCCGCGATGACCCGCAGCCGTGCGGTGCCCTCACCGCGCGGTTCCGACCTGCGCATCCGCACCACGGCGCCGGTGATCCGGACCGGCACGGACGGTTCCTCGCGCAGATAGCGGGCGGCGGCCTCGCGCAGCACGGGGACGTCGCCGGGCGAGAACTCGACGGCTTCGTCGGGCGCCGCGCAGCCCTCGGGGACACCGGCGGCGGGCGCCCACTCGACGGCGACGCGGGCGCCCTCGGTGCCGCGCACGAGGGCGACGACGGCCTCGGTGAGCTCGTGGCTGACGCCCGCCTCGACGGCGGCGTCGAAGGCGTCCATACCGCCGGTGGCCCGCTGGTAGTCGATGGCCTCGCGGGCGGCGTACAGCGCCTGGTGCAGGCGTACGGCCAGCGACCGGCCGGTGTCCACGGGCACGAAGGCGGTGAGCCGGCGTCCGCCGGGGTCGGCACCGACCAGGACGTTCTCCAGGGACGCGGCGGCGGGCCTGCGGTACCGGGCGCCGTAGTAGCCGACCCGCGCGCGGGTGGCGAGGGCGGCCGCGAGCAGCATCTGGCGGGCCGCGGAGCGCAGCCGCTCCTCGACGCTCCAGGGCGTGGCGCCGACGGGACCGGTGGGGACGTCGCGCCACCAGCGGATCTCGTCGCTGGGCACGGCGAGCGCGACCAGCACGTCGCGCGCGGAAGGGGCGCCGCTGCGGGAGAGCGCGACGAGGGCCTCGCCGAGGAGATCGTCGCTGTCGGGGAAAGCCCGGTTCTCCGGCACGAGCAGGCTGGTGCCCGAGCCGCCGGGCCCGGGTGGGGTCCACCTGCCGTACCGTCCCGCGGCGCCGCCGCGGCGCTGCCAGCCGTGCCGGTGCAGCAGCGCGCTGAGCACGGCGGGGTCGACCTGGCCGGGCTCGGGCGGCTCGGTCCAGTGGGTCTCGGCGGGGTGCGGCCTGACCGGCCGGAGGGGCTCGTCGATCGGGCGGTGCGTCATGGTCTGCCTCCCGTCCCGACCCGCGTCATGATCTCGCACAGGGCCCGGTCGTCGAAGATGCGCGAGGTCGGTATGCGGACGGTGGTTCTGCGCCGGCCCGTGACGGGCTGCCCGGCGAGGTTGGTCCAGTAGCAGCAGTGCCGCAGGTCGAGGCGGTCGTGGCTGGCGCGCAGCCAGTCGTCCTGGGACCGGGGCACGAGCATCACGACCAGGATCTTGTGCACCGAGACCGGGGTGCGGGCGAGCTTCGCCAGGTGCTCGTTGTCGAGCGTGAAGGAGAAGGCGGGTCCCGGGGGGTTCGGCGGGATCTGGTACGTGCACTTGAGCTGCACCTTGATGGTGACTTCGTCGTCGACCGTGTGTCCGGGGCCGCTGTGGCTGACGTGCCAGTCGATCCCGTTGTCCGGAAAGGGCTGGGACAGGGAGCAGCCCGCCGCCGCGGCGACCGCGTGCAGGTAGCCGACCTGCAGTGTCTCCATGCAGGCGGTGGTGGCGAGCGTGCCGCGATGGGGTGCCGTCCGCTGGGGCAGCAGCCCGCCCCGCTCGGGCTGCGCGATTGCCATGAGTCCAACAGCCTTCCAAGCCAAGAGAATCCCCGCGACGGGCCGCTGAACTGCAAAGACCCGTACCTCTGTTGTCTCCTCCCGGCGTACGGCGCAAACAGCCCGGGTATCACCAAACGGGCAGAAGACGGTGCGTCAGCTGCCGTGGGTGAACGAGGAGTTGTGTGCGTATGACGTGCTGGTACGAGGGCCCCTTGGCCGCGTTCGACACGGAGACCACGGGCGTGGATGTCGAGACCGACCGGATCGTGTCGGCCGCCGTCGTCGTCCAGGACACCGCGGGTTCCCGCCCCCGGGTGACCCGGTGGCTGGTCAACCCGGGGGTGCCGGTGCCCGAGGGTGCGACGGCGGTGCACGGACTGACGGAGGAACATCTGCAGCGCAACGGCCGCTGGCCGTCGCCGGTGATGGACGAGATAGTCCGGGTGCTGGGCGAGCAGGCCGCGGTGGGCCGCCCGCTGGTGGTGATGAACGCGCCGTTCGATCTGACGCTCCTGGACCGGGAGTTGCGCCGGCATCGGGCGTCCTGTCTCGACCGCTGGTTCGACTCGGCGCCGCTGCGCGTGCTCGATCCACGGGTCCTGGACAAACATCTGGACCGCTACCGCAAGGGCCGGCGCACGCTCACCGACCTGTGCGCGCACTACGGCGTCGCCCTGGAGGGCGCGCACGACGCGGCGGCGGACGCGCTGGCCGCGATGGAGGTGGTACGGGCGGTGGGGCGCCGGTTCGCGCCCCGGCTGGAGCGGCTCTCCCCCGCGGAGCTGCACACCCTGCAGTCGGTGTGGCACGCGGCGCAGGCGCGGGGGCTTCAGGCCTGGTTCGCGCGCAGTGGTTCGGAGGAGTCGGTGGATCCGTCGTGGCCGCTGCGGCCGGAGCTGTCCGCGGCGGCGTGAGGGGTGGTGTGGCGGCACGCGTGGACACCGGTACGACACGGGTACGACAGCGGTACCGGCCGTCCGGGCATGCAAGAAGGCCGGTCCGTCTGCGACGGACCGGCCTTTCCCGGTGGGCGATACTGGGTTCGAACCAGTGACCTCTTCGGTGTGAACGAAGCGCTCTCCCACTGAGCTAATCGCCCGGGAACGCACTGAACAATACAGGTCCAGGCGGGTGTCGTTCAAACCGCTCGCAGAGTCGCCCTCAGTCCGCGCTGTCCGGCACGCATCATCAGCGCGTGGTTGAGGCGGAAGAGGGGCCGTCCCGGCACCGCGAGCCGCCGCAGCAGGGGCTTGCGCACGTCGACCTCCTGGTCGTAGCGGGCACGGGTGCCGGGCCCGTCGGGGCACAGGGTCCAGCGGGCCCAGCCCTCGACGTCACCCGACATCGCTATCTCCAGGACCCCGGCGACCGGGTCGCTCCGTACCTCACGCGCGGTGAACACCAGGTCGTACGGCAGGAAGGAGCGGATACGGATGGTGCCGCTCCGTTCGTCGGCCGGGCGCACCTCGCGGACCTGGGGCCACCAGTGCGGGTAGTCCTCGGCCTGTTGGAGAGCGCGGTAGACGTCGGCGGGGGGCGCGGGCAGGGCCCACAGGCTGCGGAAGCGGTAGTGACACCAGTCCATGGACCGAGTGTGCCGGTCCG
The DNA here is from genome assembly GCF_009498275.1 of Streptomyces fagopyri. Lineage (NCBI taxonomy): Bacteria > Bacillati > Actinomycetota > Actinomycetes > Kitasatosporales > Streptomycetaceae > Streptomyces > Streptomyces fagopyri. The sequence goes on along the minus strand of NZ_CP045643.1, from coordinate 7,484,016 downwards.
CGGGTGCGAGGACGAGGGCGATCTGACGGAGTGACGGGCAGACGGCCACCACCGCGTCCGTCCCGTCGGAGTGGTCCGCCGCCGGACGTCCCGCCCGAGCGTCGCGGATGGCCGCCAGGCCGGCGAAGTACCCGTCCCGGGTCCGGGCCCGCTTCGGCGCGATGGCCTCCTTCTCAAATACCCTCTCGCCGACGACAAGTGACATCGTGTCGGGCCGGACCGGAATACCGAGTTGCATTTCCGTCGGCCCGTCGGCCTTCTCGACTCCGGAATTCCCCGCGTCCGTCCACGGCCCGAGGCCGAGCGGCACTCCTCTCTTGTCGTACTTCCGCAAGAAGCCGACAGTGTTCTGAAATTCGCCCGGACGGGACTTCTCCCAAAAGGCCACATAATCCTGGAAGTCCGTCTTCCTCTTGCTCTTCGGGCGTCAGGATGTCCGCGGCCGACCGGACCCGGGGGGGAGGACGCCGGGGAGGTGGTCGCGATGAGCCGAGGCGAGGACTGACGGCGGGTCACCCCCCGAGGGGCGGACAGCACGGGCCCCGTCGAACCTCACCCGTCTCGTTCACCACGGGCAGAAGCGCGGTCACCGCGCCGGGGTGCCCCGCACGCGACCGGCAGCCCGCCGGGAGCGCCCGCACCGAGCACCGTCGCCGTCGCCGCGCTGCACGGGCACACGTCCCCACGTGGCCGAGATCCCCCGGTACCCGCCATCGAGACGTCACACAGAGTGGCGTGACCCGTTGCGACCTGGCACGGGAACGACGAAGGCGGCCCTGTCCACGAATCCGTGGATCTGGGCCGCCTACCGTGCAAGTGGGCGATACTGGGATCGAACCAGTGACCTCTTCGGTGTGAACGAAGCGCTCTCCCGCTGAGCTAATCGCCCGGGCGCAGGGAGAACATTACCCCATGTCAGGGGGTGACTCCGACCGGCCGAAGGCCCTCGGGCCCGGCTCCGGCGTCACCCTCTCCCTACTTCTTGTCACTCTTTGTCACTGTTTGATGTTCCAGGGCATCTCGAAGCCGAACTTCCAGAGGTAGACGGCGCAGAGGGCCGCGACGATCACCAGACCGACGGACGTGAGGATGATGTTGCGCCGACGGACCGCAGGGTCCAGCGCACGCTGCGTCGCCTCGGTGACCTTGCGCTTCGTCCAGCGGAGCACCAGCTGCGCCCAGACGAACTCGGTCGCCCAGATCGCCATGCCGCCGAAGATCACCAGCCAGCCGGGACCCGGCAGCGGAAGCATGATCACGCCCGCGACGACCACCGCGAGCCCCACGACGAAAACGCCCACCTGCCAGCTCACGTGCAGCGCGCGTCGCGCCTTGATGAATTCCGGCGCCCGCGAACCGAGCGGCTGCTCGGGCTTCCCCTCGTCATCGGTCATGGCGACCTCGCCCAGCTCGTCACTCCCCGTATTCATACGACCAAACCCTACCCGAGAGAAACCGGTCACCGGAATGGCCCTATCCGGCGAAGGCACCCTCGGCCGGATGAGTTACGTAAAGGCACGCAAAACACTCAGAGGGGTTTACAACGGCACCGTAGGTGGCATGTCGATTTCGCCGACGTGCGAATCCCCGAGCGCACACTGAGCGAAAGGCCCTGGCGCTTATGAACACCACGGTCAGCTGCGAGCTGCACCTGCGCCTCGTTGTGTCGAGCGAGTCCTCACTGCCTGTTCCCGCAGGACTGCGGTATGACACGGCCGATCCCTACGCCGTGCACGCCACCTTCCACACCGGAGCCGAGGAAACTGTCGAGTGGGTGTTCGCCCGCGACCTCCTCGCGGAGGGCCTCCATCGGCCCACCGGTACCGGCGACGTCCGAGTCTGGCCGTCCCGAAGTCATGGTCAGGGCGTCGTATGCATCGCCCTGAGCTCCCCGGAGGGCGAGGCTCTGCTCGAGGCCCCGGCGCGGGCCCTGGAGTCCTTCCTGAAGCGAACGGACGCCGCCGTGCCCCCGGGCACGGAACACCGGCACTTCGATCTCGACACGGAGCTCTCACACATCCTGGCCGAGAGCTAGCGACCCCACAGAGCCGCCCGGCGCCGTCCACTCGGGGAGACGGCTCGGGCTTACACAACCGCATAGGGCACAACCGAGTTAGGCACGACAGCATGTGGCACAACCGCACAGAGCAGGAACACCGGCGCCGTCGCCGCGGACTTCCGCGGCGACGGTGTCGGTGTGCTGAGCGCCGGGCACCGTAGTCGTTCGCCCGGTCACGCGGTGTGCACCGCGCCCGGTCACGCGGTGTACACACCCACGCCCGGCCGCACCGTGCCGTGCGGACGGGCCGTTCCCCGCTCCCCCGCGCCCGGGAAGCCACTACCATCGGCCAGCATCGGCGGGCGGCCGCCCGACCTTCAGGCCAGGGAGCAAAACGTGCTGATCACCCACGACACCCGGTGCGCCCTCGACACCGTGGTGGATCTGGTGAACACCGCGCCGGAGGACGACACGGCGGACGGACTCGCGAACGTCCCGTCCCTCGCCGATTTCGTACGAAAGCACGAAATCAGTGATGTCGGTGTGCTGTCGGAGCAGGATCTCGCGGCCGTGCGCGGGGTCCGTGCCCGGTTCGCCGGGGTCTTCGCCGCCGACGAACCGCGGATCGCCGCGGGGCTCATCAACGAGCTGGTCGCCGCCGCGGGCACCACGCCCCGTCTCACCGACCACGACGGCTACGACTGGCACGTGCACTACTTCGCGCCGGGCGCCTCGGTCGCCGACCACCTCGCCGCCGACTGCGGGATGGCGCTGGCGTTCTTCGTGGTCGCGGGAGAACAGGACCGTCTGCGACGCTGCGAGGCGCCGGACTGCCGGCGTGCGTTCGTGGATCTCTCACGCAACCGCTCGCGCCGCTACTGCGACAGCCGGACGTGCGGAAACCGGCTCCACGTGGCCGCGTACCGGGCACGCCGGAAGGAAGCGGCGGGCTGAGGCGTGCGCCTGGACGCCTCCGACGAGCGGGCCGACGGAGACGAACCCACGCGTGACGACCTGCGGTCGGGCGGACCAGGACGGGCGGGACCCGGTACGGGCGGGGCCCCGGAGAGACGGGGTGGCTGGAAAGGCGACGGGCCGCACGGGCGGGACCCAGGGCGGACAGCAGACCGCACGGGCGGGACCCGGGACGGACGGGAAACCGCACGCACGAGACTCGCTGCGGACGGCAGACCGGACACACGAGACCCCCCGGACCGACCGGGCCCGGGACGGGCGGGCGGCTGGGCAGGCGGCCGCCCGGACGAGCGGGTGGCTGGGACGGGTGCGGGCTGGACGGCCGACGGGCTGGGCGGGCACGCGGGCGGCGGGCTACGGAGCCCTCGGCGGGTGACGCCAGGGGCTCCGTGTACGGCTCAGAGCAGCAGCAGGTCGTGCAGCGAAGCCATGAGCAGGAGACAGCCGATCACCGCCAGGAAGATCATCAGCGGTGGCTGGGAAAGTGCGAAGAGACAACCTCGCCGTTCCTCGGGCGGCGCGGCGGGGTCGCTCTGTGTTGTGTCCAGCATCTCGCGGCGATGATGACGCAGCCACCACCCGCTTCGCGATCAACACGCCAGGGATGACAGGGAGTTCGCCAATATCCGCGATATCCGCGATGAGCAGGAACGAACGTGATCGTTTCCGCGACCCGCATGATCCCACGTGTCGCTTCGGACCGTGCGCACCGTCATATGCCGTGCTTCTTCAGGATGGCCTCGATGTCGCTGAAGTCGTCGCCGGCGCCGGAGGCCCGGGGGGTCGTCGCGGGGCGCGCGGCCGGACGGGAACCCTGGCTCAGCGAGGGCGCCGAGGCGGCGGGGGCCACCGCCTCACGCCGGTCGGCCCGGGCCGCCGCCCGCCGTTCCTTGCGCGTTCCGCCGCCGCGCCGCTCCACGGCCCGCACCGTCATGAACAGCAGCCAGGCGGCGGCGAGCACGGCGAAGCCCGCCCACGCGGTCGGGCTGAACGCGGTGTCGGCCAGCCAGCCGACCACCCCTGTCATCACCAGGCCCACCGGCACCAGCGCGTAGGCGGCGATGCGGGCGGCGGAGAGGAAGCGCTTGCGGTAGGCCGTGACCGCGGCGATGCCCAGGCCGGCGGCGGAGACGGCGGAACAGACGGTCTCGGCAATCATCCGGTCCTCCAGGGCAGGGCTGACGGGGCGGGGGCGGTTCGTCCCTTCCATCCTGCACCGCCTCGCGCCCGATATGCCATGCTCCGGGCATACCTCAGGGACATCTCCGGGTCGGGGTCCTCCGCAGGTCCCGGTGCGCACGCCACCGGCCGGCGCCCCCTCGGTCCCGTGTGGGCCGCCCGGCCCGGGACTGGGAGACTGGGGACATGAACGACTCCTCCGCAGCCCGCACCACCGCCGTCCTGGACGTCTGGTGCGAACTCCAGTGCCCCGACTGCCGCGACGCCCTCGACGACCTGCGCGCGCTGCGCGCCCGCTACGGCGACCGGCTGGAGCTGCGGCTGCGGCACTTCCCACTGGAGAAGCACCGGCACGCCTTCGCCGCCGCGCAGGCCGCCGAGGAGGCCGCGGAGCAGGGCCGGTCCTGGCCGTACGTCGAGGCGGTGCTCGCCCGTGTCGAGGAGCTGGACCGCCTGGGCGAGCCCTTCCTGATCGATGTCGCCCGTGAACTCGGCCTGGACGCGGAGGAGTTCGACACCGCGCTGATCGACGGACGGCACATCCTGATCGTCGACGCCGACCAGGCCGAGGGCAAGGCCATCGGTTTGACCGGCACCCCCACGTACGTCATCGGCGGCGAACGGCTCGACGGCGGCAAGAGCCGGGAGGGCCTGCGCGAGCGCGTCGAGGAGATCGCCGACCGACTGCTGGCCGGGAGCGAGTAGCGCCGTCAGAGCAGGTTCTTGTAGAGGTGGTACGAGCTCGTCGTGTAGCCGAGCGACTCGTAGAGCTTCTCGGCGGCGGTGTTGCCCGCGAACACGTTGAGGCCGATACGGTCCCGTCCGCCGGCCACGGCCTGGGCCTCCGCGACCCGCATCAGGGCGCGCCCGTGACCGCAGCCCCGGTGCGCGGCGTCGGCCTCGACGTCGAGCACGTACGCCATGTCCGGCCACAGTCCCACCCACAGCGTGCCGACCGGGGTTCCCTCCTGCTCCAGGACGCTGATCAGCGTGTTCTCGCTGGCCAGGCCGTCCGGCAGGAACCTGGCGTGCCCCTGGTCGGTCTTGGTGTACGCCTCCGCCTCCGGTACGCCCCACGCGATCAGGGCGGCGGCGAAGGCCTCGCGTTCGCGGGCCAGCCAGGGAACGTACTCGGCCTCGGTCATGGGCCGTGCGACGCTCCCGGCGGGAAGCGCGGGCGGCGGCCCGTCCAGGGGCTTCGTCATGTTGCGGTTGCTGAGGGCGTATCCCAGCGTCGTGGCGAGCCGGAGCGCGGCCCTCGCGTCACCGGGCACCGAGGTCTCGACGCGCCCGCAGCCCCAGCCCCGCGCCACCTCCTCGGCCGCGAGCACGGCCACCGTGCCCCGGCCCCGGCCGCGGTCCGGCTCGTCGATGCCCAGCTCCTCGATCCGGCCCACGGTGGGCCCGTACTCAGGGTGGGTGGAGAGATGGATCCGGCCCACGGGGCGGCTGTTCACGCACACCTGGTAGTGACGGGACAGCGCCCCGTCGGCTCCGCGCTGAAGCGGCTCGGTCGGCCGCAGGGTGGTGGTCATCAGGGGTGTTCTACCCGCCCCGCCGTCCCTCGTCATCCCGATTTACGGCCGCCGCGGAACCGTTCGCGTCCGCCGGCGGGCAGTCGGCCGCCGGGGCGAGGCCGCCCGTCGGCGGCGGCCGGGCCGGGCCTGCGGCTCCGGACGGTGGAGCGCGTGGGCCGGCCCGACCGCCCTACGGCTTACGGCTTACGGCTTACGGCTTACGGCTTACGGCTTACGGCTTACGGCTTACGGGTCGAGGTCGTGTCCGGCCCGCTCGTCGAAGATCCGCATCGCCTTGGCCGTCACCGGTCCCGGCGCGCCCGGGAGTTCACGTCCGTCGACCCGGTGCACGCCCTGCACGTCCCGCAGGGTGGAGGTCAGGAAGATCTCGTCGGCGCGCTCCAGGACGTCCAGCGGCAGCTCGGTCTCCCGGGCACCGGTCCACTCGACGGCGAGCGCGCGGGTGATGCCGGCGAGGCAGCCGGAGGCCACCGGCGGGGTGTGGATCTCTCCGTCGAGCACGACGAAGACGTTCGACCCCGTGCCCTCGCACAGCTGCCCGACCGTGTTGGCGAACACCGCCTCGGACGCGCCCTGTTCGCGCGCGCGGGCCAGCGCGACCACGTTCTCGGCGTACGAGGTGGTCTTGAGGCCGGTGAGGGCGCCGCGCTCGTTGCGGGTCCACGGCACGGTGATCACGGCGGTGGAGTCGGGGCGTCGCGCGGACTCGCCCAGGGCGACGGCCAGGGTCGGACCCCGGTCCCCCCGGTCCGAGCCGAGCGGGCCGTGCCCTCCGGTGTACGTGATGCGCAGGCGGCCGAGCGGCACCGGGTTGGCGTCCAGAACGGCCGCGCAGGCCCGGCGCACCTCGTCGCGGTCGGGGTCGGGCAGTCCGAGGCCGTGCGCGGAGCGGGCCAGCCGGTCGAGGTGCCGGGTCAGCGCGAACGGCCGCCCTTCCACCGCCTTCACGGTCTCGAAGATGCCGTCGCCCACGGTCAGTCCGTGATCGAAGACGGAGACGCGGGCGGACTCGCTGTCCTGCAGCCCGCCGTCGAGCCAGATCTTCACGTCAGGATCCCTTCATTCACCTCGAATGCTCCCGACGCTACAGCGAGCAGTCGGGACGCCTTCAGCTCGGTCTCGCGCCACTCGCCCTCGGGGTCGGAGCCCCAGGTGATGCCCGCGCCGGTCCCGAACCGAAGGACCCCCTCCTCCCGGTCGGCCCAGAAGGTGCGGATGCCGACGGCGAGTTCTCCGGTGCCGCGGTCGGCGTCGACCCAGCCGATGCCCCCGCAGTAGGGGCCGCGCGGGGCGGTCTCCAGGGCGTCGATGATCCGCAGGGCGCTGGCCTTGGGGGCTCCGGTGACCGAGCCGGGCGGGAAGGCGGCGGCGAGGAGCCCGGGCCAGCCGACGTCCTCGCGCAGCTCGCCGCGGACGGTGGAGACGAGGTGCACGAGCCCGGGATGCTTCTCGACGGCGCACAGATCGGGAACGGTCACGCTGCCGGTGGCGCAGACCCGGCCGAGGTCGTTGCGGACCAGGTCGACGATCATCACGTTCTCGGCGTGGTCCTTCGGCAGCAGGTCGGCCTCGGTGCGTCCGGTGCCCTTGATCGGGCCGGACTCGACCGTGCGGCCGGTGCGGCGCAGGAAGAGTTCGGGTGAGGCGGTGGCCGTCTCGACGCCGTGCCCGGGCAGTCGGACGGTCCCCGCGTACGGGGCGGGGTTGCCGCGGGCCAGCAGGGCGGTCAGGTCGTCCAGGTCGGCGTCGGGGGCGAGCGGCGCGGACAGCACGCGGCAGAGGTTGGTCTGGTAGACATCGCCCGCGGCTATGTGGTCGCGGATGCGGCGGACACCCCGCGTGTACGCGGCGCGGTCGAGGGACGACGTCCAGTCACCGGCGGCCGGTCCGCGCCACCGGCCGGGCACGGGGGCGGGCACGGGTTCGCGCCGTACGTCGGCGAACCGGGCGCAGACCAGACGCCCCTCGAAGTCTGCCGAGACGGCCCAGAAGCCGGTGGAGTCAAGGGCCGCGGGGTCGCCGGTGACGTCGAGGAGACCGGTCGCGACGAGGTCACCGAAGCGGGCGAGAGGAGGGAGGTCGAGCACGCAGTCGAGTGTAGGACGGGTGACCCGCGGGTGCCCTGACCGTGTCCTCGGGCGGACAGACCGCAGCACGCTGCGCAAACGCGTTTTTGTACTGGCCCGGGAATCCGCTAGAGTTCAACACGTCGCCGGGACGCGCAAGCCGACCGGAAACGACAAGCGGACGTAGCTCAGTTGGTAGAGCGCAACCTTGCCAAGGTTGAGGTCGCCAGTTCGAACCTGGTCGTCCGCTCGCAGGACAGTGGGGGATCCACCCGAACCCCCGCGCTCCTGGTGGAGTGGCCGAGAGGCGAGGCAACGGCCTGCAAAGCCGTCTACACGGGTTCAAATCCCGTCTCCACCTCCAAGGACGATTAGCTCAGCGGGAGAGCGCTTCCCTGACACGGAAGAGGTCACTGGTTCAATCCCAGTATCGTCCACTGGATCACTCCGCACTGGTGTGCGAGATCCGAACCCGCGCGATTAGCTCAGCGGGAGAGCGCTTCCCTGACACGGAAGAGGTCACTGGTTCAATCCCAGTATCGCGCACGCAGTAGGCCGCGGATCCTGTACGTTGAGGTCGGTCCCGCGCGATTAGCTCAGCGGGAGAGCGCTTCCCTGACACGGAAGAGGTCACTGGTTCAATCCCAGTATCGCGCACCAGCCAGAAGCCCCCGGCCGTCTCGTACGGTCGGGGGCTTCGTCGTGTTCGCCATGCCCGGCCGGGGCAGACCCCGGCCGGCACGGTCACGACGAGAAGAGCATGTGCCCGAAGCTCTTGTGACGGTGGTGGCCGCCGTGGCCGCCGCCGTAGTGACCACCGCCGTGGCCACCGCCGTGCGGGGCGCCCCAGGCGGGCGCGGGAGCCGCCGGGTACGCCTGCGGGGCGGCCGGGGGCGGCGGCGCGGGCTGCGACCACTGCGATTCCACGCGGGTCAGCGCCTCCAGCTCGCCGTAGTCGAGAAAGATCCCGCGGCAGCCGCTGCACTGCTCGATCTGGACACCGTTGCGGTTGTACGTGTGCATCGGCGCATGGCACTTCGGACACTGCATGCTCGGCTCAACTCCTCGCCGGTCGGTACTGCTTCCGCCAGGACAGACACTGCCCGGCCTCGATCGGTTGCACCCTACGTCGTCGGACCGGGTCCCAACTGCGGCGGGACGCCTCCCATTCGCCGGCACGCGTCGACCACGGCCTGCTGCACCTCGTCCAACGGCCGCCGCGCCGCGACGGACTTGGCGATCGCCAGCGCCGCGGTCTGCACGGTGAGGGCGCGGGCCGCGACGTCCAGGGCGGGCCAGGGGTCGCCGTCGGCGGGGACCGCGGGGCCGGCCGCTCCCCGGTAGGCGGTCAGGAAGCGGGTCCAGTCGTCGGCCGGGAGCAGGCCACAGGCGTACCAGGCGGCCGGACGGGCCAGGTCCCAGGCCGGGACGCCCACGCCGAGGTCGTCCACGTCGATGAGGAGCCAGCGTCCGGCCGGGGCGGGGTGGCGGACCAGCTGCCCGAGGTGCAGGTCTCCGTGGCACAGGGTGTCCGGGCCGGGCATGGCGGCCTCCGCGCGGGCCCAGGCCGGGAGGGCCGCCCAGGCGCGCAGGACGGGGGCGGTGGCGGGGTGCGGGCCCGCCGCCCTGAGCCGCGCGATCGCGCGGGCCGCCTTGACGGGACCCCTCATGGGCGGCAGTCCGGCCGGAGCGGGGGTGCGGTGGAGACGGGCCAGCAGGGTCGCGGCCGCTTCCCAGGGGGCGGCCTCCGGGGCCTCGGGGTCTACGGGGGTGCCGTACGGCCAGAACGTCACCGCACGCCCGTCGAGGTCGGCGGGTTCCGGGCGGAGCGGGGTGAGGAGGATGCCGGCCAGCGCGGGGTGCGCGGCGACCGCGAGGCGGCGGGCGAGGCCTGCGGGGTCCGTGCCGGGCGCGTGGGCCTTGGCCACGGTGTCGCCGTGGCGGACGACGGTCCCGTCGGACCGGTCGGCGAGGACACTGTCCTGGTGCGCGCAGGCGCCGGCCACGGGGTGGGCCGCGCTCCGCGCCCCGGCGGTCAGGGCGGGCAGCACATCTGCGGTCACGGGGCCCCCTGGGTGCGTGCGGTACCGGGCGAGCGTACGCAGCGAGGCGCGCCGCGAATCCCCCGCCCCCCGGTCCTCCCGGGCTCGCCGTCGCGTGTCCCTCCGGGCTCGCTGTCGCGCGCACCGGGCCGCCACGGCGGACAGCGGACGGGCGGCGGGCGGCGAGCGGGCCACCGGAGTGGGCCTCGACGGGAGACCGGAAGAGAGGAACGCCCGCGCGTCACCGCACCGCCCGCCCGGACCGCCAGGCCATCGAGACCACCGGGCCACCCTGGCCGGGCCCCGCGCCGCCGGGATACCCGGGCTCCTGGGTCGCCGGGACGCCGGGCGCCCAGGGCGTCGGGTCGCGGGCGGCCGATGGCATGGCAATGCCCGCGCAGCTCCCCAGCTGCGCGGGCATTTTTTGCCGTCCGCCGCACCCCCGTCCCCACGGGGTTTCATGGCCGGATGTCCCCGCCCGGACCGCTCTTCCGGGCCTGGGGCGCCGCTCAGCGCCCCAGCATCACGCCCACGGACGACGCTTGTGTGACCACTGACTCCCAGCCGCCGAAGACGACCACGAGCAGGGCCGCCAGAGGAAGGACCATCGCTGTCGCCACCAAGGGGTGGCGCTGACCCTGGCGACGCGGGCGGAACGCGGCGCTGTATGCCCTGCGTCCCTGCGTGCGGATCGCCGTCCGCGGTGCCGTGTGGGCCATGGTCCCTCTCCTGACCGAGCATCTGTGTGGTTGGCAGCGGCGGGTGTCTGACCTCGGGGGACGAGTGCTGCACCCGCCGCTTGACCTCAAATCTATGGGCGCGGCGGCACCGGGTCGTCATGCCCTCGTACCGATTGCCGGGCCTCCCGGAGGATGAGCGATGACCTGCGGTGTACTCCCCTGGGTGGAGACGAGGACCTAGGTCTCAGGGTCTTCCCGGAGGGGGCGCCCGGCGTGCTCCTACTGTTCCGAGCTGTCCTCCCTGGGCACCGGCTGCTCGACCAGCGCCAGCACCCTTGTCGCCATGAAGCGGGCGGTGCGCACAACTGATCCACTTCGGGTGACTTCGCTCACTTCCACGACACCTCGGCGTACCGCTGTCTCCACCCTGCGGCCCGCCCTGCTCGCCACCACCTCGTACGTACGCGTCGTGTCCCCGGCGTCCACGACTATCTCCACGCGATCACCCTTCACGGGCTCAATCCCCCTTCTGCGACGGATGGTTGGGACCACAGCCGGCCCAAGGCCGCGCCGTTCGCGCGCTCCCTGACCACCTCTCAAGTTTCCCACCCGGCACTGACAATCGATCGGACCGCGAGGGCGCGGCCTCTGCGCGCTCCCGGCCGCGGAAACGTAAGCTGTGGCTCGTCAAACGGACCGGGCAGCGGGGATGGACATGGCGATGATGCGCCTGAGGCGCGAGGACCCGCGTGTCGTCGGCTCGTTCAGGCTTCACAGGCGGCTCGGCGCGGGTGGGATGGGCGTGGTCTACCTGGGCTCCGACCGTCGTGGCCAGCGGGTCGCGCTCAAGGTGATCCGGCCGGATCTGGCGGAGGATCAGGAGTTCCGGTCGCGGTTCGCGCGCGAGGTGTCCGCGGCCCGGCGGATCAGGGGCGGCTGCACGGCCCGGCTCGTCGCCGCCGATCTCGACGCGGAGCGGCCCTGGTTCGCCACGCAGTACGTGCCGGGGCCCTCGCTGCACGACAAGGTCGCCGAGGAGGGCCCGATGGCGGCCGCCGACGTGGCCGCCGTGGGCGCCGCTCTCTCCGAGGGGCTCGTGGCGGTGCACGAGGCGGGGGTCGTGCACCGCGACCTGAAGCCGTCCAACATCCTGTTGTCCCCGAAGGGGCCGCGGATCATCGACTTCGGCATCGCCTGGGCGACGGGGGCCTCCACGCTCACCCACGTCGGCACGGCCGTCGGCTCGCCCGGCTTCCTGGCACCCGAGCAGGTGCGCGGCGCCGCCGTCACCCCGGCGACGGACGTCTTCGCGCTGGGAGCCACCCTGGCGTACGCGGCGACCTCCGACTCGCCCTTCGGGCACGGCAGTTCCGAAGTGATGCTCTATCGAGTGGTGCACGAGGAACCGCAGCTGCACGGCGTGCCCGACGCGCTGGCTCCGCTCGTGCGGGCCTGCCTCGCCAAGGACCCCGAGGAGCGCCCCAGCACGCTTCAACTGTCCTTGCGGCTCAAGGAGATCGCGGCTCGCGAGGCACAGGGCATGACCGACGTCCGGCCTCCCGCGCAACGCAACGACCCGGACCGGCCCACGGGGCGCCTCGCCGAGCAGTACGCCGAACAGCCCACCCAGCGCCGCCCGCAGGGCACTCCCCCGCCGCGCACCGGGGGCACGAACGGCGGTGGCTCCCGGCCGGCGCCGTCGGGTTCGCGCCCCACGCCGTCCCGGAACACCGGGCGTTCCGGCAGCCGGCCCGCGCCCCGCAGCGGCACCGGACGGCAGGGCCCGCGGACGACCGGGACCGGGCGCCGGCCCGCCAACCCGCGGCTGCTGCGGCAGCGGCTCTTCGTGTTCGTCGTGGTGACGCTGCTCGTCGCCCTGGGCATCGCGGTGGCGCAGGGCTGCCAGGGTCCGGCGCGCGGGCTCGACGACGACGGCGGGCGCCAGGCCGTACACGTCCTGGGGCAGGAGCGGCCGTCGTCCTCGTCGGCGCCCACGGGCGGCACGTGGGGCGAACGGTACCGGGGCGTCGCCGGGACGGACGGCTAGGACGACGGTCGAGGCCGCACCGAACGACCGGGGATCCGGGCGTCCGGGCGACGTCCGCGCCCACGGTCCGGCCCCGGAACAGTTCACGCCCCACGGACCAGGTGCCGTCCGTCCGAACACGGCACAGGGCGGGCAACCGTTCCGGCCGGACACAGGAACGGCCTCAGCCGGCCTTCCGGGCAGACAGCGGGAGTGGCTCCGGCGGACCGGCCGGCCGGCCATGAGAGACGCTCCGACCGGCCCTCCGACCGGCTACCGGAACGCTCCGGCCCATGGACCGGCCGCACACCAGGGACGTAGTATCCGGCCGACCTTCCGACCGGACAACGGAGATGCCGCGACGGACCACCGACCACACACCGGCACCCCGGCACACCGACCGGCCGGACACCCGAAACACCCCGGCCCACCGACCGCCCGGACACCGGACACGCCCCGGCCCGCCGACCGGTCAGACGACCGGGCGTCCCGTCGCCACCGCGTAGAAGGCGACCGCGGCCGCCGCACCCACGTTGAGCGAGTCGACGCCCCGCGCCATCGGGATGCGGACCCATTCGTCCGCCGCCATCAGGGCCTTCGTGGACAGGCCGTCGCCCTCCGCGCCGAGCATCAGCGCGACCCGGTCCATCCGGTGCGGGGCCGCCTCGTCGAGGGAGCGCGCCTTCTCGTCCGGGGTGAGGGCGAGGAGGGTGAAGCCGGCCTCGCGGACCGACTCCAGGCCCCTGGGCCAGCTGTCGAGACGCGCGTACGGGACGGAGAAGACCGCGCCCATGGAGACCTTCACGGAGCGGCGGTAGAGCGGGTCGGCGCAGTCCGGGGAGAGCAGGACCGCGTCCATGCCGAGGGCGGCGGCGGAGCGGAAGATCGCGCCGATGTTGGTGTGGTCGTTGACCGACTCCATGACCACCACCCGGCGGGCGGACCCCAGGAGTTCGTCCGCCGTCGGCAACGGTTTGCGCTGCATGGAGGCGAGCGCGCCGCGGTGCACGTGATAGCCGGTGACCTGCTCGGCGAGCTCCGGGCTGACGGCGTAGACCGGGGCCGGCAGCTCGTCGATGACGTCGCGCATGACGTCGACCCACTTCGCGGACAGGAGCATGGAGCGCATCTCGTATCCGGCGTCCTTGGCCCGTCTGATGACCTTCTCGCCCTCGGCGATGAACAGGCCTTCGGCGGGTTCGCGCTTGCGGCGCAGCTCCACGTCGGTCAGGCCCGTGTAGTCGCACAGACGCGGGTCGTCGGGGTTCTCGACGGTGATGAGATCGGCCACAGGGTGATACTGCCTTGTCCTGGGTGCGGTGCCAACGGCTGGGAAAGAGTCGGGTTACCCCGGGTTACTCGGATACTGGCGGAGCCGGTCGTACCGGTTGTCCGGGGCCCACGTTCACGACGTCGCCGACGACGATCACCGCGGGCGGCCGCACGTCCCGCGCGACGACGGTCTCGGCGACCGTGGCCAGGGTCGCGTCGACCCGGCGCTGCGCGGCGGTCGTGCCCTCCTGGACCAGGGCGACGGGGGTGTCGGCCGGTTTGCCGTGGGCCATCAGGGTCTCGGCGATCCTGCCGATCTTGTCGACGCCCATGAGGACGACGAGTGTGCCGCGCAGTGCGGCGAGGGCCGGCCAGTCGACGAGGGAGCGGTCGTCGCCGGGGGCGACATGGCCGCTCACCACCGTGAACTCATGGGCGACGCCCCGGTGGGTGACCGGGATCCCGGCCGCGCCGGGCACCGAGATCGAGCTGGAGATGCCGGGGACCACGGTGCAGGCGATGCCCGCCTCCGCGAGCGCCTGCGCCTCCTCCATGCCCCGGCCGAAGACGAACGGGTCGCCGCCCTTGAGGCGGACGACGGACTTGCCCTGTCGCGCGTGCTCGATCAGCGCGTTGTTGATCGCTTCCTGGGCCATGTACCGGCCGTACGGGATCTTCGCCGCGTCGATGACCTCGACGTGCGGCGGGAGTTCGGCGAGCAGGTCGCGCGGGCCGAGGCGGTCGGCGATGACCACGTCGGCCTCGGCGAGCAGACGGCGTCCGCGGACGGTGATCAGGTCCGGGTCGCCGGGGCCGCCGCCGACCAGGGCGACACCGGGGGCACGGGTGCGATGGTGCGGTGCCACCAGGGTCCCGTCGCGGAGTCCCTCGACCACCGCGTCGCGGATCGCGGCCGTGTGGCGGGGGTCCCGGCCTCGCGCGTCCGTCGTGAGGACCGCGACCGTGACGCCCTCGCTGTGCCCCGTCGCCGGGGTCCAGGCCGTCGCCGCGTCGGCGTCGTCGGAGCGTACGCACCAGATCCGGTGCCGCTCCGCCTCGGCGGAGGCCGCCGCGCTCGCCTCGGGATCGCTGGTGGCGATCAGGGCGTACCAGGCGCCGGCGAGGTCGCCGTCCTCGTACGGACGCCTGGTCCAGGTGATCTCGCCCGCGTCGGCCATCGCCTCGACGGAGGGGGTCGCCTCCGGTGACACGAGGTGGATGTCGGCGCCCGCGGCGATGAGCGCGGGCAGACGGCGCTGGGCGACCTGGCCGCCGCCGAGGACGATGACGCGGCGGCCGGTGAGGCGCAGACCTACGGGGTAGGCGGGGTGTTCGGCCATGGCGGTGCGGCTCCTCGTACGGACGGTGCGGTGGGGCGCGCCGCGACTGTGGAGCGGCCCTGACGTGGGATTTTAGGCGCCGGTCGGGTGAACGGGCCGGGTGGGGGGTTCCTTCCCGGGCCCGGCGCCTCCCGAAACCGGGGCTGTGCCCCGGCCCGGCGTACGGCCGGGATCGCGGTGGTGGGCGGGGGCTCCGCGCCGCGGATTCCCCGCCCACCCCGGCCTGCCGGCTACTTCTCCGTGACCCCCGCGGAGTCGAACGTGGCCACCTCGTGCATCGCGCGCGCCGCGCTCTGCACGACGGGCAGGGCCAGCAACGCGCCGGTGCCCTCGCCGAGACGCAGGTCGAGGTCGATCAACGGGCGCAGGCCCAGCTTGTTCAGGGCCGCCACATGGCCCGGCTCCGCGCTGCGGTGGCCCGCGATGCAGGCCGCGAGCACCTCGGGAGCGATGGCGCGGGCGACCAGGGCCGCCGCGCCGGCGCTGACTCCGTCCAGGATCACCGGCGTACGCAGGGAGGCGCCTCCCAGCAGCAGGCCGACCATCGCCGCGTGTTCGAGGCCGCCGATGGCCGCGAGGACGCCGATGGGGTCGGCCGGGTCCGGCTGGTGGAGTTCGACGGCGCGCCGCACGACCTCGGTCTTGCGGGCCAGGGTCTCGTCGTTGATGCCGGTGCCACGGCCCGTCACCTCGGACGGGTCGGCGCCGGTGAAGACCGAGATCAGGGCGGCGGACGCGGTGGTGTTGGCGATGCCCATCTCGCCGGTCAGCAGTGCCTTGTTGCCGGCCGCCACCAGGTCGCGGGCCGTCTCGATGCCCACTTCGATCGCCGCGGTGACCTCCTCGCGGGTCATCGCGGGGCCGGTGGTCATGTCGGCGGTGCCCGCACGGACCTTGCGCGGCAGCAGTCCCGGCGTCGCGGGGAGGTCGGAGGCGACGCCCACGTCGACGACGCAGACCTCCGCGCCGACCTGGTTGGCGAACGCGTTGCAGACCGCGCCACCGCCGAGGAAGTTGGCCACCATCTGGGCGGTGACCTCCTGCGGCCATGGGGTGACGCCCTGGGCGTGCACACCGTGGTCGCCCGCGAAGATCGCGACGGCGGCGGGCTCCGGGATCGGCGGCGGGCACATCCGGGACAGGCCCGACAGCTGCGCCGAGATGATCTCCAGCATGCCGAGGGCGCCCGCGGGCTTGGTCATCCGCTTCTGCCGCTCCCAGGCCTCGCCGAGCGCCTTGGCGTCCAGCGGGCGGATGTTGGAGACGGTCTCGGCGAGCAGGTCGTGCGGCTCCTCGCCGGGCAGCGCGCGCCGGCCGTACGTCTCCTCGTGCACGACCCAGGACAGCGGACGGCGCTTGGACCAGCCCGCCTGCATGAGCTCGGGCTCCTCCGGGAACTCGTCGACGTAGCCGACGCAGAGATACGCCACGACGTCCAGGTGTTCGGGCAGGCCGAGGGCACGGACCATCTCGCGCTCGTCGAAGAAGCTGACCCAGCCGACGCCCAGGCCCTCGGCGCGTGCCGCGAGCCACAGGTTCTGGACGGCGAGCGCGGACGAGTACGGGGCCATCTGCGGCTGGGTGTGCCGGCCCAGCGTGTGCCGGCCGCCGCGGGTCGGGTCGGCGGTGACGACGATGTTCACCGGGGTGTCGAGGATGGCCTCGATCTTCAGTTCCTTGAACTGCTTCGCACGGCCCTTGGGCAGCGACTTGGCGTACGCCTCGCGCTGGCGTGCCGCCAGTTCGTGCATCGTGCGGCGGGTCTCGGCGGAGCGGATGACGACGAAGTCCCAGGGCTGGGAATGGCCCACGGACGGCGCGGTGTGCGCGGCTTCCAGGACCCTCAGCAGGACGTCGTGCGGGATCGGGTCGTTGCGGAAGCCGTTGCGGATGTCGCGGCGCTCTCGCATCACGCGCAGGACCGCCTCGCGCTCGGCGTCGTCGTATCCGGGGGCCGCCGGGCCGGTGGACTCTCGTACGTCTTCCACTGCGGCCGTGCTCTCTTCCTGGTCGGCGACCTGGGTGTCCAGGTCCTCCGCTTGCTGTGCGACTACGGGCTCCGGGCCGGCGTCGAACGGCTCCGGTACGGGGGGTGCCTCGGCCTCACGGGGTGCGGGCACCGGGGCGACGGGCTCCTCGTGGTGGGCGGGAGCCTGCGGGGCCTGTCCCGGTCCGGCCTCCGGAAGGCCGCCGAGGGCCGGGGCCCGCTCGGGGGCGGGCTCCTCGGCGGGGGCCCACTCGTCCGCGGGCAACGGCGGCACCGTCATGGCGTGCGGCGGGGTCGGGGCCAGGTGCGGGGTCGTCGGCACCTGGCCGTCGACGGGCACGAACCGGCCGAGCGAGTCGTCCGCCGAGGGCTGCGCGGGGGCGTTCGGGAAGCCCGCCGTGCCCTGTGTCCCGCCGGGGAGGTGCTCGTCGTGCGACTGGTCCGCCGGGTGCGACGCGTCGCCGTGCGACCGGTCCGTGGCCGCGTGGGGCGTCTCACCGCGCGCGGCGACGCCGGCCGGGACGCCGGAGGCGGCCTCGGCGAACGCGGCGTGCGCCTCGGCGGGGGGCGCGAACTGGGCGGCCTGGACCGGGAAGGCCCCGGTGCCGGGAACCGACCGGCCGTACGAGTCGCCCGCGGCCGGTAGGGGCGGCTCGGCGGACTCGTGCGCCAGGGAGGACGCGTGAGGGTGCTGCGCGGACGCGGGCTGCGCGGACGCGGGCTGCGCGGCCTCGGCGAATCCGTCCTCCGCCCCGCTCGCCCGGCCACCGACCGAGACATCCGCGAACTGGACCACCGATTCCGGGATGTGGACACCGGCGTCGACGAACCGGACGGTACGGTCCGGGAACCGCGCCGCCTGCTCGGCCGCGTGGGCGGCCTGCTCGACGAAGGGCACGGCCGGGCCCGCGAGGTGCACGGCGTGGTCGGCGAGGTGGCCCGCCGGGTCGGCGAGGTGCACGGACGGGTCGGAGGCCTCCGGGGAAGCCGGGTGAGCCGCCTGGTCCTGGTGGGTGAACCGGTCCTGCTCCGCCCGGTCCTGCTCCGCCTGGAACGCCTGCTCGGGTGTCGGGCCCGCTTCGTCCGCGGGGGCCGCTGCCGGGGCGGTGGCGTGCTCGGCCGCTTCCGCGCCGGAGATCTGCGCGGCGACGGCGTCCGCCGTCGGCTCCGCGTGCGGGGCGTCGTGGACACCCGCGAAGGTGTCCGCGCCGGGGGTCTCCGAGGCCTGGAGGTCCAGCGCGCCGTCCGGCGTGTGGGCGGTCTCGGGGCCCTGCGCGGCCTCCGCGCCCACCCCGGCGAGGTACCCCTCCGCCGACTCGGCCGCGCGGTCGGCCTCCGAGGCCGCGGAAACCCGCGCGAGAGCCGCGTCTCCGGCACCACCGTCTGCGGGGAGGGGCGACGCGAGTCCCGCGGGCCCACCCTCTTCGGGGCCCGGGTGCGCCCCGTCGGAACCCGGGGCCTCGGAGGCCTCCGGGGTCCCGTCGTACGTCGGCGCCGCCCCGAACGCCGCCTCCGGTCCGGGTACGAAGCCGGCCTCGGAGCCCTGCCCCTCGGCCGGGACGACCGTTTCTTCAGCCGTCGGCTCGGAACCGGCGGGCGGAGCCCCCCAGGGCACCGCGCCCTGCGGCGGGATCTCGGAGAGCTGCGGCACGTCGAGGTACTCGGGTCCCACGGTCGGAGGACCGGCGTGCCGGACCGGCGTCGCGGGGGTCATGGCGTGGGCGGGGACGGCCAACGGCGCGGAGGCGGGGCCGCGGTCGGCGAGCGAGCGCACCGGACCGGCGGAGACGTCCGGGGTCGGGGGGCCGAGGTGCAGCGGGCGGCGCGGCGCGACCGGCTGCGCGGCGGTCAGGGGGCCGGCTCCGCGGACGGCGCCGAGGTCGACCGAACCGCTGTCCCGGCCCGCCGTCTCGTGCGGACCCGGTTCGTGGACGAGGGGCTGGGGAGCCGGGGGGCCCACCTCGTTGCCCCAGGCGCCCTGGGCACCCGGCATGAGGAGCAGATCGTCGTCGTCGGCGTGATTCTCGGAGGGGTCGAGGAAGGTGTACGCGTCCGGGGCGGGGGCGCCCGGCTGCTCCACCATGCCTGCGTTCTCCGGCAGTCCCTCGCCCGGGACCTGGCCGGTGTCGGTCATGCGTACCCCTCGCCCATCGGTTAGTGCTTCCAAGTCCTGCTCGCCCGGAACGGCGCACCGACCGCCCCACAGTGAAGAACGAGCGTGCGTGCCCAGCGGCACGAACGACCGGCCAACAAAGACGACAAAGCCATTAACTGGCATTGTCCCGGTCGTCCGACCCTCGCGACAGCTTGATCCGCGACGGCCCGCTGTGGACTGCGCCACGTTGCGCGTCCTCCGGTTCTGCCGTACCACACTCGCCTCAAAACGGGCGCGTTTTCCGGACATTGGCCTACGAAAAGCCGATCATCCTGGAGCGGTACAACGATCGGCCAGCCTACCGCGCGCGGTACGACAACAGGATCACGGGTTGCGATCGGGGAGTCGGCCCGTGAGCAGGAACGCGACGCTTCGCTCGGTCTCCGTCCAGGCCCTCGTGTCGAGTTCGACGGACTGGATGAGGGCGCACTCGACCTGGTAGCCGTGCTCGGTGAGGTCGCGGCCGACGAGTTCGGCCGCGTCGCGGGTCGCCGCGTGCGTCACGATGCGCTGCGGCCGCCGGTCCGCGACCGCGGAGACGACCTCCGCCCCGCCGCCGCCCACCCGCACGACGTCCGGTTCGGGGAGGTTCTCCAGCACGTGCGGGGCGTCGCCGTGCACGATCTGCATCTGCACGCCGTACCGGCGGGCGGAGTCCTCGGTGCGGGTACAGGCCGTCAGGTCGCGGTCCACGGCGATGACCGCGGCCCCGGTGCGCGCGGCCTCGGTGGCGAAGGCGCCGCTGCCGGACCCGATGTCCCACACCAGGTCCCCCGGGCGCGGGCCCAGGCGGGCGAGTTGGGCCGCGCGCAGCAGGTCCGTCTCGCCCTCTCCGAGCGTGCCCCCGTACGCCTCGGCGGGCAGCGCCCAGCCGCGCGGTCCGGTGGCCGGGTCACGTCCGGCGATCCAGCCGCCGTCCTCGGCCGCGGCCACGAAGCCGCCGATGACGATGACGACGTTGGGGTCGCGCCAGGTGTGGTCGGCTGCCTTGTCGGAGGTGAGGATCGTGACCCGCTCGCGTGCGGTGCCGAGTTCCTCGCAGATGACGAAGGTGCGGTGGACGCCTTCGAGGAGCAGGCCGAGTTCGGCGGGGCCCGCACCGGGCGAGGTGAGGACAGCCACCTTGGTGTGCGCCCGGCATACATTCACCGCGCGTCGCAGGGAGCGGCGGTGTGCCACTACCACATGTGCGTCATCCCAGGGCATGCCGGCGCGGGCGAAGGCGGCGGCGACCGAGGAGACGGCGGGCACGACCTCGACCTCAAGGCCGAACTCGGGAGCGCGCAGGGTGCGTACGACGCCGAAGAAACCCGGGTCCCCGTCGGCGATGACGACGGCGCTGCCCCGGTGGCCCGCGATGCGGCGGGCGGCGAGGGCGACGCTGCCGAGCCGGATGCGCTCGGCGGCCCCGGGCACCTCGGGGAGCGCCAGATGGTGTGCCGCTCCGGCCACCAGGGTGGCAGCACCGAGGGCGGAGCGCGCCGCCGCGGTCAGGGGGGAGCCGTCCCAGCCGATCACCGTGACCCGGTCGGCCATCGTCGTCAGTCTCCAGAGGGTCTTCGCAGGTCGTCAGGGGCCAGCCCGTGGGCGGGCTTCGTGAGGGTACCTGGCGTCGCCGGGCGGGGGCGCGTGCGGGTCCCGTCGGGCGGGGGCGGTGCCGTCGAGGGGTGAGCGGTGCCGTCCGGCGGGAGCGGTGTCTCGGGCGTGCGCGGTTCCGCGGGGCGTACGCGATTTCGAGGGGCGTGCGGGCACCGGCTCCGGGTTCGGCTCCGGCTCCGGCTCCGGCTCCGGTCACGGGAGCCCCCGGGTCTCAGGGCCGGGTCACGTCCGCGTCCGCGTCAGTGTCCGGTTCCGTCCGGTGTTCCGTGCCGCGTCCCGTGTTCCCTCTCGTATTCAGTTCTGTGTTCCGTCCCCGGTTCAGTTCCATTCGGAGAACGACGTGAAACCGCTGGAGTCGGCGAGCTCTTCGCCGACACCGTCGAGGTCCTCCGGGAGGAGGCTCCAGACGATGAAGTCGGTGCGGTGGTCGACCCAGCGGCCGTCCTCGGTACGGCTGTGCGCTATGCAGGCGTTGCGCAGCACACCCTCGCTGATGCAGCCGATCTTCTGGGCGACCTGCTGGGAGGCGGTGTTGTCGGCGGCGGTGCGGACCTCGATGCGCTCGAACCGCTGGTCCCGGAAGAGCCATCGGGCGGTGGCGAGCGACGCCTCGGAGGCGTAGCCCTCGCCGCGTGCCCAGGGGGCGATGACGTAGGAGAGTTCGGTGGAGCGGATGTGCCAGTTCGTCTTGCCGAGCTGGATGATGCCGACCAGCCGCTGGGTGAGGAACTCGGTGACGGCGAGGTCGAGTCCGCGGCCCGTGGTGCGTTCGGCGGGCGCGTACTCGCTGATCCAGGTGCGCGCGCCCTCCTCGGTGAAGGGCTGGGGCACGTCGGTCCAGGCCGCGACCTGCTCGTCGTTCATCATCTCGGCCAGGGCGGGGACGTCGTCCTCGTCGAGCGCGCGCAGGACCAACCGCTCCGTGCTGATGGAGATGTCGGGGAAGGTGCCAGTCATGCGCCGCTCCGTAACCGTCGGGACTTCGGGCCGTCGGAACCTTCGGGCCCGGTGAACTGCCCAGCATGCAGCATGAAAGCACCGAACCGCACCACGGGGCCCTCCCCAACTGCCCGAAGGGAACGGGCGGGAGGACCACCGGGTGCGGTCGCGGGCCCCGTGCGACGGCACGGGCCACCGCAACGGATCGGAGGGCTCGGAGCGCTCGGAAGGCCAGAGACCCAGAGGGCCGGAGGACTCAGAAGGAGGGGATCACCGAGCCGGCGTACTTGTCCTCGATGAACTTCTTGACCTCGGGCGAGGTGAGGAGCTTGGCGAGCTTCTTGACCCGCGGGTCGTTCTCGTTGCCCTTCTTGACGGCGAGGAAGTTGCCGTACGGGTTGTTCTTCGCCGACTCCAGGACGAGGGCGTCCTTGGCGGGCTCGAGGCCTGCGGAGATCGCGTAGTTGCCGTTGACGACCGCGGCGTCCACGTCGTCCAGGGAGCGCGGGGTCTGTGCCGCCTCGACCTCCTTGAACTTGAGGTTCTTCGGGTTCTTGGAGATGTCCTGCGGGGTCGCCTCGGTGCCGGCGCCGTCCTTGAGGGTGATGAGTCCCTTGGAGGCGAGGAGCTTCAGGGCGCGCGCCTCGTTGACGGCGTCGTTCGGGACCGCGACGGTCGCGCCGCTCTTGAGGGCGTCGGCGCTCTTCACCTTGTGGGAGTAGAGGCCCAGCGGCTCCAGGTGCACCGTGACGACGGGCACGATGTGGGTGCCGCGCTTCTTGTTGAAGTCGTCCAGGTACGGCTGGTTCTGGAAGTAGTTGGCGCCCACCGAGCCGTCCTCGGTCGCCGTGTTCGGCACGATGTAGTCCTGGAACTCCTTGACCTCCAGGTCGAGACCCGCCTTCTTCGCCAGGTTCTTCTTGATGAAGTCGAGGATCTCGGCGTGCGGGGTCGGGCTCGCGGCGACGATCAGCGGGCCGCTGGTGTCGGAGGCGGAGTCCTTGTCCGAACCGCAGGCGGAGAGGCCGAGGGTGAGGGCTCCGGCGGCGAGGACAGCGGTGGTGATCTTGGCAGTGTTACGCACGAAAAGTGCCTTTCCTGAAGGATGGAGCATCCCCGTGTTCGGGTGGGACGGGGAAATCTGTGGGTGGGGTTCGGACGCTCGGGCGGGCCGGGTCAGAGGGCCTTGCCGACGTCCGCGGTGGCGCCGGCCTCCGCGGTCGCGGGCGCCCCGGTCTTCAGCAGCCGTAGCCTCGGCGCCGCGCCGGAGTGGCCGCCGCGCCGGTGCAGGCGACGGGCGGCGTAGTCGCCGGCGAACTGGATGACGGAGATGACCACGGCGAGGATCGCCACGGTGATCCACATCAGACCGGTCTCGAAGCGCTGGTAGCCGTAGCGGATGGCGATGTCGCCGAGGCCTCCGGCGCCGACGGTGCCCGCCATGGCCGAGTAGCCGATGAGGGCGACGACGGTGGTGGTCGCCGAGGAGATCAGCGAGGGCAGCGACTCCGGTACGAGCACCCTGCGCACGACGGTCCAGGTGTTGCCGCCCATGGACTGCACGGCCTCCACGAGCCCGCCGTCCACTTCGCGGACCGCCGTCTCGACGAGCCGCGCGAAGAAGGGGATCGCGCCGATGGCGAGCGGCACGATCGCCGCCTCACGCCCGATCGTCGTCCCCGTGATCGTGCGCGTGAAGTTCATCAGCGCGACCATCAGGATGATGAACGGCATCGAGCGGGCGATGTTCACGACCTGTCCGATGACCTTGTTCGCCGCGACGTTCTGGAGGAGTCCGCCGCGGTCGGTGAGGACGAGCAGGATGCCGAGCGGCAGCCCCCCGACGACGGCGATCAGCGTGGACCAGCCGACCATGTAGAGCGTGTCCCAACACGCCTGGGACAGCAGCGGCTGCATCTCCGACCAGGTCACTTGGCACCGTCCTTCACGAGTGCGGGCTCCTGGCCCTGGATGTCGATCTGCAGGCCCTGCTCGCGCAGGAAGCCGATCGGCACGACGTTGTCGTCGTAGCGGCCGGGCAGTTCGATGCGCATCCGGCCGACCTGCTTGCCGCCGACGGTGTCCATCGCGGCACCCAGGATCGAGATGTCGATGTTGTAGGTGCGGGAGAGCTGCGAGATGACGGGCCGCGTCGCGGCCTCACCGTGGAAGGTGACGTCGATGACCGTGCGGTCGTCACCGGAGGCGTCGCCGCTGACCGGGAAGAGCGCGGAGGCCAGCTCGGAGCCGGGGGTCGCGAGCAGTTCACCGACCGTGCCCGACTCGACGATGCGGCCGTTCTCCATGAGGGCGGCCGAGTCGCAGACGGTCTTGACGACGTCCATCTCGTGGGTGATGAGCAGGACGGTCAGGCCCAGCTGCCGGTTCAGGTCGCGCAGCAGCTGGAGGATGGAGCGGGTGGTCTCGGGGTCCAGGGCGCTGGTGGCCTCGTCGGAGAGCAGCACCTTGGGGTCGCCGGCCAGGGCGCGGGCGATGCCGACGCGCTGCTTCTGGCCGCCGGAGAGCTGCGCGGGGTAGACCTTGGCCTTGTCGGACAGGCCGACCAGGTCGAGCAGACCGAGTGCCTTGGCGGACCGTTCCCTCCCCGAGACGCCGAGGATTTCGAGCGGCAGCTCGACGTTCTCCTGGACGGTGCGCGAGGACAGCAGATTGAAGTGCTGGAAGACCATGCCGATACGGCTGCGTGCCCGGCGGAGCTCCCGGCCGGCGCGGGGACCGCGTCCGACGAGCGCGGTGAGGTCCTGTCCGGCGACGGTGACCGTGCCGGCGGTGGGGCGCTCCAGGAGGTTGACGCAGCGGATGAGCGAGGACTTGCCGGCGCCCGACTGGCCGATGACGCCGTACACCTCGCCTTCGCGGACATGCAGATCGACGCCGTCGAGGGCGGTCACTTCACGGCCGCGCGGGCCGTGAGCCCGATAGATTTTCGTGAGGCCCGTTGTCGTGATCACTGGGGATTCCGTCACTGTCGAGTGCGGGGCGTGGGTGTGCGCCGGCACGGGTGCATTCGGTCTTGAACGCGGCACGGTTCTCGCGATGGCGACGGACCCGGAGGGAACCGGGAGGAGAACGTGTGCGCGGGGCAGCCCCTGTCACGTACGCGGTACGGACTCAGGGCGCGGTGGTCCCGCTTCGGGGCGCGGGATCAGGCGGTGGTGCGGGGGCCCTCTAGAAGGCGCACATTCGACACATACAACGAGCACCGGGCGTCATGGTCGCCTCGGTCGCAAGGGTGCGGCTGCTCGTCGTGGTCATGGAGTGAAGTAAAGCAGACGCGGCGACTCGGCCCGGAACCGCTGTCCGCATCGTGGACAGCGGTGGACACTTCTCAGCCGCGGACGGAGATCTCCACTCCCCCGTCCGTGACCAGTGCGGACAGGGCCGAGAGGTCCTTCACCACCAGGTCCGCGACCAGCTCCGACGCCGCGTGGGTTGTGGCCAACGCCACGGTGGTCATGCCGGCGGCGCGGCCCGCCTGGAGGCCGGCCGGGGCGTCCTCGAAGACGACGCAGCGGGCCGGGTCGACCCCCAGCTCACGGGCGGCGAGGAGGTAGGGCTCGGGGTCGGGCTTGCCGCGGGTGACGTCGTCGGCGGAGATCAGGGTCTTGGGCCGGATGCCGACCTCGTCGAGGCGGGCCTCGGCCAGCCGCCGGGTGGCGGAGGTGACGACGGCCCAGCGCTCGGCGGGCAGCGAGCCGAGGAACGCGGCGGTTCCGGGCAGCAGCAGGACCCCGCCCGGGACGTCCTCGACCTCCAGCTGCTCGATGCGCGCGAGCGCCTCGGGGACGACGTCGGCGGGCAGCAGGTCGGCGGCTATCTCGACGGCGGGACGGCCGTGCAGTTCGATCCGGGCGAAGTCCGCGGCGGTGATGCCGTACTCCTGCGCCCAGCGGGTCCAGCAGCGGTTCACCGACTCCAGGGACGAGACGAGGGTTCCGTCGTTGTCGAACAGCAGGGCATCAGCGTGGATCTTCATGTCTCCGACCCTACGGGGCTGCCGGGGGCGGGGGCATCAGGCCTTTTGGCCCGTAATAGGGTCGCGGCATGCTTGATGCCCTGACGGTCGCGACCGCCGTCGCCGCGCTCGTGCTCGCCGCCTGGTGCGGCTGGGCCGCCTACCGTGATCAGCCCACCAAGGACTGGCACTTCATCGGCATGGCCGTGGTGTCGCTGCTGGCCGCGGTCCAGCTGGTGATCGGTGTCGTCCAGCTGGCGCGCGGCGAGAAGGCGGAGCAGGGCACGACGATCTTCGTGGCGTATCTGCTCGGGGCCTTCGCGTGCGTACCGGCCGTGGGCTTCATGTCGCTGGCGGAGCGCACCCGCTGGGGTTCGATCACGGTGGCGGCCGGCGGCTTGGTGCTCGCCGTCCTCGAAGTGCGCCTGTACGACATCTGGGGAGGCTGACGTGACGAAGGCCGAGGTCACCGTGACCGAGGAAGAAGCGACCGGGCGGAAGCGGACGCGGCTCATCAGCGGTCCGGGCATGCTGCTGGTCTGGCTGTACGGCGTGATGGTCGTCGGCGCCGTGTCGCGCTCCGCCGTGCAGATCTCCACGGAGTTCGACAAGGCCCCGCTCGCCTACTCGCTGTCGGCGGTCGCGGGCCTCGTCTACGGCTTCATCACGTACTCGCTCGTCCGGGGCGGAGAGAGGGCCCGCAGGGCGGCGCTGGTGTGCTGCGCCGCCGAGCTCGCGGGTGTCCTGATCGTGGGCACCTGGACGCTGGTGGAGCCGTCCGCCTTCCCCGACGCCACCGTGTGGTCGGACTACGGCATGGGGTACCTGTTCATTCCGGTGCTGCTGCCGCTGTCGGCCATGTACTGGCTGCGCAAGCACTCCGCGCGGAGCCGGTAGAGCGACCGCGGACCGGCGGGAGACGCGAGGCCGCCGGTCACATGTCTCCCGGCGCCCCGTCGGGCCGCGCCCGCCGGGCGGGCGGGGTCACGCCGTCGTCGCGTAGGTCTCCGCGGGCTTCTCCAGGACGGTCACGGTGACGCCGTCGTCGCCCTCCGACGTGCCGACCGTCTCGTAGCCCACGCTTCGGTACAGCCGCAGGTTGCCGCCGCCACGCCGGCCGGCGTGGAGCTGGATCCTCTTGGCGCCGCGCTCCCCCACGAGGACCGCTTCGGCGGCGCGGAGCAGCCGGGCGCCGATCCCGTGGCGCTGCATGCGTGGGTGGACGATGAGCTTGCTGATCCGGGCCGTGCCGTCCGCGTCCGCGGTTCCGCGGACCGAGGCCACCACCTCCTGCCCCAGCCGGGCCACCAGGACCGTACCGTCGGCCAGCTCCGCCCTGAGGGAGTCGAGCGGCTGCGTGAGCGGCTCGATGCCGTAGTCGCCGGCCAGTTCGGCCTCGCTCTGATAGCAGAGGTACTGCAGCTTGAGGATCTGCTCTGCGTCCTGCTCGGTCGCCGCCGAGATGGTCACGCTCATGCCCATGTGTGCATGCCTCCCGCTCACTTGTTCCACCGGTTGTTCCCCACTCCTATCCCCGTGGTCCGCGGGCCGCAACCACCGGTGCCAGCAATCGCCGCAGACATCCCAGACATCTGGAACGTTCCGGACCGAGGCTGCCCTGTGAGATACCCAACTCACCCGCGATCTCACGGTAGGTGAGGTCCTGTGGGGAGAGCAGCGCCGCCATGAGGCGAGGGCATCGGCCGGGCAGCCGGCGTACGGCGTCGTGCAGAGCGCGCCGGGAGTCGGCGGTCAGCGCGCGCCGCTCGGGGCCGGGACCGTCCGGGTCGGCCGGTTCGGACCCGTACGGCTGTTCCCGGCGGGCCGTGCGGCGGGCGCGGCGGGCCTCGGAGCGCACCGCGCGGCGCAGCCATCCCTGCGGGTCGGCGGGCGGGCCGTCCGAGTCGAGGCGCTCCAGGAGGCGCAGCCAGACGGCCTGTTCGAGGTCGCTCGGTTCGGTCCCGGTCGCGTGCGCCTCCGCCGAGGCCTCGGCGGCGAGCAGTGGACGCAGCGCGGAAACCATCTCGTGGGTCATGTGCGGCGGGACGCGGCCGCCCCGGCGGGAGGTTGCCGGGGCGGCCGGGTGTCACCCCATCGGGGTGGCGGGGTCATCCGTTGACGAAGTCCTCGCGGGCGAGCAGCGCGGTGTCCGCGTTGTCGGAGAAGACGCCGTCGATGCCGGTGGCGAAGTAGGTGCGGAACGCGCCGAACGCGTCGCCGTAGGCGTTCGGGTCGGTGCCCCGGCGGAAGTCCGCGGGCAGGAAGACGTTCTCGTTGCGCATCGTGTACGGGTGCAGGATCAGGCCCGCGCGGTGGGCGTCGGCGACCAGGGTGGTCGGCGTGGTGAGGGCGCCGCCTGCGTCCTTGGGGATGACCAGGTCGAGCGTGGGGCCGATGCCCTGGGCGTAGGAGGCCATCCACTTCAGGCCCGCGGGCTTGACGAGGTCCGCGACCGTGCGGGGGTCGCCGGTCGCGACGAAGTCCCAGGGGCGGGTGTTCGCCGCGGAGAGCAGGACGACGAGCGGGTTGTCGACGAGCTTGTCGAGGCGCTGGATGCTGGTCGGCTCGAAGGACTGGATGATGACCGGCGAGTTCCTGCCGTCCTTGCCGTGCTTGCGCAGCACCTTGGCGAGGCGCTCCTCCAGGCCCAGGCCGAGCGCCCGGAAGTAGGTGGGGTGCTTGGTCTCGGGGTAGATCCAGACCTGCTTGCCGCGCTTGCGGGTCTGCTCGTCCTGCCACTGGAGCACCTCTTCGAAGGTGGGGATCTCCCAGCGGCCGTTGTAGAGGGTGTTGTTCGGGCGGTTGGCGGGGATGCGCTCGACGGCCCGCAGGGTCTTCAGCTCGGCGAGCGTGAAGTCCTCCGTGAACCAGCCGGTGGTGGGGACGCCGTCGAGGGTCTTGGTGGTCTTGCGGGCGGCGAACTCGGGGTGCGCCGACACATCGGTCGTTCCGCCGATCTCGGGCTCGTGCCGGCAGACGAGGTGACCGTCCTTGGTGGGGACGAGGTCGCCCGCCTCGACGACGTCCGCGCCCATGTCGAGGGCCAGCTGATAGGAGCCGAAGGTGTGTTCGGGCCGGTAACCGCTGGCGCCGCGGTGTCCTATGACGGTCGGCTTCGGCAGACCCCGGTACCCGCCACCGTGACCGCCGCCCCCGTGACGCTCGTCGGCCCGCGCCACGCCGGACAGTCCGAGGACCGCTCCGCCCGCGCCGAGCACCGCGGCCCCGAGCAGCGCCCGCCGCGCCGTCCCCCGGTCCTGCCCGTTCGACTCCTGCGACTCCTGCGTCCCCATGTCCGCTCCTCCTGCGTCCCGCCCTGCACCTGTCAAAGCGGGACGATCGTAGGGGCCCCTGTGTGACGGGAGGGAGACCCGCGGCGGAACACCTGGGCTCCGCCGGATGTCGTACGGGAGGGAGGTGGTGACGGATCGTCGGACGGGGCGGCGGACCGGGGGAGCCTTGCGCCGTCCGGGGGCGACTTCCGTCACATCGTGTCGAACGGGTGACAGATGCGGGATCGCAGGCCACGGCAGGTAAACATTGGTCAACGGTGCGTGTCCGGACGGTGAACCCGATGTGCAATCACCCGGGACCCGCGAGTATCGTCCTCACCTGCACAGACTCATATTGAACCCCTTGACACCGGAGGGCCCGTTGTCCCGCTTCGTGCTCATCAAGGCAGTGCTCGGACCGATCATGCGCCTGATGTTCCGCCCACGGGTGGAGGGCGTGGAGCACATTCCGGGCGACGGTCCGGTCATCCTGGCCGGCAACCACCTCACGTTCATCGACTCGATGATCCTGCCCCTGGTCTGCGACCGGCAGGTGCTCTTCATCGGCAAGGACGAGTACGTCACCGGCAAGGGGTTCAAGGGCCGCCTCATGGCCTGGTTCTTCACGGGCGTCGGCATGATCCCGGTGGACCGCGACGGCGCCAACGGCGGGGTCGCGGCGCTGATGACCGGCCGTCGCATCCTGGAGGAGGGCAAGGTCTTCGGCATCTATCCCGAGGGCACCCGCTCCCCCGACGGCCGCCTCTACCGCGGCCGCACCGGCATCGCCCGCCTCACCCTGATGACCGGCGCGCCGGTCGTCCCGTTCGCGATGATCGGCACCGACAAACTGCAGCCCGGCGGTGCGGGGATGCCGCGTCCCGGCAAGGTCACGGTCCGCTTCGGCGAGGCCATGGAGTTCTCCCGGTACGAGGGCATGGACCGGGACCGTTACGTCCTGCGCGCCGTGACCGACTCGGTGATGACCGAGGTCATGCGGCTGTCGGGCCAGGAGTACGTGGACATGTACGCCACGAAGGCGAAGGCGGCGTAGCCGGGCGGGAAGCGGGACTGTCCGTCGGCGACGCGACGGACGACCTCGGGCGGCGTTCGCGTGGGCGGACGCCGCCTGTCATGTCACTGGGCCCCGGTCTCCAGTTTCTGTCCCTTCAGCAGGAACCACGCCGCCGCAGCGGTGGCGAGCAGTACCACCGCTCCGATGCCCGAGGCCAGGGCTAGGCCGTCCACGAAGGACGTACGGGCCGCGTCCAGCAGTGCCCGCGAGGTGTGGGCGGGAAGCTTCGTGGCCGCCTCCACCGCACCGCCGAGGGACTCGTGGGCTCCGGCCGGGGTGCCCGCCGGCCCGGTGAAACCGGCGTACACGCCCGTGACGACGGAGCCCAGCAGGGCGATGCCGAGGGCGGCGCCGAGTTCGTACGCCGTCTCGGAGACCGCGGATGCCGCGCCGGCCTGCTCCTTGGGCACGCTGGAGAGGATCACGTCGGCGGTGACGGTGAAGGAGAAGCCCGCGCCGACCCCTACGGCCAGCAGCGCGGTACCGAGCAGCGGGTAGCCGGTGGACCGGTCGAGCACGGTGAGCGCGGCGAGCGCGAGGCCGACCGCGGCGAGCCCGCCGGAGACCACGGCGCGCACCGAGTACCGCCGGGCGGCCGAGCCGGCGACCAGGCCCGCTCCCACCGCACCGACCGCGGCGGGCAGTTCGGCCAGACCCGCCTCGAACGGCCCTCGTCCCTGCACCAGTTGCAGGTACTGCGAGAGGAAGAAGACGAGTCCGGACATCCCGAAGACGGTCAGCAGATCGGCTGCCACGGCCGCGGAGAAGCCCCGGTCACGGAAGAGCCTCATGTCCAGCAGCGGTATCGGCATGCGCAGTTGACGCCGTACGAACCCGTACAGGGCCCCGGCGCCCAGCAGGCCCACGGCCACCGGCTGCCAGGCGAACCCGTGCATGGCCAGTTCCTTCACCGCGTACACGATGCCGATCATGCCGACGAGCGAGAGTGCGACGCTGGCCAGGTCCCAGGGGCCGGGGTTCGGGTTGCGCGACTCCGGCAGCAGTTTGATGCCGACGGGCACCAGGACGAGCATCACGGGCACGTTGATGAGGAAGACCGAGCCCCACCAGAAGTGTTCGAGAAGGAAGCCGCCGACCACGGGTCCGACCGCCGTACCGGCGGACGCCGTGGCGCCCCAGATGCCGATGGCGAGGCTGCGCTCGCGCGGGTCGTGGAAGAGGTTGCGGATCAGGGCGAGTGTGGCGGGCATCAGGGTCGCGCCCGCGACGCCGAGCAGCGCCCGCGCCAGGATCATCAACTCCGGTGTCGTGGCGTAGGCGTTGAGCACGGATATCGCGCCGAACGCGGTCGCGCCGATCAGCAGCAGGCGTTTGCGGCCGATGCGGTCTCCGAGACTGCCCATGGAGACGAGCAGTCCGGCGATGACGAAGGAGTAGACGTCGCCGATCCACAGGAGCTGGGTGCCGGAGGGCTCCAGGTCCTCACTGATGTAGGGCGTCGCGAGACCGAGTACGGTCGCGTCGACGGCCACCAGCAGCACGGCGAGAACGAGGACCGAGAGCGCGAGCCAGCGGCCCGGCCGCTTCTGCGTCCTCGCCGTGTACTCCCCCGCCTTCCCGGCTTCGTCCGAGCCGGGGACACCCTCGTGACGCAGGGTGCTGGTCATGATCACTCTCTCCGTAGCGCGCCGCCGAGCAGCAGCTCGACGATCATGAAGGTGAAGTCCTTGGTGGCGACCCGCCCCTCCAGCACCGCCCAGGCGCCCGAGGCGATCAGCCCGTAGAGCGCCTCGGTGAGCCAGGCCGGGGTGAGGTCGATGCGGAATTCGCCGCTGTCCTGGCCGCGCCGGAACAGCGCGGCGATACGGGCGTCGAGCAGGGCCCAGCCCTCGTTCTGCCCCTCGCCCTCGAACAGCTGGTTCTCGGTGTAGAGGAAGGCGAGGAGTCCGGCGGCCTGCTCCAGCTCGTTCACCAGACGGCGCAGCGCCTCCTGCGCGGTGCCGTCGTCGAGCCGGGCGGCGTCGAGGGCCGCCTCGCACTCGTCGATGCCGAGCGCCTCCAGTGCCCGTACGAGCGCGTCGCGCCCGGCGAACTGGCGGTGCAGCGTTGCCCTGCTGATCCCGGCCGCCCTGGCGACCTCGTCCATCGTGGCGGTGGATCTGCGGGTGAGGAGGGCGGCTGCGCTGCGCAGCACCTGGTCACGGTCGACAGCCATGAGACAAGGATAACCCATGTGAGACATTCATGTCTCATCAGCAGCATCGACGTCTCACGCCCTCCTCGCTCGCGAGGGGGCCTCAGTGCCAGGGCAGCTGTGCGCGGCGTTCCCAGTAGGCCCCCGGCTCCTCGGCGAGGGCGTCGAGGCGGGCCAGCCGGTCCTCGTCGAGATCGACGACGGCGGCGTGCAGATTCGAGGCGAGCTGGTTGGCGGTGGCGGCGCCGGAGAGGACGACTCCGGCCCAGGGGCGGCACAGGACGAAGGCGAGGGCGACGGCGTCCGCGCCCAGCCCGGTCTGCGCGGCGACGGCCGCGACCACGTCCGGCGCGTGCCCGGCGGCGAGGCGGCCGTTGGCCATGGCCTCCTTGACGATCACCGTGAGTCCGGCGTCGTGCGCCTCGGCGAGCGCGGGCGCGGCCGAGGTCTCCAGGACGTTGTACGTGGACTGGACGGTACGGAAGAGGGGGGCGCCGTCGACCGACACCGCGAGCGCGGCGCGGATCGCGTCGGCCTGCGCCGGACCGCTCGTGGAGAAGCCGATGGAGAGGCCGCCGGCCGCGGCTTCGGCGAGCTCGGCGTGCAGCTTCCTGTCGGTGAGTGCCGGGCTGTCCGGGGTCACCGAGTGGATCTGGTAGAGGTCGAGCCGGTCACCGAGCAGCTCCGCGGTCTCGGCGCGCTGCCGCTCGTAGGTGGCGACGCCGTGGTCCTTGATCTCGTGCGCCTCGGCGTCGGTGCGCCAGTCCGCCGTGTAGGTGTAGCCCCACTTGCTGCCGACCACGACGTCGTCGACGCCGGGCCGGGAGTGGAGCCAGTCGGCGAGGAACTCCTCGGAGCGGCCGTACGAGCGGGCCACGTCGTAGTAGCGCACACCCTGGGCGTAGGCGGCGTCGAGGAGTTCGTGGGTCCGCTCGCGCAGGGCGTCGACACTGCGTACGGCGGGGAGGTCGTCCTCACGGCCGAGGTTGATGTAGCCGGGCCGGCCCACCGCCGCCAGGCCGAGCCCGATGTGCGCGGTGGGAGTCGTGGCTGAGGCGAGGCGGGCGAAGGGCATCGCGGGCTCCGTTTCGATCGGCTCCGTACGGCTGCCGACCAA
This sequence comes from Streptomyces fagopyri, assembly GCF_009498275.1. NCBI lineage: Bacteria > Bacillati > Actinomycetota > Actinomycetes > Kitasatosporales > Streptomycetaceae > Streptomyces > Streptomyces fagopyri. The sequence continues at coordinate 7,450,624 of NZ_CP045643.1, read as the reverse complement.
CGTAACCCGCGATGCCCCCGTCGCACCGGACCCGTTGATTCTTCTGCCCGGCGCTGCCACTTCCTGTCCTATACCGCCCGAACCTGCCCGATGGCGCTCGTCCGTGTCCGGTGCCGCCCGCTCTTGGCCGGGGGTTCGTTCACGCCCGGCGCCGACCACCGACGACCGGGAGTCCACTCACGTCCGGCATCGGCCACTCGCGACCGGGAGTCCGCTCACGTCCGGTGCCGACCGCGCCCGGCCGGCACCGGTGTCACTTCTTCCGCTTCGCCGTGGCCCAGGTGTGCTGCGCGATCACGTCGGACCTGATCTCCGCGAGCTGCACGGCGACCGCGCTCGGCGCCGTACCGCCACGGCCGTCGCGCGAGGCGAGCGCGCCCGGCACGTTCAGGACGGACCGCACCTCGGGCGTCAGATGCGGGGAGATCTTCGCGAACTGCTCGTCGCTCAGACCGTCGAGTTCGATGCCCTCGGCCTCGGCGACCTTCACGCACTCGCCCGCGACCTCGTGCGCGACACGGAACGGCACGCCCTGCCTGACCAGCCACTCGGCGATGTCGGTGGCGAGCGAGAATCCGGCCGGGGCCAGTTCCTCCATCCGCTCGCGGTGGACGGTGAGGGTGGCCATCATCCCGGTGAAGGCGGGGAGCAGGACCTCCAGTTGGTCGCAGGAGTCGAAGACCGGCTCCTTGTCCTCCTGGAGGTCGCGGTTGTACGCGAGGGGGAGCGCCTTGAGCGTGGCCATCAGGCCCGTCAGATTGCCGATGAGACGCCCCGACTTGCCGCGCGCCAGCTCCGCGATGTCCGGGTTCTTCTTCTGCGGCATGATCGACGAGCCGGTGGAGAACGCGTCGTGGAGCGTGACGAAGGAGAACTCCTTCGTGTTCCAGATGATGACCTCTTCGGCGATCCGGGAGAGGTTCACCCCGATCATCGCCGTGATGAAGGCGAACTCGGCGACGAAGTCGCGGGACGCCGTCCCGTCGATCGAGTTCGCGACCGACCCGTGCTCGAAGCCGAGGTCCTTGGCGACCGACTCCGGGTCGAGGCCGAGGGAGGAACCGGCCAGCGCGCCCGACCCGTACGGCGAGACGGCCGTGCGCTCGTCCCACTGACGCAGGCGCTCCGCGTCCCGGGACAGCGACTGGACGTGCGCGAGCACATGGTGCGCGAAGAGCACGGGCTGAGCGTGCTGGAGGTGGGTGCGGCCGGGCATCGCGACGTCCGGGTGGGCGTCGGCGAGGCCGATCAGCGCGTCCTGGAGGTCGGCGACCAGGCCGCCGATGATCCGGGCGTGGTCGCGCAGGTACATCCGGAAGAGAGTGGCCACCTGGTCGTTGCGGGAGCGGCCCGCGCGCAGCTTGCCGCCGAGGTCGGGGCCGAGCCGCTCCAACAGGCCGCGTTCCAGGGCGGTGTGGACGTCCTCGTCGGCGATGGTGCCGACGAAGGAACCGTCCGCCACGTCGGCTTCGAGCCGGTCCAGCCCCGCGAGCATCCGGGTCAGCTCGTCGTCCGTGAGGAGGTCCGCCCCGTGCAGCACGCGCGCGTGGGCCCGCGATCCGGCGATGTCGTAGGGCGCGAGCCGCCAGTCGAAGTGGACGGACGCGGACAGCTTGGCCAGGGCCTCGGCGGGACCGTCGGCGAAACGGCCGCCCCAGAGCCGTACGTCACCGCTGTTGCTGCTCACTTGCGTTGCTCCTCAAAGGTGGCGGTGTGTGATCGCCTCCGCGCCCAGGAAGGTGAGGAGGCGGCCGTCAGGTCAGTGCGTGCGGGGTGGACTTCGGTGTCACCCGAGGTCGCGCTTGGCGGCGATCTTCGACGACAGGCCGTAGATGTCGATGAAGCCCTTGGCGGCCGCCTGGTCGAAGGTGTCGCCCGTGTCGTAGGTCGCCAGGTCGAAGTCGTAGAGCGACGTGTCGGAGCGCCGGCCGGTGACGACCGCGCGGCCACCGTGCAGGGTCATCCGGATGTCGCCGTCGACCTGCCGGCCGGCCTCTTCGATGAAGCCGTCGAGAGCGCGCTTGAGCGGGGAGAACCACTGGCCGTCGTAGACGAGTTCGCCCCAGCGCTGCTCGACCTGGCGCTTGTAGCGGGCCAGTTCGCGCTCCACCGTCACGTTCTCCAGTTCCTGGTGCGCGGTGATCAGCGCGATCGCGCCCGGAGCCTCGTACACCTCGCGGGACTTGATGCCCACGAGCCGGTCCTCGACCAGGTCGATCCGGCCGACGCCCTGCCCGCCGGCCCGCTCGTTGAGCCGCTGGATGGCCTGAAGGACGCTGACGGGCTCGCCGTCGACGGCGACCGGCACACCCGCCTTGAAGGAGATGACGACCTCGTCGGGCTCGCGGGGCTCGGCCGGGTTCGCGGTGTACTCGTAGATGTCCTCGACCGGCGCGTTCCAGATGTCCTCCAGGAAGCCCGTCTCGACGGCCCGGCCGAACACGTTCTGGTCGATGGAGTACGGAGACTTCCTGGTGGTGGCGATCGGGAGCCGCTTCGCCTCGCAGAAGGCGATCGCCTTGTCACGGGTCATCGCGTAGTCGCGGACCGGGGCGATGCACCTGAGGTCGGGCGCCAGCGCGACGATGCCTGCCTCGAATCGCACCTGGTCGTTACCCTTGCCGGTGCAGCCGTGCGCGACCGTGGTGGCGCCGTGCTTGCGCGCGGCGGCGACGAGGTGCTTGACGATCACCGGCCGGGAGAGCGCGGAGACCAGCGGATAGCGGTCCATGTAGAGGGCGTTGGCCTTGATCGCCGGAAGACAGTACTCGTCGGCGAACTCGTCCTTCGCGTCCGCGACCTCGGCCTCGACGGCACCGCAGGCGAGCGCGCGCTTGCGGATGACGTCCAGGTCCTCGCCGCCCTGACCGACGTCCACGGCGACGGCGACGACCTCGGCACCCGTCTCCTCGGCGATCCAGCCGATGGCGACGGAGGTGTCCAGACCGCCGGAGTAGGCGAGTACGACGCGCTCGGTCACGGGGGTCTCCTTCGCAGTGCGTCCGCTGGTATGCATGAGTATGCAGAACTCTGCATGATTCGTCAATCGGGACGCACCCCCGGAAGGCGCCGGATCACCCCGGGACGAACACGCCGGGGGAATTCCTTAGACAAGCGAAGGACTTTGCCCGATAATCGCTGGACATGGGAAAGACCTATGAACGCATCGACGGCCGGCTGCGCACGTTCATCGAGGCCCAGCCCGTCTTCTTCACCGCGACCGCGCCGCTGTCCTCGGACGGCACGGTCAACCTCTCCCCCAAGGGCGTCACCGGTTCGTTCGCCGTGCTCGACGAACTGACCGTGGCCTATCTCGACTTCGCCGGCAGCAACGCGGAGACCATCGCGCATCTGCGGGAGAACGGCAGGATCACGCTCATGTGGTGCGCCTTCCAGGGGCCGCCGAACATCGTCCGGGTGCACGGCCACGGCGAGCCCGTCTTCCGTGACGACCCGCGCTTCAAGGGGCTGCTCGCGCACTTCCCCGGCGTCGACCCCACCCCGCACGGCCTGCGCGCGATCATCGTCGTGACGGCCGAACTCGTACGCGACACCTGTGGGTACGCGGTGCCCTTCATGTCGTACGACGCGGACCGCGACCTGCACGCCAAGCGCTTCGCCCGCGAGGACGACGCCTCCCTGAACACGTACTTCACCAAGAAGGAGCACATCGCGACGAGCCTGGACGGCCTACCCGGGCTGCCGCTCCCGCTGCCGCCCACTACCGTCTGAGCCATGCGCCCCGGAGCCGTCGCCCTCGCGTCCGCGTCCCTGCTCGCTCTCGCCCCGGGCGGACCGACGCCGCTCCCCGAGCTGCTCGCGGACACCGGGGGCGGAAGCCAGCTGATCACGGCGCGGGCGGCGCGCGCCGACGCGACGTCGGGCACGCTCACCTGGTGGGACCGGCGCGACGGACACTGGGTGAAGGCCGGGTCGGCGGTGGCGCGCTTCGGGTCGAAGGGGCTGGTCGAGGGCGGCTCACGCAGACAGAGCACGAACACCACGCCCACGGGGCTGTACGCCCTTCCGTTCGCCTTCGGGATCAAGGCGGCGCCGGCCGGCACCGCGGTTCCGTACCGGCGGGTGCGGCAGGAGTCCTGGTGGTGCCAGGACAACGACTCCCGTTCCTACAACCGGTGGACCGAGCCGCGGCCGGCCGACTGCCGTGCGTCCGAGTCCGAGCACCTGATCGCGTACCAGAGGCAGTACGCCTACGCGCTGGTCGTGGGGTTCAACTACGGGCATCCCGTGCGGGGGCGCGGGGCGGGGATCTTCCTGCATGTCGACGGCGCCGGGGCGACGGCCGGCTGTGTGTCGGTGCCCGAGGACGCGATGCGACGGATTCTCGGGTGGGTCGATCCCGCGAAGGGGCCGCGTATGGCGATCGGGACGGTGGGCGGCGGGACCGCGATCACTCGTTACTAGGTACGGATCGCTTTCCGCGGCCGGCCTCGCCCGCGCGGCGGAGCCGCGTGGTGTCCCGGCCCCGATCCTCCTACCCGGCGCCCAGACGGACCGTGAACCTGGTCGCCCCCGGACGGCTCTCCAGCGCGACCGTGCCGCCGTGGGCCTCCACCACGGCCGCCACGATGGACAGTCCGAGGCCGGCGCCGCCGCCCGCTCCCCCGGTGCGGCGGCGGTCGGCTCGGGTGAAGCGTTCGAAGACACCGGGTCGGACGTCCTCCGGAACTCCCGGACCGTCGTCGTGGACCGTCAGGACGGCCGTCTCGCCGTCGAGCTCCAGGGACACCGTGACCTTGGTACCGACCGGCGTGTGCCAACGGGCGTTGGCCAACAGGTTGGCCAACACTTGTTGGAGACGGTGGGCGTCGCCCGTCACCGTGACCGGTTCCTCCGGGAGTTCCAGCGTCCAGCGGTGGTCGGGGCCCGCGGCGCGGGCGTCGGTGACCGAGTCGAGGACGAGGTGCGTGAGGTCGACGGGAAGGCGTTCCAACGGGCGGCCCGCGTCGAGGCGGGCGAGCAGGAGCAGGTCGTCGACCATCTCGCCCATCCGCGCCGACTCGGCGGCGATGCGTTCGAGGGCCCGGGTGACCTCGGGCGGCACCGGCCCCGGGTGCAGCAGCGCGAGCTCGGCGTGGCCGCGGACCGAGGCGACCGGCGTGCGCAGCTCGTGGCTGGCGTCGGCCGCGAAGCTGCGCAGCCGTTCCTCGCTCGCGTGCCGTTTGGTCAGCGCGTCCTCGACATGGCCGAGCATCCTGTCGAACGCGCCGGCTACGCGGCCCACCTCACTGCGCGGATCCCGCTCGGGCGCACGCGCCGGCAGCGCCACCTCACCGCTGGCGAGCGGCAGCTCGCTGACCCGGGTCGCGGTCGCGGCGACCCGGCTCAGGGGACGCAGCGACCAGCGCACCCACAGGGCTCCGGCGACTCCGGCGATCACGAGCGCCAGGCCGAAGACGCAGCCGGCGACCAGTTCCAGACGGTGCACGGCGGCCCGGACCGGTTCCATCGGCAGCCCGGTGACCAGGACGTCGCCGTCCCGTCCGCGCGCCGCCGTCACCCGGTAGTCGCCCAGTGCCGACAGACAGACGGTGTGGCCGCGGCCGTCGGCGGGGACACCGGCCAGGGACCGCCGGTCGGAGGCGGTCAAGGACACGTTCAGGTCGGTGATGTTCCGGCCGGAGGGCACGACCGCCGCGTTGGTGACGTCCCGGCCGACCAGCCGCGCGCCGAAGGTGCCGGTGCTCTGCCGCCTGGTGTCGCCGTTCTCGTCGCCGTCGTGGTCGGATTTCCGCACGCCGCCGTGCTCCAGGCTCGCGGGGAACCGCACCCCGACGTCGTGCAGCTGCTGGTCGAGGCGGCCGGTGAGGAAGCCGTCCAGTTCGTACACCGCGGCCACCCCGACGGCGGCGCAGCTGACGGTGAGCAGCACCAGGAGCCCGGCGGTGAGGCGGGCCCTCATCGTGCGCGGGAGTATCAGCCGGCGCACGCCCTCCCGCACCCGTGGCCACCGGCGCCGGCTCATCGTCCGGCCACGGGCTTGATCACGTACCCCGCGCCCCGCACCGTGTGGATCATGGGCTCGCGGCCCGCGTCCACCTTCTTGCGCAGATAGGATATGTACAGCTCCACGACATGGGCCTGGCCGCCGAAGTCGTAGGACCAGACCCGGTCGAGGATCTGCGCCTTGCCGAGCACCCGGCGCGGGTTGCGCATCAGGAAACGCAGCAGTTCGAACTCGGTCGGCGACAGCTCGACCAGCTCGCCGCCCCGGGTCACCTCGCGGGCCTCCTCGTCCATCACGAGGTCGCCGACGGTCAGGCGTGGCCCCTCGTCCAGTTGCCGGGCCATGCCCGCGCGGCGCAGCCGCGCAGCCGGGCGACGACCTCCTCCAGACTGAACGGCTTGGTCACGTAGTCGTCGCCGCCCGCCGTGATGCCCGCGATGCGGTCCTCGACGGCGTCCCGCGCGGTGAGGAAGAGCACACAGACCCCGGGGCGCACGGTGCGCAGGGTGCGCAGCACGGCGAAGCCGTCGGCGTCCGGGAGCATCACGTCGAGGACGACGGCGTCCGGCGTCAGCTCGCGCGCCGCGGTGACGGCCGAGGCCGCGTCGCCCGCCGTCCGGACGGTCCACCCCTCGTAGCGCAGGGCGCCGGAGAGCACCTCGGCCAGGTCCGGATCGTCGTCGACGACGAGAACGCGGACGGGGGTGCCGTCGGGACGGGTGAGCGCGGGCAGGCCGGAGCCTCGGGAGCGGGGAGTGTTCATGTCGTCCTCCAGGATCACCCCTCGCCGGAGCCGGCGGCCCCCCTCCCGCCTCTGAGTTTCCTGTGAGTGGGCCGCGTGTGCCGCTCTCCGTCTCCTGTGAATCCGCGGCGAAGGCGCCCGTTCAGAGGCCGCTCAGAAGTTGGCGGAGCACAGTTTCCCTCCGGACGGCCGGAAGGACGGACATATGACCACGGTGCACGAGCGGACAGCGGTCCCTCGCCCGTCACGCGGACGCGGACGCCCGCGTCCCTCACCCGCCGGGCCTCTGCTGGCCCTGCTGTGGGCCGGGGCCTGCGCGGTCGTCGCCCTGTGGTGGTACGACACGCGGTCGGTGGTGGGCCTCGCGGGGTGGCTGACGGACGCCGGGCGGATCGCCGGGCTGCTGTGCGGCTACGGCTGCGCGGTGCTCGTGGCGCTGGTGGCCCGGGTGCCCCTGCTGGAGCGGCGGATCGGCTCCGACCGGGTGACCCGCTGGCACGCCATGGCCGGCCGGTACACCGTCAGCCTGCTGGTGGCGCATGTCACGCTGGTCCTCTTCGGGTACGCCGCCCAGGACGGGGCGGGCATCGCGCACGAGACGCTGAGCGTGGTGTCCGACTACCCGGACATGCTCAAGGCCACGACCGGCACGCTCATCCTCCTCGCGGTCGGGATCACCTCGGCACGCGCGGCCCGCCGCCGGATCAGCCACGAGTTCTGGTACTACCTGCACCTGCTGACGTACGTGGCCGTGTTCCTCGCCTTCTTCCACCAGCTCGCGCTGGGCTCGGACTTCGCCGGCGACACCGCCGCACGGGCCGCCTGGTACGTGCTCTACGTGGGCACGGCCGCCCTGGTCGTCTGGTTCAGGCTGCTCACCCCGGTACGGCTCAACCTGCGCCACCGGCTGCGCGTGGAGTCCGTGCGCCCCGAGGCGCCCGGTGTCTTCTCCGTCGTCGTGCGCGGGGAACGGCTGGACGAACTGAACGCCCGGGCGGGGCAGTTCTTCCGCTGGCGGTTCCTCTGCGACGGGATGCGGTGGACCTCGACGCCGTACTCGCTGTCGGCCCCGCCGCGCCCCGGCCTGATGCGGATCACCGTGAAGGCGCTCGGCGACCACAGCGCCGCCGTGGGGCTGCTGCGGCCCGGCACCCGGGTGTGGGCGGAGGGGCCCTACGGGGCGCTGACCGCCGAGCGGCACACCGGACGCAAGGCGCTGCTGATCGCCGGCGGCGTCGGCATCACACCGCTGCGCGCCCTGTTCGAGACGCTGCCCGGCGGTCCCGGCGACGTGACGCTGCTCTACCGGGCGAGCACGACCGGGGACCTCGCCCTCGGCGCCGAACTGGAGGCGATAGCGCGGTGGCGTGGGGCGCGCGTCCTGTACGCGGTCAACGGCGCCGACGGGACACGCCCGCGGTTCACCGCCGATTCCCTGCGGAAGGCCGTGCCCGGCCTCACCGGGCACGACGTCTATCTGTGCGGTCCGCCCGCCATGGCACGGGACCTGTACGGGGCGCTGCGCGCGGCCGGGATCCCCGACCGCCGTATCCACCACGAGTCGTTCGAACTGTGAGGTCGCCTTGCACGCCCTGAAGAAGCACCGCCCGCTGCGCCGCGTGACGCTGACGGCGGCCGCCACCGTCACGGGTCTCGTCCTGCTGCTGTCGCTCAAGCCGCACACACCGCCGACCGTGGCCCGGGCGTCCCCGTCCGCCGGGCGGTCGCCGTCGCGGTCCGGGGCGCCCTCCTCGACTCCCTCACCTGCAAGCACGAGCGCCACCGGCACCAGGACCGTCACCGGTGACACGGTCCAGACCCGCTGGGGCCCCGTCCAGGTGCGCGTCACGCTGAGGAACGGCGAGATCACCGACGTGACCGCGGTCTCCTCCCCCACGGACAATCCACGCGACCAGGAGATCAGCAGTTACGCCATCCCCCAGCTCAGGCGGGAGGCGCTGGCCGCGCAGAGCGCCCGGATCGACTCCGTCTCGGGGGCCTCGTACACCAGCGACGGATACAAGCGGTCCCTCCAATCGGCACTGGACTCGGCAGGCCTCTGAACGCACGGCCGTCGGGGCCCGTATCTCTGGGCCAGGGGGCCTCTCCCCTCGCCCCGTCCCCACGGACGACCACGGAGGAACCGTGTCCACGATCGCCGGTGGCCGCGCCGCGCGGCGCCAGACCCTGCGCCGAATCCGCCCACGACGCTCGCCCGCCGTCCCCCTGCTGCTCGCCGTAGGGGCGGGCGCGGCCGGGGTCGTCTGGCTGTGGTGGAGCAACACTCCGTCCATCGCGGACGACAACAGCAAGATCCTCAACGCGGGCCGCATCACGGGGCTGCTCGCCGGGTACCTGATGGCACTGGTGGTGCTGCAGATGGCCCGGGTGCCCGCCCTCGAACGCCGGGTGGGCTCGGACCGGGTCGCGCGCTGGCACGCGATGAGCGGCCGGTACACGATCTGTCTGGTCCTCGCCCACCTCGTCCTCATCATGTGGGGCTACGCGCTGCAGGCGGGCAAGAGTTTCGGCGACATCGTCCAGCAGACCATCGACTCGATCGAGCAGCTGCCCGACATGGGCAAGGCGGCGATCGGCACCGGACTGCTGTTCGTCATCGCCCTGCTCTCCATGGGCCCGGTGCGCCGCAGGATGGGATACGACACCTGGTACCACATTCACCTGCTCACCTACGCCGCCGTCTTCCTGACGTTCTGGCACCAGCTCTCCACGGGCAACGAGTTCGCCGTCGACCCGACCGCGAAGACCGTCTGGTACGGGCTCTACGGGTCGGTGACGGCGCTGGTGCTCTGGTACCGGATCCTCGCCCCGATCCGGCTGAACCTGAAACACCGGATGCGGGTCGAGGCGGTCGTCGAGGAGACGCCCGGCATCGTCTCGGTGCTGATCAGCGGCCGGAAACTGCACCGCATGGGTGCGGAGGCCGGGCAGTTCTTCCGCTGGCGCTTCCTGGCACCGGGCATGCGGCTCAGCTCGCACCCGTACTCGCTGTCGGCGGCGCCGCGCCCCACCATGCTGCGCATCACGGTGAAGGCGATCGGCGACCACAGCTCCGCCCTGCGCGATCTGCGGCCCGGCACCCGGGTCTGGGCCGAGGGACCCTACGGGGCGCTGACGGCGGCCAAGCGCAGCCGCGGCAAGGTCCTGCTGGTGGCCGGTGGCGTCGGCATCACTCCGATGCGCGCGCTGTTCGAGACACTGCCCGGCTCGGCGGGCGATCTGACCCTGCTCTACCGGGCCAACACCACACAGGACCTGGCCCTGTGGGACGAGCTGGCGTCGATCGCCGAGGAGCGCGGGGCCCGGCTGATGTACGCGGTGAACAGCCCCGAGGGGGAGCGTCCGGACATCTCGGCGGAGACCCTGAGCCGGAAGCTGCCGGACATCGACCGCCACGACGTCTTCATGTGCGGGCCGCCCGGCTTCGCGCAGCAGGTCTACGAGGCACTGCGCGGCGCGGGGGTTCCCGCACGCCGCATCCATCACGAGTCGTTCGAGATGTGAGCGACGGGAGTCAGGAGCGATGAAGAAGAGCCACCCCATTCGACGTGCCGTGCTGGCCGGGGCCGCCACCGTGTCCGGGATCGTGCTGCTGCTGTCGTTGAAGCCTGCCTCCGATCCGGCGTCCGCGTCGGCGCAGGGCGCGGCGGCGTCGCAGCAGTCGGCGGCGGCGCGGGAGTCGCCCCAGGGCGGCAGCGCGCAGCAGTCGTCCTCGGGGGCCCGGACGGTCACCGGCGACGTCGCCCAGACCCAGTACGGTCCGGTCCAGGTCCGTATCACCGTCAGCGGCGGCAAGGTCACCAAGTCCGAGGTCGTCCAGATCCCGAGCGGTGGCCGCAGTACCCAGGTGAGCAACAGCTCGGTGCCCCGGCTCAACCAGGAGGCCGTGGCCGCGGGCAGCGCCGACATCGACGCCGTGTCCGGCGCCACCTACACCAGCGCCGGGTACAAGAAGTCGCTGCAGTCGGCACTCGACAAGGCGAAGGCCGCGGGCGGCGGGACGGCGGGGTCCGCGGGGTCCAAGGGCTCGTCCGGTTCCTCGGGTTCCTCGGGCTCGTCCGGTTCCTCCGCGGCGCCCCAGGCCCCCGCGACCCGGGCCCGCACCGTCACCGGGGATGTCGCCCAGACCCAGTACGGCGCCGTCCAGGTCCGTGTCACGGTCAGCGGCGGCAAGATCACCAAGGCCGAGGCCGTCCAGGCGCCCAAGGGCGGACTGAGCGACCAGAAGACCGCGATGGCCGTTCCCAAGCTCAACCAGGAGGCCGTCGCGGCCGGGAGCGCCGACATCGACGCCGTGTCCGGCGCCACCTACACCAGCACGGGATACAAGCAGTCCCTGCAGTCGGCCCTGGACAAGGCCGGTGGCTGACCCCTCCCAGGAGCCGCACACGCTGCGGCACGCCGAAGAAGTCATGGGCACCGTCTTCTCCTTCGACGTGCGTGGCGGCGAACCCGACGTCGTCCGGACCGCGTTGGAGGAGGCGGTCGCCGAACTCCACAAGGTGGACGAGGTGTTCAGCACCTACCGTGAGGACAGCCAGCTCTCGCGCCTGGCACGCGGTGAGCTGACCGTCGAGGAGTGCGATCCGGAGGTCGGCGAGGTGCTCGACCTGTGCGCCGAGGCGGAGCGGCTGAGCGCGGGCTGGTTCAGCACCAGGTACGCGGGACGGCTCGACCCGACCGGCCTCGTGAAGGGCTGGGCGACCGAGCGTGCGGGCCGGCGCCTGGCGGTGGCCGGCGCGAGCGGGGTGAGTGTGAACGGGGGCGGCGACGTCCAGCTCTTCGGGGTTCCCGGCACCCACCGCCCCTGGCGGGTCGGCGTCTCGGATCCGCTGCGTCCCGGTGGGCTCGCGGCCGTCGTCTCCGCCGCCGGTGTGGACGAGCTGGCGGTGGCCACGTCCGGCACCGCCGAGCGCGGCGCCCACATCGTCGACCCGAGCACCGGCCGCTCCGCGGTCACCGACCTCGTCGCCGTGACGGTGGTGGGTCCCCGCCTGACCTGGGTGGACGCCTGGGCGACGGCCGCCTTCGCGATGGGTTCGCGTGAGGCCCTGAGCTGGCTGGAGTCCCTGCCGGACATCGAGGCGCTCCTCATCACGGCGGGCGACGAGGTGCGCTGCACCGGGGGGCTCGCCCAGCGCCTGGGGTGACCGGAGCGGTCCCGTCAGTGGCGCGGAGAACCGCGCGACCAGCCCCGTACGGCCCACGGCCGGACGCGGACCTGGGCCTACGGGCCCACGGGCCCACGGAAATGGAGGGGTGTCCCCGGTCCGGGGGCACCCCTCCACTTCCGTGCGCGTCAGTGATGGTTCTGGGCCAACCGCAGCAGATGGTCGGCCAGCGCCTGCCCGCCCGTCGCGTCCCGGCTGATCAGCAACAGTGTGTCGTCACCGGCGATCGTCCCCAGGATGTCTTGCAGTTCGGCCTGGTCGATCGCCGAGGCGAGGAACTGCGCGGCTCCCGGAGGAGTACGCAGGACCACGAGGTTCGCGGAGGCCTCCGCGGAGATCAGCAGTTCCGAGGAGAGCCGGCGCATCCGTTCCTCCTTCGCCGACTCCCCCAGGGGCACCCGCGGGGTGCGGAAACCGCCCTCGCTCGGTACCGCGTAGATGAGGTCGCCGTCGTTGTTGCGGATCTTCACCGCGTTCAGCTCGTCCAGGTCCCGGGAGAGCGTCGCCTGGGTGACGTTCAGCCCGTCGTCGGCGAGGAGTTTCGCCAACTGGCTCTGTGAGCGCACCGGTTGCCGGTTGAGGATGTCCACGATCCGGCGGTGGCGTGCGGTACGGGTCTGCGGCACGGCAGGCCCCGCGTGCTCGTGGTCCTGCGCCTGGCTCATCGTCGTCGTCCCATTTCTCAGGATCCGTCCCCGTTGACTGCGTCGAGGACGCCGGGAAGGGCTCCGAGCAGGACGTCCACCTCGTCGTCGCTCAGGTTCAGCGGGGGCATCAGCCGTACGACAGCGGGGGTGGGCGCGTTCACCAGGAGACCGGCGTCCTGAGCCGCCTGCTGCACCTGGGGCGCGAGCGGCTCGGTGAGCACGATACCCAGGAGCAGGCCGGCACCCCGGACGTGGTCGACCAGAGGGTGCCCGAGCGACTCGATCCCGTCCCGCAGCTTCGCGCTCGTGCGCTTCACGTTCTCCAGGAGCCCCTCGGACGCGATGGTGTCGAGGACGGCGAGTCCGGCGGCGCAGACGACCGGGTTGCCACCGAAGGTCGTCCCGTGCCGGCCGGGCCCCAGCAGCTCCGCGGCCCGGCCGAACGCGACGGTCGCCCCCAGCGGCAGTCCGCCGCCGAGGCCCTTGGCGAGCGTCACGACGTCCGGCAGGACGCCCTCGTGTGCCTGGTACTCGAACCAGTGGCCGGTCCGGCCGATTCCGGTCTGCACCTCGTCGAGGACCAGCAGCGAACCGGTGGCGGCGGTGATCGCACGGGCCGCCTTGAGGTAGCCGGCCGGTGGCACGACCACACCGTTCTCGCCCTGGATCGGCTCGATGACGACCAACGCCGTCTCGTCGGTGACGGCCGCGGCCAGCGCCTGCGCGTCGCCGTACGGGACGTGAGTGACGTCACCGGGCATCGGCAGGAAGGGCTCCCGCTTGCCGGGCTGACCGGTGAGCGCGAGGGCGCCCATGGTCCGGCCGTGGAAGCCGCCCCGGGTCGCCACCATGTGGCCGCGGCCGGTCAGCCGGCCGATCTTGAAGGCGGCCTCGTTGGCCTCGGCTCCCGAGTTGCAGAAGTACACCCTGCCGTCGCGGCCGAAGAGCTGGAGCAGGCGTTCGGCGAGCGCGACGGGCGGCTCGGCGACGAACAGGTTGGAGACATGGCCCAGCGAGGCGATCTGCGTGCCGACGGCCTCGACGATCGCCGGGTGCGCGTGGCCGAGCGCGTTGACCGCGATGCCGCCGACGAAGTCGAGGTACTCCTTGCCGTCGGCGTCCCACAGCCGGGTGCCGGCGCCGCGGACGAGGGGCAGCCGTGGGGTGCCGTAGTTGTCCATGAGCGAGCCCTGCCACCGCTCGGTCAGTTCCTGGTTGGCGGTCATACGGCGTCCCCCTCTTGCGCGTCCGGCACGACCATCGTGCCGATCCCCTCGTCGGTGAAGATCTCCAGCAGGATCGAGTGCTGCACGCGGCCGTCGATGACGCGGGCCGTGGTGACCCCGTTGCGCACGGCGTGCAGACAGCCCCGCATCTTCGGCACCATGCCGCTGGCCAGCTCGGGCAGCAGTTTCTCCAGCTCGGAGGCGGTCAGGCGGCTGATCACCTCGTCGCTGTGGGGCCAGTCCTCGTAGAGACCCTCGACGTCCGTGAGGACCATGAGGGTTTCGGCGCCAAGTGCCGCAGCGAGTGCCGCAGCCGCCGTATCAGCATTGACGTTGTAGACATGTCCGTCGTCCTGGGAGCGGGCGATCGAGGAGACGACCGGGATCCGGCCGTCGACGAGCAGCGCCTCGATGGCACCGGTGTCGATGTCGGTGATCTCGCCGACCCGGCCGATGTCGACCAGTTCGCCGTCGATCTCGGGCAGGTGCTTGGTGGCGGTGATGGTGTGCGCGTCCTCGCCGGTCATGCCGACGGCGAGTGGTCCGTGCTGGTTGAGCAGTCCGACCAGCTCGCGCTGCACCTGTCCGGCCAGCACCATCCGTACGACGTCCATGGCGTCCTCGGTGGTCACCCTGAGGCCGGCCTTGAACTCGCTGACGATGCCGTGTCGGTCGAGCTGTGCGCTGATCTGCGGACCGCCGCCGTGCACGACGACGGGCTTGAGGCCTGCGTGGTGCAGGAAGACGACGTCCTGCGCGAAGGCGGCCTTCAGCTCCTCGTCGATCATGGCGTTGCCGCCGAACTTGATGACGACGGTCTTGCCGCGGTGGCGGGTCAGCCAGGGCAGCGCCTCGATGAGGATCTGGGCCTTGGGAAGTGCGGTGTGCTTCCGCGTCATGTGGCTCATGAGGAGTAGGCGCTGTTCTCGTGGACGTAGTCCGCGGTGAGGTCGTTGGTCCAGATGGTGGCGGTGGCGGCGCCCGCGGCGAGGTCGGCGACGATGTGGACCTCGCGGTAGCGCATGTCGACGAGCTCGCGGTCCTCACCGACTCCGCCGTTCTTGCAGACCCACACGCCGTTGATGGCGACGTTCAGCTGGTCCGGCTCGAACGCGGCCCGGGTGGTGCCGATGGCGGACAGGACACGCCCCCAGTTGGGGTCCTCACCGTGGATCGCGCACTTGAGGAGGTTGTTGCGGGCGATGGAGCGGCCCACCTCGACGGCGTCCTCCTCGGTCGCGGCGCCCACGACCTCGACCTTGATGTCCTTGCTGGCGCCCTCGGCGTCCCGGATGAGCTGCTGTCCGAGGTCGTCGCAGACCGCTCGTACGGCCTCGGTGAACTCAGCGGGGTCCGGGGTGATCTCCGAGGCGCCGGAGGCGAGCAGCAGCACGGTGTCGTTGGTCGACATGCAGCCGTCGGAGTCGACACGGTCGAAGGTGGTGCGGGTGGCGGCGCGCAGGGCCTTGTCGAGGCTCGCGGTGTCCACGTCCGCGTCCGTCGTGAGGACGACGAGCATGGTGGCGAGGCCCGGTGCGAGCATGCCCGCGCCCTTGGCCATGCCGCCCACGGTCCAGCCGTCGCCGGTGCGCACCGACGTCTTGTGCACGGTGTCGGTGGTCTTGATGGCGATGGCGGCCT
The DNA here is from genome assembly GCF_009498275.1 of Streptomyces fagopyri. Lineage (NCBI taxonomy): Bacteria > Bacillati > Actinomycetota > Actinomycetes > Kitasatosporales > Streptomycetaceae > Streptomyces > Streptomyces fagopyri. Next base: position 7,435,208 of record NZ_CP045643.1, on the reverse strand, counting down.
TCTCGCCGCCGTGCGGGCCGAGCTGGGCCGCCGCGGTCTCGACGCCCGCCAGCACCTTGTCCATGGGCAGGAGGACGCCGATGAGTCCGGTGGAGGCCACCGCCACCTCGCCGGCGTTCACGTCCAGGACCGCGGCGGTCTTCTCCGCGGTGGCGTGGGTGTCCTGGAAGCCCTTGGGGCCCGTACAGGCGTTGGCGCCGCCGGAGTTGAGGACGACGGCGGAGACCTGGCCGCCCTTGAGTACCTGCTCGGACCAGAGCACCGGGGCGGCCTTCACCCGGTTGGAGGTGAAGACTCCCGCGGCGGCCAGACGGGGCCCGTTGTTGACCACGAGGGCCAGGTCCGGGTTGCCGTTCGCCTTGATGCCTGCGGCGATGCCGGAGGCGGTGAAGCCCTTGGCGGCGGTGACGCTCACGGTGCGACTCCGATCGTGGTGAGGCCGAGCTCCTCGGGGAGCCCGAGGGCGATGTTCATGCTCTGGACGGCCCCGCCGGCCGTGCCCTTGGTCAGGTTGTCGATGGCGCTGATCGCGATGATGCGGTGCGTGGCTTCGTCGAGAGCGACCTGCACCTGAACGGCGTTGGAACCGTAGACGGACGCGGTGGCGGGCCACTGCCCCTCGGGCAGCAGCCGCACGAACGGCTCGTCCGCGAACGTCTTCTCGTAGGCGGCCCGTACGGACTCGGCGGTGACCCCGGCCCTGGCCCTTGCGCTGCACGTGGCGAGGATGCCGCGGGGCATCGGGGCGAGGGTCGGGGTGAAGGAGACGGCGACGGGCTCGCCCGCGGCACCGCTCAGGTTCTGGATCATCTCGGGGGTGTGCCGATGGACGCCGCCGACGCCGTACGGGGACATGGACCCCATGACCTCGCTGCCGAGCAGATGGGGCTTGGCGGCCTTGCCCGCGCCGGACGTTCCGGAGGCGGCGACGATCACGGCCTCGGGCTCGGCGAGTCCGGCCGCGTAGGCCGGGAAGAGCGCGAGGGAGACGGCCGTCGGGTAGCAGCCGGGCACCGCGATGCGCCTGGTCCCCTCCAGCGCGGCGCGGCCACCGGGAAGTTCGGGCAGGCCGTAGGGCCAGGTGCCGGCGTGCGGCGATCCGTAGAACCTCTCCCAGTCGGCCGGGTCCGCGAGCCGGAAGTCGGCACCCATGTCGACGACGAGGACGTCCGGTCCGAGCTGCTCGGCGACGGCCGCGGACTGCCCGTGGGGAAGCGCGAGGAACACGACGTCGTGCCCGCCCAGCACCTCGGCGGTCGTCGGCGCGAGGACGCGGTCGGCGAGCGGCAGCAGATGCGGTTGCAGCGTGCCCAGGCGCTGACCCGCGTTGGCGTTGCCGGTCAGGGCGCCGATCTCGACCTCGGGGTGCGCGAGGAGCAGGCGCAGCGCCTCACCGCCCGCGTACCCACTCGCTCCCGCCACTGCTGCGCGTACCGCCATGGAACCCTCCTCCTAGATGGCATGACTATACGTATCGATGCACGTTTATGCAATGCAGTCATGGGGGAACCGGGCCGTGGGTGAGACGTTGCGCTTCAGTCGGCGGGTTATGCGGGGTGGTCGGCGGGCAGGGTAGCGCCCTTGATGGGTGATTGGTGGGGTTTTGTGAGAACCGTTCACGAGGCACTGGCGGTGGCGGTGTTCTGGTGGCATGGACGCCGTATTCCGTACGGGAGGCGTCGAGTCCTCCGTGGTCTGGTCTCATGCGTGCACGCTTGACGGTCTGTGTGCTCCCTACGCCCTGCCGGAACGGGCGGTACGCCAGTTGGACAGCGGTCCGGGATGGTCTCGCCGGTGGACCACCACATGGAAGACCGGCAAGGCTGACGTTGTCTGCCCGGTGAAGGACCTGGCCGGGGCGCCGATGCTGACGTCCGTTCCGCTGCGGCGTTTCTCCTGGCGCACTGGTCAGGAACACCGTCCCGGGCTTGAGTGCCTGGTGTCCACGGGGCGCCAGCACGGGTTCGAGAGTCTCGCCGAGCGGCGGCTGCTGCTGGCGTTGGACTTTGCCGGAGGCGTGAGCGAGGTGCTGTCCCAGCCGTTCCGGCTGCGGTTCACCGCCGAGAAGGGGCCAGGCGAGCACACGCCGGACTTCCTGGTGCTGGGGGCGGGCGGCGGCTGGCTGTTGGACGTCCGGCCTGCGGGGAGGATCAAGCCGGAGGACGAGCTTCGCTTCGCGTCCGCAGCCCAGGCCGCGGTCGCGGTGGGCTGGCGCTATGCGGTGGTGACCGGGTGGCGGCGGCATGTCATGACGGGCATCGACACGCTGTCGTCCCGTCGCCGGAGCATGAGCGACCGGCTCGGTCTTGAGCAGCAACTACTGGCCGGTGTCCAGGAACGGCCGCGGCGCTTCGTCGACCTGGTGGAGGGCACGTCGCTGCCGGCGGTCGCCCGCGCGCACGCCATCCATCTGCTCTGGCACCGCCGCCTGGCCATGGACCTGGCCCAGCCCTTCAAGGACGCGACGTGGATCTACCGGGCAGGAGCGGGAGATGGGTGACGGTCGTCAACTGCCGCAGATCGAGGACCTGGAGCCGGTCCACCGGGACCGGGCACGAGCCCGGATGGCGCACGTGCTGGAAGTCGAGACAGGCTTCCGCAGCGGCAGCCCATTCTGGGCCGAGCCGGGTGAACCGCGCCCTGAGTACGACCCTGAGCGGACGACGTTGACCCAGCGCCGGCTGGCGAAGGTGGCCGAGTTGCAGGGCCTTCACACGCAGGACGCCAAGCTGCTCGGGCTGGGACAGATCAGCCACCGCACCCTGGAGCGGATGGCCGCCCAGCTCGATGAGCACGGCGTGATGGGGCTGGCGGACGGGCGGTGGACGCCGCCGCTGCGCGGGCACCCATCGGTCAAGCCGGAGATCGAGAAGGCGATCCACGCCGTTCACGCGGAGACGCTGCACCGCTCGAAGGTGAGCATGCGGACGAAGGAACGCATGATCCACCAGTATGTCCGGGAGAAGTTCGGCCCGGAGGCGGAGAAGAACATCCCGCACTACGTGACGTTGTGGAGGGTCTGGAAGGAGTGGTTCGGCTCGCAGGGCGCCCGGCAGCGTTACATCCGCTCTGCCGCGGCGGTGGACGCCGGCACTTCGCGAGTGGTGATCACACGGCCGGGACAGGTGGTGGTGCTGGACACCACGCCGCTGCCGGTCAAGGTCCTCGACGACGTCTTCGGGGAGCCGATCTCTGTTGACCTGACCCTGGCCCTCGACGCGTTCACGCACTCCCTGGTCGCCTTCCGGCTGACGCCCGGATCGGACTCCTCGGTGGAAGTGGCGATGCTGCTGCGGGACGTGATGCTTCCGCTGCCGATGAGGCCCGGCTGGGGCGAGGAGATGCGGTGGCCCTACCCGGGGGTCCCGGTGGCGCTGGTGGCGGAGTTCGCCGGGCACCCGGTGGCGGGACGGCCGTTCTTCGCCCCGGAGACCGTGACCACCGATCACGGCAGCGTCTACAAGAATCATCATTTGGTACAGGTCGCCCGCACGTTGGGGGTGGTTGTGCTGCCTGCCCGCGTCATGCGCCCGACCGACAAGGCTGCTTGCGAACGTGCCTTCGGAGGAATCCGGTCTTTGCTGCTGGAGCTGCTGCTCGGCTACAGCGGCATCGATGTCGCCGACCGCGGCGCCGATCCCGAAGGTGACGCGGTCTGGACCCTGGAGGAAATGGAACACCTTCTGGCTACGTGGACCGTCAGGATCTGGCAGAACCGCCAGTTGGCGGAACACGCACCAGCCTGGGACCCGGGAGGTCGGCACAGCCCGAACACGCTGTTCGCTATGGCGGGCGCCCGCGAGGGAATCGACCTCCAGGTCCCCGAGCCCAGCCTCTACTACCAACTGCTGCCCACCCACTCCGTGATGATCCACGGGAATCGCGGAGTGAAGGCCGGCGGACTTTGGTATGACGATCCCGTCCTTGACCCTTATCGGGGACGCCGCTCGCGCCGCAGCGGTGTCCACCGCGGCGAATGGATTGTCCGCCGTGATCCGCGGGACTGCCGGGAAGTCTTCTTCGAGCACCCTGACACGGGTGAATGGCATCCGCTGCGCTGGCGCGGTCTGCCGCCCGGGGACGACGTCCTCGCCTTCTCCGACGCACGCGTCCGCGAGGTCCTGCGCGAGGCGGCCCGCTCCGGCCTGAAACCGCGCGACGACAGCGAACTGCTGCCCGTGCTCCTGGACTTGGTCGCCGGCCATACCCCGGTGAAGGCATGGCCGAGCCAGATGACCAAGACACAGAAGGCTGAACGGGCACGTGAGCTGGCTCGCGCCCGGGCCGCCGCCACGGACCGCCCCGCGAACTCGACGCCCGTGAGCCCGCAACGCCCGGCAGTCATGCGGCCGTTGGAGCTGGTCAAGCACAATCAGCAGGCCATCGATGCGGACCGCCGACGGCGGCGCGAGACCGCCGTCTCTGCTCACCCCACCTTGCCGCCCCGGATGGGCGAAGCACTACGGCACCAGGGCGTGTTCGTACTCCCCGACGAGGACGACCCGGCCGGGGCAGGCGATCCCGAGTGACGGACAGCGCGATTCCCTTCATCCTCCCCGGCCCACCGCCGCAGCGGGACACCGCGGCGGGCTGGCAGTCCTGGCGAACCTCCCGGGACATCTTCAAGCCGGCACCCCGGCTCGACCGGGCCGCCTGGCGGGCATTGAGTGCTCGGCGGCGGACGCTGCACGACCTGCACCGGGCAGCCACCCACGCCAATCTCCCGTTGCTGGACACGCCCATGAGCCGAGCCGTTGCGAAGCTGCTGAACGGCCGCATCGAGAGCAACGCGCTCAAGCACAAGCCCACCACTCGCGCCGGAGTGATGATCACTGGCGGGGGTTATCAGGGGAAGACCGAATCCACATGCGAGGTCGCCGCCGCCTTCGAGGACCGGTGGCTTGCCCTGCACCACAACCTCAACCCCGACGCACTGCTAGGAACTCGTGATCTGCACGCTCCGGTTGCCTATGTCCAGACCCCCGTGACCGCGAAACCGAAGAGCACCTGCAAGGCGATCTTGAGCTTCTACGGCGCTGAAACGACGAACATGGACCTGCCCGACCTGGTCCGCCAAGTCGCCGCCTCTTTGCATGACCATGGCACGAAGGCCCTGCTGCTGGACGACATCACCAGACTCCGCATGCACCGCGCCGACGACCAGGACACCCTCGATCTCATCCGCGCGTTCATGAGCATGAACGTCACCCTGGTGCTGGTCGGAGTCGACATCCCAGCCTCTGGCCTCTTGCGGGAAGGCCGGCACGACCCCCGGACCGGGCAGGTAGTCATGCCTCCGTCGAGGCATGCCAACATCCATGGCCTGGAAGCGACCCAGACGGAACGCCGCTTCGACCTCGTCGAACTCGACCGCTTCCGCTACGACACCGACGACCAGATAGCCGCCTGGATCGATCACCTGGCCGGCGTCGAGAACGAACTGCGCCTCATGAACGCCCCCGAGGGGATGCTCACTGCAGGCACCATGCCCGAATACCTCTATCAGCGGACCGACGGTGTCGTCGGTCTGCTCGAACGGTTGATGGAAGACGGGTGTCGTGACGCCATCGAGACCGGGAAGGAGCGGCTGACGGAACAGCTCCTGGAGAACATCACCATCGACCTGGCTGGGGCGCCCGGCCGGGACCCTGGAGCTGGCGAGGTGCCTCCCGTTCCGCCTCGCCACGACACAAGTAGGCGCCGCCGCAATACTGTCTTCGATGATCGCGGACCTGCGGCCACGAAGGATGTTGGGTGAGAGCAGTGGACATCGAACCGCTTCCCCGCAGCCTCGTGCCTTTGCCTGAGGAATCCATCACCGGTTACGTCCTCCGCCTCGCCCATCGGCTTGGCATTTCCTCCGGCCGCGTCATACGGCGCACCACCCTTGCCGAGTCGAATGTTCACGGGGTCCTCTCAGCTGCGGCCTCGCTTTCAACGGCCCTGCCCCCACAAACGGCAGCTTCCTTCGCAGCAGCCACCCGGCTCACCGCTTCCGAAACTGCATCGCTGACCCTGGCACCATGGAGGAACCACTACCCGCCGGTCGCCAACGCGTTGCGCTCCGAAGCGGCCACCCGGCCGCTCAGAGACAGCTGGCTCTTCCACGCAACCGCCCGATACTGCCCCCGTTGCTTGGCGGGCGATGGTTCGCCGATCCAGAACCAGCATGGAGGTCCCTGGCGGAAAATCTGGCGCCTGCCGATCGCCTTCCTCTGCACGGAACATCACATGTTCCTCCAACACACGTGCCCCAATTGCCACACAGCAATCATCGACAGCGCGCGCGGCAGGCTTATCGGTCGCTTTGGCCTCGTTGGATACCATCCTGCGCAATGCCGGGTCCCTCAGCGTCCCTCCGAACGGGCCAACCGTTCGGATTCTCCGTGCGGCTGGAGGTTGGATCAAGAACCGTGCAATCCCAAGCAAATGAGAGTGCCCGCAGAGTTGTTGACTCTCCAACAGCGCTTGCTCAGCAGACTGCATCCCGATGCGTCGGCAGCCGAGGCCAGGCGCTACTTCACTGATCTGCGGCTCGTTGCCACACTGATCAGTACAACCTGGCCCACGGCGCGTTCATATATCCGGCCAGAACTGGCCGAGGCGTCCGACCAGCACTTCGAGATGCGTCGGCAGCGGCTCGGATCATCTACGCGCATGCTCAGCATCATCGGTGCCCCGCCTGAGGATGCACAGGTCGGCGCGGGCCTCGTGGAAGGAGCCGATCGCCTGCTGGCCATGGAAGACCTTCAGGATGCGCTCTCCCCGCTGATTGAGGCAGGTCGCGTCCGCGCGGACCATCCCGGCCCTTGGGTGAGCGTGTTCGAAAAAGCAGATGAGGCATGTTCCGCAAGGCTGCGAAAAGCTGCTGAACCCCTCGTGCGCACCTTCCGCCGCTCGGCGGGGCCAGACAGACGTAAAGCGCCATATTTTGCGGGAGGGATTTCTCCGGAACATATTCCGGCGTATCTTCAACACGACTGGTTTCAGAGCTGCTTCAGTGCGTTCACGGGACTCACCCCCAAGATCCTCCGCCGCACAGCAGCCGTCCGCCTGGTGCAGATGGTTGCAGGCGGCTCACTGGGGGACGCGGCCATCTTTCTGGGGGTCAACCCCAGTCGATTGCAATACACCCGAGCCACTGACGTTCACCGCTGGGCCCGCACCCAACAAGATCCACTCGCCTTCGAGCGAGCACTGCGAACACTCGCCGAGCAGATCGAGTCGCTGCCAGCCCCCATCGACTACCAGCACCGGCGGCAAGCGCTGTCCGGATGGAGCTTGGACCCAAATACCTGGGAAGAGCTGAACTCCAGGCTCCCACCCACCCGAGGCCCCAAACAGCCCGTCCTCGACGACAGAAAACGTCAAGCCGCATCCGTCTACGTCTGGGCCCACATCACTCAAGGCGAGCATCTCTTTGCCCCTCGCCCGATCGAGGAATCGCAACCGGAGGCAGTCCAGCGCGCCTGGGCCGCACGGCGCAACACCACCTGGTTCCAGTTGACCCGCCCAGACGGGTCCCCGCACTATGCCGCTCTCGCGCGCATTCTCTCCGAGTACGCCGAAAGCCTGGCCAGCAGTGTCGATGCAGCCGGATGTGGTGCCGACTCGCTAGCGACGGCTTCCCGCCGCCCGCTTCTGAAGGGTTCGCTGAGCGATCTTCCGAGCGCCTGAGGCATTCATGCGCCAAGCGGCGAAGCGCACACTCACGTCGAATTGCTCCGCCACCTCTTCGTCAGACTTTTTCGCCAGCGCGGCTGCGATCGCCGCCGACATCGGGATGAGAAGCTCCCCTGAGAGGTCGCTCGCCTGGCGCTCCTTCACTGCCATCTCGGGGCCCAGCTCACGGCAGCCGCCGTCCGCGAAGAGGATGCCTTCGAACTCGTGCTCCAGGATGAGATGCGACATCTCGTGCGCCACATTCGACCGGCGCCGCTGGAGCGTGTGAGCGCAGTTCTCCACGATGAGCCGTGCGGTTCCTACTGGCACCAGGGCGGCCGACCATGCCTCGGGTCGTCGCAGAGTGAAGTGGTCCAGAGCCTCGGTTGAGCAACCGCTGGCACCGAGATCGCTCATCGCATACACCGGGACCCCGTACTCGCCAGCCAACTGCGTGAGATCGAGCCGGCTATTCGGCCCAGCGTCTATCTCCCGGCGGACGTCAAGCGCGAGATCCTGGAGAGCTTTCTTGGTCCACCGCTGACCCATGCGTCACCTCGAACGGGCTTCCCGATCGGAGGCGAATCGGCGCATTGCGGCGCCGATCACCTCTTCCAAGTACTTCACGTCTTCGGCACCCAGATCGCCACGAGCCCTCAGCAACGGTGCCAACTGCGCCATCAACTCCGGCTCCTCTGCCCGGGTTTCCAGCTGGTCGCCCTCTGGGTCCACCATGAAGGTCTCGGCGGGCATGCCGAGCCACCGCACGAGAGCCGCGAAGGCGTCCACGTCCGGGCGGTTTCCATTGGCCATGCGCGTCATGGTCGAAGGACTGACACCCACCGCGGCGGCCAGCTGCCGCCATGAAAGTTCCTTCTTGGTCCTCGCGGCGTCGAGAGCCGCATACAAGGCGGACACGTTCACGCGGGTCCGGGCCATCGCCCTCCTCCTCGGTATCGGGTGGTCAGTCTACTTTCAATCGGTGTTCGACATCCAGAACGCGGGCGTGTTACCTTGATCGCAGAGTGTTTGACTTTCGACGCACCGAAACGAAGTCGCGATGGTCGTGCCCGGTCAGGGTCCGGCTCGCCCGAGGAAAAGAGGCACGTCAATGACGGGTTCCAACGAGGTGGCCGCGGAGGCGGCTCCGCCCCGACCGCACACCGTCACCGTGACGGTGAACGGCCGCCCGGTGGTCCTCCCGGACCACGAGGCCACGGGCCTGGAGATCAAGAGGGCCGCGATCACGAAGGGACTGCCGATCGACGAGGGCTTCCAGCTCTCTGTCCGCCAGGGCAACGGCCGCTACCAGGTCGTGGACGACAACAAGACCGTCCACGTCCACGCGCACCAGGAGTTCCTGGCCGTCCCGCCGGACGACAACTCGTGATCACCCTCGCTCCGGCAGTCGCCGAAGCCGTCGAGGCCGTCCGTCTCCACTTCGCCGGTCATCCGGTCGAGGTCGTGACGGACGGCGCCGGCGGGGTATTCGTGACCGTCGAGGAGGTGCCGGTCGGCACCGCCTACACCTCCTCGGTCACGTGGCTCGGCTTCCAGATCAGCGCGGCCTACCCGGACGCCGACATCTACCCCCACTACACCGGCGTCCTCACCCGCGCTGACGGCCAGCCGCACGGACCGGCCATCCAGCAGGTCCCGTGGCAGAACCGCCCCGCGATGCAGATCTCCCGACGATCCAACCGCCGCGACTCCGGCGTGGACAACGTCGCCCTCAAGGCCGAAAGGATCCGCCGGTGGCTCGCCGACCAGTAAACCCACCGGCCGATGGCTGGAGCCTCACCCTCCCGCCCCGCCTCTGGAACGACCTGTCCCGGCATCTGTTCCGCGCCGACGGCGACGAACACGGTGCCGTGATCCTCGCCGGCCAGGCCGACGGCCCGCGAGGCCAGCGGCTTCTGGCCCGCGAACTTCTCATCGCCCGGGACGGGGAGGACTACGTCCCTGGCGAGACCGGCTACCGGGCCCTGTCCCCGACATTCGTACGCGACGCGATCGTCCGCGCCCGCGACGAACAACTCGCCTACCTCGCTGTCCACTGCCACTTCGGCCTCGACAACGTCCAGTTCTCCCGCGTCGACCTGGCCAGCCACGAACGCGGCTACCCCACACTGCAGCAGATCAGCGACCAGATCGTCGGAGGACTCGTCCTCACCCCGCACGCTGTCGCCGGCGACCTATGGCTCTCCGACGGCACGCGCGCACCGCTGGCCGAAACCGTCATCCCGGCCGGGAACCTCCGCCGGCTGCGGCCGAACCCCGCCCGGCCGACGGCCTCCGACCCTTTGTGGGACCGGCAGGCGCGGCTTCTCGGCGACCGCGGGCAGGAAACCCTCACTCACCTGCGCGTCGCGGTCGTCGGCCTGGGTGGCGTCGGCAGCGTCCTCGTCGAAGAACTCGCCCGACTCGGCGCCGGGGAACTCGTCCTCATCGACAGTGAGACCGTCGACGCGACCAACCTCCCCCGCTTGATCGCAGCCGAACGCGGCGACGTCGACAAGCCCAAGACTGAACTCGCCGCCCGGAACGCCATGCGGGCCAATCCGCAGATCCGCCTGGTCACGGTTCCGCGACGGGTGGAGCATCCCGAAGCCCTGCGCGAGTTGGTGCAGTGCGATTGGATCTTTCTCGCTGCTGACAGCCATGCTGCCCGACACTGGGTCAACGCGGCCGTCCACGAGTACCTCATCCCCGCGACCCAGGTCGGCGTCAAGATCCCCGTGACCGGAGACGGAGAGATCGGGCAGATCCACACCGCCACCCGCCTCATCGCACCGGGCGTCGGCTGTCTTTGGTGCAACCAGCTCATCGACCGCACCGAACTCGCCATCGAGATGCACCCGGACGCGGAACGCGAACAGGCCCGCTACATCCCCGGAATTCCCGCGCCGAGTGTGATGCCCCTCAACACCCTCGCCGCCAGCGAGGCCCTGACCCACTTCCTTCTCGCATCCGCCAGCTTGCACGAGGACGATGACGACCTCGGATCAGTCATTCACCGCCCCCGTATTCGCGAACGCCATCTGCAAGATGCCCGTCAGGACAGCGGCTGTCGCTGGTGCACTCCGACTGGCAACCTCGGGCGCGGCGCCAACGGAGAACTTGCGATCCGGCACGCGACGAACATGCGGTCGTGAACCCGGGCCAGCGGGTGGCTGGTCCGCGGTTCCTGATATCAGGAATCCAAATGCGCCCGTTGGTGCAGATGGTCATACTCTCCGTCAACGCCTCCGGGACGGAGGCATCTGCTGCACGAGTCGTAGGGATGCCCGTGACGTCGATCTACCTCTCCTCGGATACCCCCCGATGGACACCCAAAAGCGAAGCCGATCTTCAGTCCGTCATCGACGGCGGGCTTATCGACGAGTCGAGTCGTCTGGATGTGAAGAAGGAGCTCGTCACCAAGGGCGACAACAAGGAACTGGCCAAGGACCTGTCCTCGTTCGCCATCGACGGCGGAACCCTGATCATCGGTATCGGCGAGGATAAACCCAACCGCACGTTCAACCTCACGCCGCAGCCGCTGGACGGCCTGGCGGAGAAGGTCGACTCCGTCGCCCGCTCCATCCCCGACCCGCCATTCAACGTCGTCACCGAGGTCATCGCCACCGACGCGGACCGCACCCAGGGCTATCTCCTCGTCCATGTCCCGGCAAGCCCGCAGGCACCCCACATGGTCGACGGCCGCTACTACGGCCGCAATGACAAGACCAAGCACGTGCTTACCGACGCCGAGGTCGCGCGCCTCCACGAGCAGCGCCGGTCGGCCGAACAAGACGCGCTCGCCCTGCTGCAGCGGGAATTCGACCAGGACCCGCTGCGCGAGGTCGGCGAGCAATCCCACCTCTTCCTGGTCGCTCATCCCCTGGCGGGCCGCCGGGACATGCTCCTGAAGCTCACCAGCGGACATGGCTGGAACGTGAAACTCGCCGAATTCATCCAGCGCGCCCACACTCCAGCCTTGAACGCCATCCTGACCGGCGTCGACGCCTCCCCGGACCTCCTGGACGCAGGCAACGGCTACCGACGCAACGGGGGCGCCGCCCGGGCCTCCACCAATCTCGGGGAGGCCCGCGCATACGCTCCCGTCGAGGGCAGCTACCGCGCGGAGGACGTGATCGAACTGCAGGTGTTCGAGAACGGCGGCCTGAGGCTGTTCTCCAGCCGTTTCTCGGACGCGATCGACTCCGGCGACCAGATGATCTTCGATGCCTCGGCAGTGAGCCTCACTCGCCGCTGCCTCGCTCTCGTGCTCGCCGCCGCCGAGGAGGCTGGCTACGTGGGGAACTGGGCCCTCGCCGTGGGTGCCATCCGGCTTCGTGGTCGTCGCCCCTACTCCGGCCAGCAGAACTGGGGCGGCTTCGGCTCCACCACCCGCTATGACCAGGACACCTATAGGGAGGCGACCGGAACCACCTGGGCCGAACTCAATGACGCTCCCGGCGCCGTTACCCGCCGCTTGGTCGGCCCGCTCCTGCGCGCCCTCGCTTCTGAGGAGCGATTTGCCGATGCCCTCGCAGATCCAGAGCTCTCGGCCGACGCCTGACTGGAGACTGTCGGCGGGTTGGCCTGGGCTGATGAGCCGGTGCCTGCGCACGCACCGTCGGCGCTGCCCTGCGCACAACCCGCCAGGTCGATTGCAAACCCGCCAGTTGCAGCGCAACGTCTCAGTGGGTCACGGGTCGGCGGCGGGTACGCGGTGCGCGCGGAGTCGGCGAGGTGGTCGGCGGAGCACGGATCGGCGGTCATCGGACACGCGCGGGGCTCGGCACGGTCACTGACCACAGGGTCCCACCCATGCGCACAGCGTAAGCCGCGGCACGGGTGGCCCGGAGGTCCCGGCCCGGGGGAAAAGGGGCGGGAGACGGAGCTCGGGAAAGGACGGAGCTCGGAAAGTGACGGAGGTCAGGCAGTGACGGAGGTCAGGCGGTGGCGGAGGTCAGGAGCGGCTGTCGCGGGGCTGGGCCGCGCGCTGCGCGTTCCGCTCCTTGATGCGCTCCTCTTCCTTGCGGACCTCGGCCTGCGTGGCGCGCTCCCGGCGCAGCCACCCGGGGTCCTCCTGCTTCAGCGCGTCGATCTGCTCCGTGGTGAGCGGGTCGGTGACCCCGCCGCGGGCGAGCCCGGCGATGGAGACGCCCAGCCGCGCGGCGACCACCGGCCGGGGGTGCGGGCCGTTGCGTCGCAGTTCCTGCAGCCACGCGGGCGGGTCGGTCTGCAGCGCGTTCAGCTCGGCGCGCGAGACGACGCCCTCCTGGAACTCGGCGGGGGTGGCTTCGAGGTACACACCCAGCTTCTTCGCCGCGGTGGCGGGCTTCATGGTCTGGGTGGTCTGGTGCGACGTCATGGTGTCAAGGGTATCGAGCGTGTGCGCGACCTCCGACCACGACCGATAGCCTGGCGAGGTGACAGGCTCGGAAGTACCTCCTTCGTTCCGGCTCGCCTATGTCCCGGGAGTGACGCCCACGAAGTGGGTGCGGATCTGGAACGAGCGGCTGCCCGACGTCCCCCTGACCCTCGTCGCGGTGTCCGCCGCCGAGGCGTTCGGCGTACTGCGGGACCGCGGCGCCGATGCCGGATTCGTACGGCTGCCGGTCGACCGTGAGGACCTCAGCGCGATCCCGCTCTACACCGAGACGACGGTCGTCGTGGTCCCGAGGGATCACGTCGTGGCGGCGGTCGACGAGGTGACCGCCGAGGACCTGGCCGACGACATCGTGCTGCACCCGCTCGACGACACCCTCGACTGGGAGCGTCCGCCGGGCCGGCCCGCGTTCGAGCGTCCCGCCACCACCGAGGACGCGGTCGAGCTCGTGGCGGCGGGTGTCGGGCTGCTCGTCGTGCCCCAGTCGCTCGCGCGCCTGCACCACCGCAAGGACCTCACCTACCGGCCGCTCACGGACGCCCCGGAGTCGCGCGTCGCGCTGTCCTGGCCGGAGGAGGCGACCTCCGATCTGGTGGAGGACTTCATCGGGATCGTCCGAGGCCGGACCGTCAACAGCTCACGCGGACGCTCACAGACGCCGGCGCCCGCTTCGGGTACGGCTTCGGCTTCCGCTTCGGGCAAGGGCAAGCGTGCCGACGCGGCCGGCGGGCGGAAGAAGCCCGTGGGGGGCAGGACGGGCGGCGCGGCGGGCGGCAGAGCGGGTGGCAAGGGCTCTCGCGGCGGGTCCGGTGGCACCAAGGGCGGTCGGCGGGGCAAGCCCCGTGGACGGTCCTGAGGAACCCGTGGGCGAGTTCTGGCCGGTGGCCGACGCACTGGCGTACCTGACCGGCAGCTGGCGGGTGGAGCGTTCGGTGCGGGATCGCGCGAGCGGCGCGGAGGGGCGTTTCACCGGAACGACCGTGTTCTCGCCGTCCTCATCGATCTCGCCGGCCTCGCCTCTCGACGACCGGGGCGACCGGGGCGACGGACTGCTCCATCACGAGTCCGGTGTCTTCACCTGGCAGGGCACCTCCAGGCCCGCGGAGCGCACGCTGTGGTTCCTGCCCGGACCGCGCGCGGGCACCGCGGCCGTCCGGTTCTCCGACGGCCGCCCCTTCCACGACCTGGACCTGGCCACGGGCCGGCACGTCGCCGACCACCCGTGCGCGGCGGACCTCTACCGGGGCGAGTTCACGGTGTTCGCGGCGGACCGCTGGCGCACGGTGTGGCGGGTGGGCGGCCCCGCCAAGGACCTGCTCCTCACCACCGAGTACACCCGGACGCCCTGAGGACAGCGCGCGGGTCGCCCGCCGCGGCGCTGGTCAGCCACGCTGCGTCGGCTCCAGGCGCAGGTTCCATCGGCCGTTGTGCCCGGTGAGCGTCATCGCGGACAGGGGGCGCACGTCGATGTTCCAGTACGTCGTCGGCTGGGCCCGCAGTGCGTAGACGAGCGCGGCCCGCACCACGGACGGTTCCGCGACCGCGACGATCCGGCCGCCGTCGTCCGCGGGACGGGTGTCGAGCCAGCCGCCGACGCGCGAGACGAAGGACATCAGGGACTCTCCGCCGTGCGGGGCGGAGCGCGGGTCGGCGAGCCAGGCGTCCACCGCCGACGGCTCGCGGGCCATCGCCTCGCCCAGGGTGAACCCCCGCCAGCGGCCCATGTCGCAGTCCCGCAGCGCGGGTTGGACCAGCGGCGCGTAACCGAGCGCGTCGCCGGTGGCGCGGCTGCGCGGAGTCGGTGAGCAGTAGCGCAGCTCGGCCGCCGCCAGCGGTACCAGTTCGGGGGCGGCGCGCTGCACCTCCTCCCAGCCCGCCTGGTCCAGCGGCCGGTCGTCCTCGAAGCGCTCGGCGAGCAACGACGAACTGCGCGAGGCAGCGACGAACGTGACCCGAAGATGCATGCGCAGATCGTGGAACGCGGAACTCCGCAGGTCAAGGGGTGCTACGCAGGGTGTTCGCGGACTTACCGCGCTACGAGTGCCATCCACCGGCCGGGTTGGTCCAGCGGCCTGAAGCCGATCTTCTCGTAGACGCCGTGCGCGTCGTGCGTGGCGAGCAGGACCCGGCGCAGGCCGAAGGGTTCGAGGTGGTCGCGGACGGCTGTCACCAGGGCGGATCCCAGCCCCTTGCCGCGGACGGACGGTTCGACGTAGACGTCGCAGAGCCAGGCGAAGGTCGCCTCGTCGGTGACCACACGGGCGTACGCCACCTGTTCTCCCGAAGGGCCGTCGTACACCCCGAAGTTGAGCGAGCCCGCGATCGCCCGCTCCTGCTTCTCGCGGGAGCGGCCCAGCGCCCAGTACGCGTCCGTGGAGAGCCAGTGGTGCACGCGGGCGGCATCGACGCGGGCCGGGTCGGCGGAGATCTCGTAGCCGTCGGGGAGCTGCTGTGGGTCGGTCATGCGGGGAGGGTGGCAGGTCGGCGCGGTGAGGTCGAGCGGTTTTCGTTCCCGCGCGGGGACGGGGCGGGGGCGGGAGGGGCGGGCGGGCCGGAACGTCGTCCCGGGCGGCGCGGCGCCCCCTCCACCCGGACCGCGCGGGTCGGGACGGCCCCTCCACCCGGGCGGCGCGGGTCAGCGCGGCGTCTCGTCCCGGGCGGCGCGGGTCAGCGCGCCGCCTCGTCGCGGGCGGCGCGCAACCGTCGTACGCCCTCCGTGATCTCCTCCGTGCCGGCGACCGCCGCGAAGCTCAGGCGGAGGTGCGCGGCCGGGGGTTCGGCGCTGAAGTAGGGGCGGCCGGGGGCGACGGCCACGCCCGCGCGCAGGGCGGTGGCGGCCAGGGCGGACTCGTCGGTGCCGTCGGGCAGCCGCACCCACAGGTGGTAGCCGCCGGACGGGATGTGCGGCAGGGCGAGTTCGGGGAGCCGCAGCCGCAGCGCGGCGGTCATGGTGTCCCGCCGGTTTCTCAGCTCGGCGGAGACGGACCGCAGATGGCGGGGCCAGGCCGGTGAGCCGACGAGTTCGAGCGCGGCCTCCTGGAGCGGGCGCGGTACGAAGAACGTCTCGACGACCTGGATGGCCCGCAGCCGCTCCAGGACCGGTCCGCGCGCGGCCAGCACGCCGACCCGGAAGCTCGGCGAGGTCGCCTTGGTCAGGGAACCGACGTGCACCACGACACCGTCGGGGTCGTCGGCGGCCAGCGGGCGCGGCAGCGGGCCCGCGTCCTCGTGCACGAGCCGGCGCACGAAGTCGTCCTCGACCACGAACGCGCCGGCCTCCCGCGCGATCCGCAGCACCTCGCCCCGCCGCTCGGGGGCGAGCACGGCGCCGGTGGGGTTCTGGAACAGCGGCTGGCAGACGAAGACCCGCGCGCCGGTGGCCCTGAAGGCGTCGGCGAGCAGGTCCGGCTTCACCCCGTCGGGGTCCACCGGTACCGGAACGGGGCGCAGCCCGGCCGCGCGGGCGATGGCCAGCATGCCCGGATAGGTGGGCGATTCGACGAGGACCGGTGCGCCGGGCGGGGCGAGGGCGCGCAGGGCGGTGGTGAGTGCCGACTGGCCGCCCGCCGTGACGAGCACCTCCGCGGCGGTGATCGCGCCGCCGATCCCGCGCGCGAACCACTCGCGCAGCTCCGCGAGCCCCTCCACCGGCGGCCGGGACCAGGCGCCGGGGCGGCGGCCCGCCCGGGACAGGGCGGCGCCCATGGCCCGCTCGGGCTGGAGCGAGGGGTGGAGATAGCCGCCGTTGAACTCGACGACGCCGGCCGGCGGGGCGGCCAGCGTGGCCAGGACCGCGGAGGCGTCCACCGTCCGCGGGACGAGTTCGGCGGCGGCGTCCGCGCTCAGCGTGACCTCCTGCCAGGAGGTGTCCCCGACCGGTGCGGCGGGGGTGCGGGGGCGTGCCCGGAAGGCGCCGGCCCCGGGTCTGGTGACCACCAGCCCCTCGGCGGCCAGCTGCGCCAGCGCTCGTGACACGGTCACCGGGCTCACCCTGAACCGCTCCACGAGCGCTCTGCTCGACGGCAGCTTTCCACCAGATGGGTAGCGGTTGACTTCCTGTCGCAGCCTGTTGGCCAGTTCCGTCACGCTGCTACTCTGCTGCATGAGAGTACAGAGTAGCGCTATCCAGGGGTCGGAGATAGCGGTCACCGCCCCCGGGACGGACGGCCCGGACGGCCACCGCTCCGGCACCCTGCAGGCCGCCCTCGGCGTCACCGCCTTCTCCCTGACCTTCCCCGCCACCGCCTGGGGCCTGGAGGGCTTCGGACCCTGGTCCCTGGTCGCCGTGCGCAGCGCCCTCGCGGCCGTCGTCGCGGGCGGCTGCCTGCTGGCGCTGCGCGTGCCCGTACCGACGCGGCGGCACCGGGCGGGGCTCGCCGTGGTCGCCGCGGGCGTCGTCCTGGGCTTCCCGCTGCTGACGACGCTCGCGCTGCGGACCTCCACCACAGCCCACGCGGCCGTGGTCGTCGGCCTGCTGCCGCTGACGACGGCGCTGTTCTCGGCACTGCGCACCGGTGCGCGGCCCTCCCGGCTGTTCTGGGGCGCCGCGCTGGCGGGAGCGGCCGCGGTGATCGCCTTCACCGTGCAGCAGAGCGGCGGAGCGCTGACCAGCGCGGACGCTTATCTCTTCGGCGCGCTGCTGATCTGCGCGGCGGGCTACACCGAGGGCGGCCGGCTGGCCCGGGTGATGCCGGGGTGGCAGGTGATCGGCTGGGCGCTGGTCCTGTGTCTGCCGCTGTCGCTGCCGGGCGCGCTGGTGGCGCTGTCGTACGAGCCCGCGCGGCTGTCGGCGCACAGTGTGACGGGGCTGCTGTGGGTGGCGGTCGGCTCGCAGTTCCTCGGGCTGGTCGTCTGGTACCGCGGTATGGCGGCGATCGGGATTCCGAAGGCCAGCCAGTTGCAGCTCGCGCAACCGCTGCTCACACTGGTGTGGTCGGTACTGCTCCTCGGCGAGCGGCTCACACCGGCCGCGCCCCTGACGGCGGCGGCCGTGCTGGTCTGCATCGCCCTCACCCAGCGAGCGCGGGGCTGAGCAGCACACGGATGCCGGGGTCGACCGGCACCACCAGCCGCGGGCTCAGGCCCCGGTCCACCACTCCACCACTCCACCACTCCCGCAACTGGCGAGGGAGACCTCAGATGCGCGCAACCGAGGGCGACCAGCTCGTGCAGCACGGCAGGGTCGTCGGACAGCACGACAAGGTCGCGGAGATCACCCAGGTCATGGGCAAGGAGGGGACTCCTCCGTATCGCGTCCGGTTCACGGACGGTCACGAGGCGGTCTGCTCTCCCGGCCCCGATTCCGAGATCAAGCACAAGGACCCCATGCGGTAGTCCCGTCACCGGGGCCGGTGACGCCCGGCGGCGGTTCAGCGCCCGGGTGTCGCCGGCTGCCGGTAGTGGTCGGCCACGACCCGCGTCATCGCGCCGAGGGGATCCGAGCCGACCCCCTTGGCGGAGAAGAAGACGTGTCCGCCCACCTGCGGGTACGCCCGCGCGAAGGCGAGATGCCGGGAGAGTTCGGCCGGGTCCTGCCAGGCGGCGGGCTGCGCCGGGTCGCCGGCCTTGTAGAGCGCCTCGCCCACGTACAGCCGCACGCCGGTGCCCTGGGTGACGGCCGCCCACCAGGGCACGAGCTTCGCGTAGTCGGCGGCGGCGAAGCCGAGATTCCAGTAGACCTGCGGGCAGACGTAGTCGATCCAGCGTTCACGGACCCATTTCCTGGTGTCGGCGTGCAGATCGTCGTACGTCTGCACGCCGGCCCGGGTGTCGGAGCCGTGCGGGTCGCTCGCCGCGTTGCGCCACACGCCGAACGGGCTGATGCCGAAGCGTGTGCCGGGACGGATCTGCCGGACGCGGGCGCCCATCTCCCGTACCAGTCGGTCGATGTTGTCACGCCGCCAGGCGGCCCGGTCCGGGAAGCCCGCGCCGTGTGCCGCGTACGCGGCGCCGTCGTCGAAGGCCTGTCCGGCGACGGGGTACGGATAGAAGTAGTCGTCCCAGTGCACCGCGTCGACCGGGTACTTGCGCACCGCGTCGAGCATCGCCTCCTGCACGAACGACCGCACGGCCGGCAGTCCTGGGTTGTAATACATCTTCCCCCCGTACCGGACGACCCAGCCGGGGTGTGTGCGCGCCGGATGGTTCGCCGCCAACCTGCCCGGGTCGGTGTGCGGGGCGATCCGGTACGGGTTGAACCAGGCGTGCAGTTCCAGACCCCGCGCGTGGGCCTCCTCGACCGCGGTGCCGAGCGGGTCCCAGCCTGGGTCCCGGCCCTGGACTCCGGTGAGGTACTGCGACCACGGCTCGTACGCCGAGGGCCACAGGGCGTCGGCCGCGGGGCGCACCTGGAAGATCACGGCGTTGAGACGGCGGCGGACCGCGGTGTCGAGATGGCCGACGAGTTCGGCACGCTGCCGGTCCGGCGACAGTCCGGCCCGCGAGGGCCAGTCCCGGTTCAGGACGGTCGCCAGCCACATGCCGCGCAGCTCCGCGGGGGCACCCCGCCGGCCGGGCGGACCGGGGGTGCCCCCGGTGCCGGGTCCCGCCACCGAGTCACCCGTGGCGACCGGGCCCGCGAGCACCGCCGCCGCGGCCACCGTGAACGTCCGCCGTGACACCCGCCCCATCCGCGTACTCCTCTTACCCTGTGGACCCGCCCGGTCACGGATCGTCCCATCGCCCAGCATGCCCGCCCCGGGCGATCGATCATCGATACTTCCGGGTAACGTGCACGATCGGAGCAGGCGCCGAACAACGGGGGACCTGCCAGGCCCGTAGATCAACGAAGGGGACGATGTGACCGACATCGAACGCGTCGGAGTGGTGGGCTGCGGCCAGATGGGAGCGGGCATCGCCGAGGTGTGCGCCCGTGCGGGTCTTGACGTCAAGGTCGCCGAGACCACGGGTGAGGCTCTGGAGATCGGCCGTACCCGGCTGTTCAACTCCCTCTCCAAGGCGGCCGAGCGCGGGAAGATCTCCGCCGACGAGCTCGCGGCCACCCAGGACCGGCTGAGCTTCACCACCGACCTCGGCGAGTTCGCCGACCGGGACCTGGTGATCGAGGCCGTCGTCGAGAACGAGCAGGTGAAGACCGAGATCTTCCAGGTGCTCGACCAGGTGGTGACCCGGCAGGACGCCATCCTCGCCTCGAACACCTCCTCGATTCCACTGGTCCGGCTCGCCGTCGCCACCTCACGCCCCGACCAGGTCGTCGGGATCCACTTCTTCAACCCGGCGCCGGTGCAGCAGCTCGTCGAGCTGATTCCGGCGCTGACCACCTCCGAGGGCACCCTCGGCCGGGCGCAGCTGTTCGCCGAGAAGGCACTCGGCAAGCACGCGATCCGCGCCCAGGACCGCTCCGGCTTCGTGGTGAACGCGCTGCTGATCCCGTACCTGCTCTCCGCGATCCGGATGTTCGAGTCGGGCATCGCCAGCCGCGAGGACATCGACAACGGCATGGAGATGGGCTGCGCCCACCCGATGGGTCCGCTGAAGCTCTCCGACCTGATCGGTCTGGACACGGTGGCCTCGGTCGCGTATTCGATGTATGAGGAGTACAAGGAGCCGCTGTACGCCGCTCCCCCGCTGCTCCAGCGCATGGTCGACGCGGGCCGGCTGGGCCGGAAGTCCGGCTCCGGGTTCTACACGTACGGCTGATTCCCTCCCCCGCCGGCCCGATCACGTGGAGTCGGCCGCGGGCTCGCGCGGGCCCGGCACCCTTGACGGTGCCGGGCCCGCGTCATTCACACGCCGTGTGCGCGCCGGGCCCGCATATGCCGCTCGCACACGCTCCCCACGCACTCACCAGGCGAGTTGACTTTCCGTGTACATGCAAGGGATGTGACGACTACGGAAAGGAGCGGACACGTGACCGCCGACCCGGAGCATCCCGTGGTCCATGGAGAACTCGCGGAGTTACGCCGCAGACTCGACGTGGCGCAGGCCCGCGTCGAAGGAGGGCTGACCCTGCTCAGTCACCGCGCCGAACAGACCGCCAAGGACGTGGACGACCTCAGCACACGCGTCGTCGCGATGGAACACACCCGCTGGCCACTGCCCGCGGTCGCGGCGATCACGGCCGTGGGCGCGCTCGCCGTGGCGGTCTGGCAGGCCCTGGGCCACTAGGGCCCCGGACGCCGGGGGTGATCGATCAGGGCACGGCGTCCTGCCCGAGCCTGAGGTGGTGCAGGAGGAGCAGAGCGGCAGCCATGTTGGCGGCCGGGACCTCTCCGCGGGCGACCATGTCGGGGACGAGCTTGAGGGGAACCCATTCCCGACGGTCGGACTCGTAGTCGTCCACGGGGTGTCCGATGTAGGCGCCTGCGTCGGCCCAGTAGACGTGGTGCCGGGCGTCGGTGAGCCCGTTGGAGGGCTCGACGCTCATCAGATGACGCAGGGGTCCCGGTCGCCAGCCGGTCTCCTCCTCCAGTTCGCGGGCCGCCGCGACGGCGATGTCCTCGCCGTCCTCGACGACACCCGCCGCGAGTTCCCACCCCCAACTGTCGGTGATGAACCGGTGCCGCCACAGGAGCAGCACCTCGTTGGCGTCGTTCACCACGGTGGCCACGGCCACGGGACGCAGCCGTATCAGGAAGTGATCGAGATGCCGGCCGTCCGGCAGTTCGACATCTGCGAGATTGACGCTGAACCAGCGGTTTGCGTACACAGTTTGTTCGTTCAGTTTCGTCCACTGCACGGTTCTGCCACCTTCCGCCGAGTAGATGGCAATATCGCAGCAGGAGCGGCCTGACAGCAGGCGCACGGCAGCGCACGGGGCGGGGGCGGACCCGGTGGTCTAGAGCGGTACGCGCAGCGCTCCGTCGATGAGTTCGGCTGCCTCGGCCGTGCCCGCGCAGCCGCTGCGCACCAGGTGTTCGCGTACCGCGCGCAGTCTGTCGCGCAGCCGCTGGGACTCCATTCCGCGCGCCTGCTCGGCCATCTGGACGGCGGTGGCCGCCGCCTTGTCGGCGTTGCCCTGGCGTAGCTCGATCTGGCTCAGCATGGCGAGCCGGTGCACTCTCCCACGGTCGTGCGCCGGGGTGTCCACGGCCGCGGCGGCGTGCGCGGCCGCGGCCACCAGGTCGCCGAGGCTGAGCAGCGCCTCCGCCACCTGTACGTTGACGAGGCCGGGCTGGACATAGCCGGTCTCGTCGGGCTCGTATCCGCGCCGGATGCGCTCGGCGGCCTGCTCGGCACGCCGGATGCAGGACAACGCGCTGCTGCCGTCGCCGAGATGGGCGTACGCCTTGGCCTGCATCGCGTAGAGGTCGGAGGCGAGGGCGGGGGTGATGTGGCGTCCGGCGGCACGCAGCGCGGCCTCCGCGAAGGCCACGGACTGCCGGTACTCCCGCATGAACAGCGCCTGGTTGACCAGCAGCGCTATCACGTAGGCGCCGAGCCCCCGGTCCCCGCTGGCCTTGGCGAGCCGCAGCGCCTGGTGGAAGTAGCGCTGGGCGAGCCCGTGCGCGTCGGAGTCGTACGCGCAGATGCCGGCGACCGCGACCAGGCCGCCTGTCGCACGGTGCAGTTGGCGTCCGGTGGCGTCGGTGTAGCTGCCGCGCAGCAGGGGCGCGGTCTCCGTGTTGAGGAAGCCGACGATCCGGGTGCGGGTCGCGACGCCGCCCGCCTTGCGGTACATCTGCTCGTAGTGCGCGCGGGCCGAGCGCAGCATCTCGATGTCGGCCATGCTGACGTGATGGCGTCCGCCGCGCGAGACGTCCACGTCCTCGGGCGGGTTCTCCCACTCCCACACGGGCATCACGGCGGGCGTGCCGGTGACGGCCGGTGCGCCGAGGATGTGCGGGCGCTGCTGTTCGTCGGAACGCCACAGGGCGGTGGCCCGCTCGACGAAGCCGGAGAGGGACGTGCCGTGCGCGGTGGAGGGCTCGCCCGGCACGCCGAGTCCGATGTCGTCGAGCGTGACGGGCCGGTGCAGGCGCGCCGCGAGCACTTCACAGATCAGGTCGGGCACCTGGCCGCGCGGACGCTGCCCCTTCAACCACCGTGCCACAGCCGTGTGTTCGTACCGGAGGGCGAGGCCGCGTGCCCTCCCCGCCTGGTTGACATGGGCCGCGAGTCCCGCGTGCGAGACGCCGGCCTCGTCGAGGATCGCGTCGAGGAGAGTGTTGGGCTGCATACGGGCCCCCGGGTGGCTCGGTGCCGTCGGTGCCGTCACACTAGTGCGTCCCCCTTCACACGGGGTGTGAACGGAATGCCCGTATCCGTGCCGTGCGCGCGCTGTCGCGGAGCGTTCCCGGCCGGTTGACTGAAATGCCTCGCAAGAGGCCGGCCGGGCCGCCGGCTCCCCCTCGTACAGTGCGGCGGCCCGCTTCCGCGCCGTCCGCCCAGCCGCCTGCCCGACACTCCGTGGCGGGGCGGACGGCTCCGCCGGCTGTACCGGGCCGTGGTGACGGTCCGTCGACCGCGGGCACTTCGCGGATCGTCCGACGCGAGCACTTCCCGCGCCGTCCGCCGCGGGCACTTCGTGCACTTCGCGGATCGTCGCGCGGTCCCGGGTGTCCGGGACTCCGCTAGCGGGGCGCGTGCTGGGCGACCGGGCGCTCCTGCTGCACGGGAGTGCGCGGGCGGTCGTTGCGCAGGACCAGGACGGCGACGTCGTCGGCGGGTCTGCCGCGCGTGTGGCGCAGCAGACCCGTCAGGACCGCGTGCAGGACGAACTGGGGTGCCGCGGGCCGGATCCGGACCGCTTCGCTCAGCGCGCTCGGCAGCGGGAAGAACCGGCCGTGACCGTCGCGCGCGTCCTCCACACCGTCGGTGTGCAGGAACAGGCCCTCGCCCGGCAGCAGTTGACCGCAGTGCACGAGAGGAAGCTCCGCCGGGAGCGGGAACGGCCCGAGCGGCGGCAGGGGTTCACCGGCCGACAGCCGCTCGACACGGCCGTGGCCGCCGTCCGGGTCGGCCTGGCCGGGCAGCAGATACGGCCAGGGATGACCGCAGTTCAGCGCGTACACCTCGCCGTCCCGGCGGATCTCCAGCAGCAGTACGGTGACGAACTCCTCGGCGACCGGGCTCTCGGGGTCCGGACCCGCCGCGGGGTGTTCGGCCTTCGCCCGCTCGCGCAGATGCCGGGCCAGGGCACGCTCCAGCCGTCCGAGCACCCGCCCGAGCGAGGGCTCGTCGTGCGCCGCCTCCCGGAAACTGCCGAGCACGGCGGCGACGGTCCCGAGCGCGCCGAGGCCGTGCCCGCGGACGTCACCCATGACGATCCGTACCCCGTGCTCGGTCGCGATCACCTCGTAGAGATCACCGCCGATGTTCGCGCCGCGGTCCGCGGAGACCTGGGCCGCCGCGACGTTCAGCCCGTCGATGCGCGGGGGCAGCGGGCGCAGCAGCACGTTCTGGGCGGCGCCGGCGACCTCGCGGACCTGTCTGAGTTCTCGCAGGAGCGTCCACCTGACGTGGAGTATCAGCCCCGTTCCTACCACGAAGAAGACGGCACTGGAGACCATCCGGGGCGCCAGTCCGTCCTGCTCGCCCAGCGGACAGGTCATCCTGTACGAGATCGCGATCGCGCCCCAGACGGTGGGCAGACCGAGGCCGAGCGCCCTGCGCAGGGGTGTCCGGTCGGCCCGCCGGACCGACCGGTCGAGGTCACCGCGCGGGCCTGCGCCCGTCCGGGCCGGCCCCCGCGCACGTGTCCGGAGCCGCACCCTACCGGGAGCCCCAGCCTTGATACGGATCATGCCGATGGCCCCCCAATAGGCCCGACAGCGCGGACGGCCTCCATGAGACCCGGTCCGATTCTGTCGACCGCATGCCCCGGTCGGGCCACATCCCCCGAACTTCCCACCCGAACGAGTGAGGCACCCCCTGTCGCCTGCATTTATGCAGGTGACCGCCCTCACGGTGGCCCGGCCGGGTGGGATGCGCGGTGGCCCTGCCGGGTGGGATGCGAGGGGGGACGCGGCCGGTCGGGTACGAACGGTCCCCGGCCGGCCGCGCCGTTACCCGCACCCCCGGGAGGGCGCGGCCGGCACCCGGGGAGCCATCACCGGGGCGCACGTCGCGAGGAACGGCGCGGCCGCCCACAACGCACCCGCACCCGCACCCGCACCCGCACCCGACCGAAAACCCCGTACCCCGCCAGGGGCGCGGGGAACTGCGCGGCCGGCCACGGACAAGCCGCGGCCGGCAGAGAACCCGCAGTCCCCCGGCCCCACCGGCGGAGCCCGCCGCGGAGCTATCCGCGCAGTACCGCCCCGACCCGCTCACCCGCGAGGGCCACCGCCGCGTCACGGGCCGCCGACGCCTCGTCGACGGTCAGCGTGCGGTCGGCGGCGCGGAAGCGCAGCGCGTAGGCCAGGGACTTCCTGCCCTCGCCCAGCTGCTCGCTCTCGTAGACGTCGAAGAGCCGGATGGACTCCAGGAGACCGCCGGCGCCTTCGCGCAGCGCCGCCTCCACCTCCGCGTGCGGAACGCTTCGGTCGACGACCAGCGCGACGTCCTGCGTGGCGACCGGGAACCCGGAGATCCGCGGCGCCTGCAGTGCTCCGGCGCCCGCCTCCTCCAGTCGGTCGAGGTCGAGCTCCATCGCGCAGGTGCGTCCGGGCAGGTTCAGTGCCTTCAGCACGCGCGGGTGCAGCTCACCCGCGTGACCGATGACCTGCTCCGCGCCGTCGAGCACGACGGCCAGCTCGGCGCAGCGGCCCGGGTGCCACGGCCCGTAACGGCCCGCGCGGACGACGAGCTCGGCGCCCGCCTCGCGGGCGACGGTCCGTGCCGCCTCCACCGCGTCGGCCCAGTCGGCCGGACGGCCCTTGCCCCACCAGCCGGCCTGCTCACGGGCGCCCGTGAGGACGACCGCGACGTGCCGGGGCTGGGCGGGGAGGGTGGCGGTGAGCGCCGCGATCTCCTCGTCCGTGGGACGCCGGTCCACCGGGAGCCGCGACGCGATGCGCTGCTCCCCGCGGGGGTGGAAGACCAGTCCGGTCTCGAACAGCGCCAGGTCGTGCGCACCACGGCCGTCGTTGCGGCGCAGCGCGCCGAGCAGACCCGGCAGCAGCGTCGTACGGAGGGCCGGCTCCTCGTCGGACAGCGGGTTGACGAGCGTGACCACCCGGCGGTTCGGGTCGTCGGCGGCCAGACCCAGCTGGTCGAAGACGCCCTCGCTGAGGAAGGGGTAGTTCAGCGTCTCGACCAGGCCCGCCCCGGCCAGCGCGCGGCCGACCCTGCGGTGCAGCCGCTGGCGGTCGGTCAGACCGCGGCCGGCGGGCGGCCGCGGCAGCGTGGAGGGCAGGTTCTCGTAGCCCTCCAGACGGATGACCTCTTCGGCCAGGTCGTTCGGCGCCACCAGGTCGGGGCGCCAGGACGGCACGGTGACGATGAGTTCGTCCTGACCGTAGACGTCGCAGCCGACCTGCTGGAGACGGCGTACGACGGTCTCGCGGCCGTAGGCGACACCGGCCACCTGGTCCGGGTGGTTCGCCGGGGCGCTGATGGTGTGCGGCGCGGACGGCGCGATGACCTCGGTCACCCCGGCCTCGGCGCTGCCGCCCGCGAGCAGGACCAGCAGGTCGACGGTGCGCTGCGCGGCCGCGGAGGCGGCCTGCGGGTCGACGCCCCGCTCGAAGCGCTTGGACGCCTCGGAGCCGAGCTTGTGACGGCGCGCGGTGCGGGCGATGGAGACCGGGTCGAAGTGCGCGGCCTCGATCACGACGTCACCGGTGGCACGGGTGGTGTCCTCGTGGTCGGCGATCTCCGTGTCGGCACCGCCCATGACGCCCGCCAGGCCGATGGGCCCGCGGTCGTCGGTGATCACCAGGTCCTCGGCGTCGAGGATGCGCTTGGTGCCGTCGAGCGTGGTGAGGCGCTCGCCCTGTTCGGCCCTGCGCACGCCGATCGTCCCCTGGACGAGGGAGCGGTCGTAGGCGTGCAGGGGCTGGCCGAGCTCCAGCATCACGTAGTTCGTGACGTCGACGGCGAGCGAGACGGGACGCATCCCGGCCTTCTGCAGGCGGCGCCGCAGCCAGATCGGGGAGCGTGCCTCGGCGGACAGCCCCGTCACGGTGCGCGCGGTGAAGCGGTCGCAGCCGAGCGGCTCGGAGACCCGCACCGGGTAGCCGAACGCGTTCGGGGCCGGTACGTCGAGCAGCGCCGGGTCGCGCAGCGGCAGGCCGTACGCGATGGCGGTCTCGCGGGCGACACCACGCATCGACAGGCAGTCGCCGCGGTTCGCGGTGACGGCGATGTCCAGGACCTCGTCGACGAGTTCCAGGAGCTCGATGGCGTCGCTGCCGACCTCGTGCTCGGGCGACAGGACGATGATGCCGCCGCTGCCGTCGTCGCCCATGCCCAGCTCGTCGCCGGAGCAGATCATGCCGTGCGAGGTCCTGCCGTACGTCTTGCGCGCGGCGATCGCGAAGTCGCCGGGCAGGACCGCACCCGGCAGGACCACGACGACCTTGTCGCCGACGGCGAAGTTGCGGGCGCCGCAGACGATCTCCTGGGGCTCACCGGTGCCGTTGGCGGTGCCGACGTCGACGGTGCAGAAGCGGATGGGCTTCTTGAAGCCGTCCAGCTCCTCGATGGTCAGCACCTGGCCGACGACGAGGGGGCCCTTGAGGCCCGCGCCGAGCTGCTCGACGGTCTCGACCTCGAGGCCGGACGAGATGAGCTTGGCCTGGACGTCGCGCCCGGTCTCCGTCGCCGGCAGGTCGACGTACTCCCGCAGCCAAGAAAGCGGGACCCGCATCAGATCTCCATCCCGAACGGCCGGGTGAACCGGACGTCACCCTCGACCATGTCTCGCATGTCTTCGACGTTGTGGCGGAACATCAGCATCCGCTCGATGCCGAACCCGAAGGCGAATCCGCTGTACTTCTCGGGGTCGACGCCCGCGGCGACCAGCACACGGGGGTTGACCATGCCGCAGCCGCCGAGTTCGATCCAGCCCTCGGAGGAGCAGGTGCGGCAGGGCCGGTCGGGGTTGCCGACGGAGTCCCCGCGGCAGACGTAGCACACCATGTCCATCTCGGCGGACGGCTCGGTGAACGGGAAGAAGTTCGGGCGCAGCCGGGTCTTCATGTCCGGGCCGAAGAGCGACTGGACCATGTGGTCGAGGGTGCCCTTGAGGTCGGCCATCGTCAGGCCCTCGTCGATGGCGAGCAGCTCGACCTGGGTGAAGACGGGGGTGTGCGTGGCGTCCAGCTCGTCGGAGCGGTACACGCGGCCCGGGCAGATCACGTAGACCGGGGGCTCGCGGTCGAGCATCGAGCGGATCTGCACCGGTGAGGTGTGGGTGCGCAGCACGATGTTCGACTCTTCCTCGTGGCCCTCGGGGCCCTTCACGAAGAAGGTGTCCTGCATACCGCGCGCCGGGTGGTCCGGGCCGATGTTCAGGGCGTCGAAGTTGAACCACTCGGCCTCGACCTCGGGGCCCTCGGCGACCTCGTAGCCCATGGCCACGAAGACGTCCTCGATGCGCTCCGACAGCGTGGTCAGGGGGTGGCGCGCCCCGGCCGGTACCCGGTCGTAGGGCAGCGTGACGTCCACCGCTTCCTCGACCAGGACCCGGGCGTCGCGCTCGGCCTCCAGCTCGGTCTGGCGGGCGGCGAGGGCCTTGTTCACGGCGCCGCGGGCCTGGCCGACGAGCTTCCCGGCGGCGGCTTTGGCGTGCGGGGGCAGGGCGCCGATCTCGCGGTTGGCGAGGGCCAGCGGCGAGGTGCCGCCGGTGTGGGCGACCTTGGCCTCCTGGAGCGCGTCGAGGTCGCCGGCGGCGGCGAAGGCGGCGAGCGCCTCGTCCCGCATGCGCTCGATCGCTTCCGGTTTCAGGGCCTCGACCTCTACAGGGTCGTACGACTTATTCGGTGCCGACATCTCTTCCCGTGCTTCCGGTTGGCTGGCGGATGGTCCCCGTCCCGACTCGGGGGACGCGCATCGTCCCTGAAACATGAAACGGGGACGCAAAGGTGCCAAAGGCCGAGTCTAACGGGGGTGGGGGGTCGTGCCGGACTGCGCGTCCCGGCCGGGGCTCCCCCGCGTGTGCGCCCGTGGGGCCTCGTCGGCGTTACAGCAGATACGCCGGGGTGCTCACGGGCAACGTAAATCGGAACTCGGCGCCGCCGCCGGGGGCGCGGCCGACCGTGATCGTCCCGCCGTGGGCCTCGACGATTCCCTTGACGATGTACAGCCCGAGGCCCGTGCCGCCGCGCTTGCTGCCCCGCCAGAAGCGGGTGAAGACGCGGTTCATGGATTCCTCCGGGATGCCGGTGCCCTCGTCGCTCACGGTCACCGAGGTGGCGGCGTGCGCGGCGCTCGCGGCGGTCGCGGATGTCGCGTCATCGGGGCGCTCCCGCGGGGACGCCGAGGGCGTGATGTCGATGGTGACGGTTCCCTCGCCGTGGCGCACCGCATTTTCGAGCAGGTTGCTGAGCACCTGGTCGATCTTGTCCGGGTCGGCCCACAGCTGCGGCAGCGGCTGTTCGACGCGCAGCAGGAATCGGTCGGCGGGCTGGCCCGAGGTGACGTAGGCCTGGATGTGACGGCCGACGGCGGCGCCTATGTCGACGGGCTGGCGGCGTACTTCGAGGCGCCCGGAATCGATGCGGGAGATGTCGAGGAGCTCGGCGATGAGACGGGTGACCCGGTCGGCGTCGGCGTCCACCGTCTCCAGCATCAGCCTCTTCTGGTCGTCGGTGAAGCGTTCCCACTTGGCGAGCAGGGTGGCCGTGAAGCCCTTGACCGAGGTGAGCGGGGAGCGCAGTTCGTGGGCGACCGTGGCGATCAGCTCGGCGTGGCTGCGCTCGGTGCGGCGGCGCGCCTCGGTGTCGCGCAGCGAGACGACGACCCGGTGGACGGGCCCGGTGGGCCGGCCGCGGACGTAGCGCGCGGAGACCAGGACCTCGCGGCCGCCCGGCAGCAGCAGGTTGCGTTCGGGCTGGCCGACGCGGATCGCCAGCCCTCCGTAGGGGTCGGTCAGCTGCCACCAACGGCGGCCTTCGAGGTCTTCGAGCGGGAGGGCCGCGTCCAGCTGCCGGCCGAGGGCCTCGGCGGCGGGGACCGCGGTGATGCGGGCGGCGGCGGCGTTGAAGCAGATCACCCGGCCGTGCTCGTCGGCGACGACGAGTCCGTCGGGCAGGTCGTCGGGACCGAGACCGAGGTCGGCTCCGAGTTGCTCCTCGCCCCGGGGCGCGGGCGTCTCGCGCACGTCCCGTGCGCGCAGCGCGCTGTTCGCACCGCTCGTGCCGACACCCATCCCCGTATCCCACCTCTCGTCTGGCGGTGGGGCACCTCCCTGCTCGAGCGAAGCCGAGAGCTTGGGGGAGGTCCCCCGAGCCCGTCACCCTACTAGCCGTCAGTGACGGAGCGGCACCCTCCGGAGGCACGCTGTGCACGGGCGGACGCGTAGAGACATACGGCGGCGGCGGTCGCCAGGTTCAGACTCTCGGCCTTTCCGTGGATCGGAACGCGCACGACGGCGTCGGCCAGCGCGCGCGTCTCCTCCGGGAGCCCCCAGGCCTCGTTGCCGAACACCCAGGCGGTGGGGCCGCCCATGGTCCCCTCGTCGAGCTCGTCGTCGAGGTCGTCCTGTCCGGCGCCGTCCGCGGCGAGGATCCGCACACCGGCCGCCTTCAGGCCCCGCACGGCGTCCTCGACGGGAA
Organism: Streptomyces fagopyri; assembly: GCF_009498275.1. Taxonomy (NCBI): domain Bacteria; kingdom Bacillati; phylum Actinomycetota; class Actinomycetes; order Kitasatosporales; family Streptomycetaceae; genus Streptomyces; species Streptomyces fagopyri. Next base: position 7,404,545 of record NZ_CP045643.1, on the reverse strand, counting down.
CCCCGACGGCGACGGGCAGGTGGAACAGGGACCCCACGGAGGCCCGTACGGCCTTGGGGTTGTACAGGTCGACGGAGGCGTCGGTGAGGACGACGGCCTCGGCACCGGCCGCGTCCGCGCACCGCAGTACGGTGCCGGCGTTCCCGGGGTCGCGGACGTGCGCGAGGACGGCGACGAGCCTGGGGCGCGCCGCGAGGATCTCCTCGAACGGGGTGTCGAGGAACCGGCAGACGCCGACGAGGCCCTGCGGGGTGACGGTCGTCGAGATGTCGGCGATCACCTCCTCGTCGGCGAGGTGCACGCGGGCCCCGGCCGCACGGGCGTCCCCGACGATGTCGGCGTAGCGCTCCGCGGCTTCGGGGGTGGCGAACAGCTCGACGAGGGTGGGGGTCGCGTCGGCACGGTGTGCCGCCGCCTCGCGCACGGCCTGCGGGCCCTCGGCGAGGAACAGCCGCTCCTTGCTCCGGAAGTTCCGCCGGGCCAGGCGCCGCGCGGCGACGACGCGGGGCGACCGCGGGGAGATCAGCTCGACGGGGGCGGCGGGCATGGAGCACCTCTGGGGTCTGCGAAGGAGGACGACGGTCGGAGCCGCGGGCCCACGGGCCACGGCGGTGCGGGCGGCGGGCGGACGGGGGCGGCTCTGGTGCGGGCGGAAGGGCGGGCGGCTGTCCCGGCGGTCGGGGTGACCGGACGGACCACCGGCGTCCGGGCGGTCACGGTGACCGGACGAGCACCGGCAGCCGGACGGCGGGCGGTCAGGGTGACCGCACGGGACGACTGACCGGGCCCGGTGTCACGCGAGCGGTCTCCGGTCCCGGCAGGGCCGGACCGCCACCCGCGGTCGGTGCCGGCATTCGGTTCCCGCGGTCAGGTCTTTCCCTCCGGTGAGCGCACCTGACCTGTGGACTCACCGGTCCGTCCGCTCGGTTGCCGCGTGCGGTCCGCGTGCCCGAGGGGGCGTGTGGTCCCGCGTACCCCAGGACGCGTACTCCGGGGGCCGCGACCGTGAGAGCCGTACGCGGCCACCGGGCGGGCGGACCGGATTACGGCACCGAAGAAGAACGGCCTCGGACACGCGGGCCGGACACCCCGGGGGGCGGAGGCCGCGAGCGTCCCCGCCGGACCCGCGGAGCGGAACGCACAGGGACCCGCAAGCCTTGAGGCAAGCGGGTCCACGGGCTACGTCCGGCTCAGGCCAGTACGAGCGTCACGCGGCCTTCGGCGCGTTGACGTCCGACGGCAGCGCCTTCTGGGCGACCTCGACGAGCGCGGCGAACGCGCCGGCGTCGTTCACGGCCAGCTCCGCCAGGATCTTGCGGTCGACCTCGATGTTCGCGGCCTTCAGACCCTGGATGAAGCGGTTGTAGGTGATGCCGTTGGCGCGGGCAGCGGCGTTGATGCGCTGGATCCACAGCTGACGGAAGTCGCCCTTGCGCTTCTTGCGGTCGTTGTAGTTGTAGACCAGGGAGTGGGTGACCTGCTCCTTGGCCTTGCGGTACAGGCGCGAACGCTGACCGCGGTAGCCGCTGGCGGCTTCGAGGATCGCCCGGCGCTTCTTGTGGGCGTTGACTGCCCGCTTGACGCGTGCCACTTGTTAACTCCTTGTAGCGGGGCCGTGGTCGGTGGTCACATGGCCCGAATTCGATTGGGTCCCGGTCCTGGCGTACGGCGGCGGAGTGCCGCCGTACGTCACTTGCCGAGAAGCTTCTTGATCTTCTTGGCGTCGCCCGGGGCCATCTCGGCGTTGCCGGTCAGGCGCCGCGTCAGACGGGACGACTTGTGCTCGAGCAGGTGGCGCTTGCCGGCACGCTCGCGGAGCACCTTGCCGGAGCCGGTGATCTTGAAGCGCTTGCTGGCACCGCTGTGCGACTTGTTCTTCGGCATAGCGCCGTTCTCTCCTCGTCAGTGGCGTTCCGGTGCCCGGTCGCTAAACCGGGCACGGTGGAACGTCATGTATGTATCGGTTGACATCCCCTGACTCGCCTCCTGGGAGGTCCTGGACTCTCGTCCCGGACTCCCCGGAGCCTTCGTCCTGGGATCAGGCCTCGGCGGAAGCCTCGGCCGGGGCCTCGGCGGTCTCGACCTCAGCGGTCTCGGCCTCGGTGGTCTCGGCCTCGGTGGTCTCGCCCTCGGCGATCTCACCGTCGGCGATCTCACCGTCGGCGGCGTTCTGCGAGCGACCGGGGTTGGCCTTCGCTTCCGCCTTGCGAGCCGCCTGGGCCTCACGGGCCTCGGCCATCGCCTCGGTCTTCTTCTTGTGCGGACCGAGAACCATGATCATGTTTCGGCCGTCCTGCTTCGGGTTCGACTCGACGAACCCGAGGTCCTCCACGTCCGAGGCGAGCCGCTGCAGCAGTCGGTAGCCGAGCTCCGGCCGGGACTGCTCGCGACCACGGAACATGATCGTGATCTTGACCTTGTCGCCCTGCTTGAGGAACCGGACGACGTGACCCTTTTTGGTGTCGTAGTCGTGCGGGTCGATCTTCGGCCGGAGCTTCATTTCCTTGATGACCGTGTGCGCCTGGTTCTTGCGCGCCTCACGGGCCTTCATGGCCGACTCGTACTTGAACTTCCCGTAGTCCATGAGCTTGCAGACCGGCGGGCGTGCGCTCGCCGCCACCTCGACCAGGTCGAGGTCGTACTCCTGCGCAAGCTCCAGGGCCTTGGCAAGCGGAACAATCCCGACCTGCTCGCCGCTGGGACCGACAAGTCGCACTTCGGGAACGCGAATCCGGTCGTTGATGCGGGGCTCGGTGCTGATGGATCCTCCTCGGTAGCACCACACGGCGATCTGGCGGACAGCCGCGTATGTCTCTGATGACAAGTGGACCAACCACCGTGGCACATGAAAAATGCCCCGGACGGGACACAGGCGGGGCTCCAAGGAATACCGGAGCACCGCCGCGGTCAACCGCGGGGCGCAATATCGGGCGACTCCACCGTCCGTACGGAACGGTGGTGGCCACCTGACCGGGTGACCTGCCGTCCCGGAGGACAGTCAGGTGGGAGATCGGAGCCTCCACTTGTGGGCCGAACACATACACATCCGGCCGGTCGTTACACAAGGTTAGCAGCTCGGGCCGATATCGGCTAACCGAGGCCAACTGGGGCGGGCGGACACCCGGGACCTATCGTGTGGGGCATGAGTGACACCCCTCCCCAGAACCCCGACTTCGACAGCATGACCCGCGACATCGCCGAGGTCCCCGCGGTCGAGGTCCTCGTGACGGTCGCGGTCAACCTGATGAGCGCCGCCGCCGTGAAGCTCGGTCTGACCGAGGAGGGCGACAAGTACAAGGACCTCGACGAGGCCCGCAAACTGATCCACGCGCTGGCCGGACTGCTCGACGCGAGTGCCACCGAGATCAGCTCCTTCCACGCGTCCCCGCTGCGCGACGGCCTGAAGTCGCTCCAGCTGGCGTTCCGCGAGGGGTCCCTCGTGCCGGACGAGCCCGGTCAGGGCCCGGGCGAGAAGTACACGGGCCCCGTCTACGGCTAGTCCGTCCGCCCTTCTCCGTTCCCCTCCGGCGTACGTCCGCCCTTCGGCTCTCCGCCGACGTACGCCCCGCACCGCACAGACGTCGTTCTACGCACGTACGTACAGGGGCTCGCCCGGTGGCGTCGTCCCGGCCGGCAGCAGTGCCAGGTCGAGACCGCGCACCAGGCGGGCCCTCAGTGTCTCGTCGGCGGCGAGACGCCCCGCGACCGCCCGGGCGGCCTCGGCCGGTGTCGCGGACGCGTCCAGGACCAGCGCGAGGGTGCCGTCCGCGCTGCCCGGTCCGAGGTGGGCGCGGACGACGGCGGGCTCGGCGGCCACGGCGGCGCGCACCGCCTCGACCACGGCGGGATCGGCGAGCGGGTCCGCCGTCGTGCGCCCCTCGGCGAGGGCCAGCAGCGCGGAGCCGGTCAGCTCGTAGGGGACGGGACCGGCCAGATCGACGACGAGCGTGTCGGCCTTCTCGTGCGCGGCCGCCCGCAGGGCCTGGTGCAGGGGGACCGCGACCGGGCGCGCCGCGGGGTCCCAGCGCGCCAGCGTCTCGGTGGACGTGAAGGCGGGCAGGGCCGTGCGGCCGCCGGCCTTCAGGGTCGGCACCGCCATGTCGCTGGTCTTCTCGTGACGCAGTCCGTTCCCGTCCTCCTCCACCTCGCCGAGTACGGCCACGACGGGCACCAGCAGCCGGGCGCCCCTGAGCGCCTCCAGAACCGGCCCCACGGCGGTGCGGTCCTCGGCCCACGCGGCGAGCGCCGCGCTCAGCCGGGGATCGGCGGAGCCGTCGTCGTCGGGGAAGCCGGAGTCGGGAATGTTCTTGTTCGCCACGGTCCCCGACCCTATCGGGGGGATGCTGCTGCGCTTGTGCGGCCCCGGAAACCCGCTGGTGACAGCTCTCACCGGATTCTCAGCTCGCGCTGACACAGCTTTCACGCACGCCCAACGCCGGACACAGCCGCGGCCCCGAGCATCGCGGGATGGCCCCTCACAGAGCTCGTCGGCGGCGCGCCCGCCCCTCCGGACGAAGGACCCTCCTGTACGCGGTGGTGGCGTCCGCCGTGCTCGTCGGCGGCACGTCGGCCGGAACCGTGTACGTCAAGGCGCAGGCGCACGACGGCGGTGGCCTCGTATCCTCCTCCTCGGCGGCGCCCGGCGCGTCGCCGACGGCATCGGAACCGACGAGCGGGGAGACATCGGTGGAACCCGTCACGGAGCCCTCGGTGGACCGCGCCGCGCTGCTCACCAAGGCGATGGGCGCGGTGACCGTGGCGTCCGGCGCCGAGGTGTCGGTCGCGGTGCTCGACCTGGACTCCGGTGAGAGCGCCGCGTACGGCGGGGGGAGCTTCGACACGGCGAGCATCGTCAAGGTCGACATCCTGGCGACGCTGCTGCTCCAGGCGCAGGACGCGGACCGGCGTCTGACGGCTCGGGAGAAGACGTACGCCACCGCGATGATCACCAACAGTGACAACGCGTCCGCGTCGGCCCTGTGGGACGTCATCGGGCGGGCGCACGGTCTCGACGCGGCGAACGACCGCTTCGGCCTGAAGGGCACCGAGGGCGGGGACGGTGCGCTGTGGGGGCTGACCCGGACCACGGCGGCCGATCAACTCGCCCTGCTCCAGCAGGTGTTCGGGGACGACTCGCGACTCGGCGAGGCCTCGCGGATGTATCTCCAGGGGCTCATGGGCGAGATCGCCGCCGACCAGCGGTGGGGGGTCTCGGCGGCGGCCGACGGCTCCGGGTGGGCCCTGAAGAACGGGTGGCTGCCGCGCAGCACGACCGGGCTGTGGGACGTCAACAGCATCGGGCGGATCACCGCCGACGGCCACGGCTATCTGGTGGCGGCCCTGTCCGACGGCAACTCGACCAAGGCGCGCGGCATCTCGCTGGTGGAGGCGGCGGCGCGGGCGGCGGTCTCCGCGTTCTCCGCCACCTGAGTCCGCGGGGCGGCGCCCGGCCCTGAAGCGGCGCCTGAGTCCCGACCGTCCGGAACGGCTCCGCAGCCCCGGTCGTCCGGAACGGCTCCTCAGTCCCGGTCGTCCGGAACGGCTCCTCAGTCCCGGTCGTCCCTGGAGCGGCGCCTCGGTCCCCGTGGCGGTGCCTCGGTGCCGCGGCCTCTCCACAGCAGCACCGCCGCGGCCAGCAGGACCACGCCCGCCCCGCCCGCGACCGGGCCCACCCAGCCGGAGGCCGCGTGGTCGTCCCGGGGAGCGTCGGGGCCCGCGCCGAAGTACTTCCGGCCGTACGCCGCCGCGTGCAGGACCTCCCCCTTGAGCCGCCCGGACGCCTTGATGGCGGCCGCGGGGTCGATGAAGCCGAAGCCGCGGGAGTCGTCACGGCCGCCGTCGGGGGCGTTGCGGGCGGTGTCCTCCAGGAGTTTCTTGATCTGCGCCGGGGACAGACCCGGGTGGGCCGCCTTGATGAGCGCGACCGCCCCGGAGACGAAGGCGGAGGCGGCGCTGGTTCCCCAGCCCTCGTAGTACCTGTCGTCCGGGTCGGCGATGACCACGTCGACACCGGGGGCGCTGACGGTGGCGTACCAGCGGCGGGTGGAGAACGAGGCGTGGGTGCCGTACCGGTCGACGGCCGCCGCCGCGATCACACCCGGGTAGGCCGCCGGGTAGGAGATGTGGTCGCCCTTCTCGCCGCCGTTGCCCGCCGAGGCGACCACGACGGCCCCCTTCTTCAGGGCGTACTGGACGGCGGCGTCCTCGGCGGGCTCGGGGTGGGCGGACTTGGAGTCGTCGCCGAGGGAGAGGTTGATGACGTCGGCGCCGTGGTCGGCGGCCCAGCGGATGCCCTCGGCGAGGGCGTTGCCGCGGGTGCTGCGCGCTCTCGTACGGGCGGAGTCGCCGTCCTCGAGGATGACGCGGACGGGGAGGATCTTCGCCTCGGGGGCGATGCCGAGGACGCCGTCGCCCCGGCCGGCGCCGTGTCCGTGGCCCGCGATGATCCCCGCCATGGCGGTACCGTGCCGGGCCCAGGCGCGCTCGCCGCGGTGCGCGCCGAAGCCGACCATGTCCTTGCCGGGGAGGATGTTGCCGGCCAGGTCCGGGTGCTGGTCGTCGACGCCCGTGTCGAGGACCGCGACGGTGATGCCGCCGCCCTTGGTCGTGCGCCAGGCCTGCTGGGTGTGCATGGCGTCGAGGGCCCACTGCTGGGCCCGTATGCCGTCGGCGTACGCGGTGGTGGACGGCAGCAGCGCGAGGGAGGCGGCCAGCAGGACACCGAGGACTGCGGCCCGGCGGGTGGGGGTGCGGGTCATGACGGCTTCTCCGAGGCCGAGCCGACGGTTCTGCGCAGACTCCGCTCGACGCGGTCGGCGAGGCCCTGCGCGTCGTTGCCGAGGCCCGCCTGGGCCGGGGCCGTCGTCACACCGGGCTTCACGGCGTCCGCGGCGGGCTGCGGGGTGGTGACGACACGTCCGTCGGCGAAGCCCGAGACGGCGTAGACGACGACGGGGGCGTCGGTGAGGACCGACACCGTCCAGGACGCGCGCTGCGCGTCGCCGAACCCGGCGGCGGCGGTGCCCTTGACGGCGTACGGACGGGGCATCAGGTCGGTGCGCCGGTCGAGGCCCTGCTGCTGGAAGCGGGCCTTCAGGGAGGTCATGGTCGCCGCGTCCGCCTTGGTGAACAGCAGTCCCACCGTGGTGACCTGACTGTGCGTCACATCCGTATAGGTCGCGCGCAGCAGTCGCAGACACCCGGCCGGGGCCAGCGCCTGGCCGAGGAGCGGGTCGAAGGCGCCGGCGCAGCCGCTGTCCGGAGCGACGGCGATACGGGTCCAGGTGCGGTCGGCGCCACCCGGTCCGGCGCCCTGGCCGTCGACGGTGGGCGGGAAGAGCTGGTCCACGGGCATGCTGTGCCACAGGCCGGCGGCCGCCGTGAACGAGCTGCGCGCGCCGTCCGCGCCCGCGCTGTCCCCGGTGAGCCAACTCCCGGTCACCGCACCGCCGATGAGCCCGAGGCCCAGCACGAGGCAGGCCGCGGCCGCGACGAGCCTCGGCCTGGTGCGGGCGCGGGCGGGACGCGGGCGCGTGGTGGCGTGGTCGACGGGGGCGTAGGTGTCGAAGGCGTCGAAGGCCCCGAAACCGTCGCGGGTCTCGGGTTCCGCGAACGACACGTAGGGGCGCCCGGTGCCCGGGGCCGGGTGTGCGGGGGGTTGGACGGAGGCGGGGGGTTCGGCGGGAGTGCCCGCCGGGGTGGATCGCGGCCGGCCGGTCGTCTCCGTGATCCCGTCGTCGGGCGCGCCGCGGCGCGGTCCCGGAGCGGCGGGCGGCGCGCCGGACCGCCGGGCGGCGGGCGGCGCGTCGGGGAAACGGGCGGAGGCCGGCGGCGGGGGCGGGTTCGCCGGCCCGGTACGGCGACCGGGAACGCGCGGGTGGGCCGTCTCGTGACGGGGGGTTGGGGTGCGCGGAGGTTCGGGAGTGCGGGCGACGCTCGGCGCCGACCCGGACGTGGATCCGGCCCCGGACACGAACCCGGCGCCTGTCCCTGCCCCTGCCCCTGCCCCTGCCCCGGACGCAGCGGCGGGCGGGCTCTCCGGGGAGGATCCGGTAGGCCCGGCGTTCCTCGTGGACCCTGGGGAGGCCGAGGGCCCGGAGAACTCCGCGGACACTGTCGACTCCGCGGACCCCGAGAACCCCGCCGCCCCCGAGGAACCCGGGAGCTCTTCGGAACCCGAGAGCCCTTCGGAACCCGGGGATCCCGGGTTCCCCGAGGACGCTTCCGTCTCGCGGAAGAGCCCGAAGGGCCGTGCGGACGTGCGGGATCCACCGTCCGTGCGCGGCCCGGTGTTCTTGGAGGGGCCGGACGCCCGCGTCCCACGGGAGTCGGGAGCCTCGTCGACGGCGGAGCCGCGCGGTGCCTGCTTCCGGGGGTCGCCGCCGGGGTGCGGGACGGTCGGCGGGGTCGGTTCCTCGGGACCGGGCAGCGACCAGGGCTCGCCGCCCACGGGTGCCGCCGGACGGGGTCGCCAAGTGGCGCCCACGGGTGGGTGATCGGGGCGGGGCGGCACCGCGGATTCCGTCCGGGGCGACCGCTCGGGCCACGGCGGGGTCGCGGGACGCGGCGGCATCGCCACCCCTCCGGTGGGAGCGGTCCCGGACTCGTGCGGGCTCACCGGGCGGCCGGGTCCCGCGTCCTCCCGCGCGTCGGACGTCCCGGAACGAGGAGGCGTCGCCGGCCGGGGCGGGGCGGAGTCCGCCCGCGCCGCGAACCGCTCCGTCGGGGACGGGACGGCGCCCCGGCTCTCGGAGAGACGTTCGGGGGCGCGTTCGGGGCCACGTTCGGGGCCACGTTCGGAACGTACCGGTCGCGCCGGCCGGAAGAACCCCGCGTCGCCTCGTTCCGGTGACCTCTCCGCAGCGGACGGGACGGTGCCCGGGTTCTCGGGCAGGGTTTCGGGGCGTGCCGGGGACACGGGCCGGAAGAATCCCGGGTCGCCGGGCTCGGGCGACCGCTCCGGGCGGGACGGCCCGGCGTTCCCGCTCTCGGGGGCGCGCTCGGGGCGGTCCCGGGGCGTCCGCCGGAAGAACCCCGCGTCACCCGGCGCGGACGACCGCTCCGGGCGGGAGACCGGTACGGCCGGCGGACGGTGTGCCGCGGTGCCGTCGATCGTGCGGGAACCCGCACCTTCGTGAGGCACCGCGCCCTCGCCCGCCGGTGTCCCGTCGGGCGAGCCCGTTCCGTCGGGCGACTCCCCGGGGGACGGGTCCGTGGCGGGCGGCTGTTCCTGGCTGGGTGGGCCTGCCGGGCGCGGCGGGATGGAGGCGCGACGCGCTTCCGTGCTCATGCACTCCCCGTTTCCTCGTACCCGGGCAACCGGTCCGGCCCGGAGTCCGCCGGGCCGTCCACCTGTACGTAAGGGACCACCCCGGCGACTCATCCGTCACGGGACACGCATACCCGTGCCGACGGACCGTCATCCCGGGCAGGCACCGCCCGGACAAGGTCGTCCACCCCTCGCCCTCGTCACTCTACGGGCTGACGTGGGCCTGGAGGGAACCAGACCGAGACCCCGGGGCATCTGCCCGGAACATCCCCCTACCCTGCGGTAATCGAGTCTGGCAGGCTTCGGTCATGACTGCCCGCGCCGCAGACCGGGCCCGCTACGACCGGGCCACCGCTCACCTCGACGCCCCTCTCGCGATCGTGGACCTGGAGGCCTTCGACGCGAACGCGGACGACCTCGTCCGCAGGGCCGGCGGAAAGCCGATCCGGGTCGCCAGCAAATCCGTACGCTGCCGCGCCCTGCTCGAACGTGTCCTGGCCCGGGACGGCTTCGCGGGAATCATGTCCTTCACCCTCGCCGAGTCGATCTGGCTGGCCCGCTCCGGCTTCGACGACGTCCTCCTCGCCTACCCGTCGGTGGACACCGCGGCGTACGCGGAGCTGACCGGCGATCCCAAGCTCGCCGCCGCCGTCACCGTCATGGTCGACGACCCCGCCCAGCTCCGTCTCATCGACGAGGCCCGTCGGGGCGGCACCGAAACCGTGCGGGTCTGCCTGGAGTTGGACACCTCGCTCCGACTGCTCGGCGGGCGGGTCCGGGTCGGGGCGCTGCGCTCGCCGCTGCACTCGGCCGAGCAGGTCGCCGAGATGGCGCGGACCGTAGCCGGCCGGCCCGGCTTCGAGCTGGTGGGGATCATGGCGTACGAGGGCCACATCGCGGGCGTCGGCGACGCCGTGGCGGGACGGCCCTTCCGGTCGCGGGCCGTCAGGCTCATGCAGGCCACCGCCCGCAAGGAGCTGGCGCGACGGCGCGCCGAGGTGGTCCGCGCGGTACGGGCGGTGGCGCCGGACCTGGAGTTCGTCAACGGCGGGGGCACCGGCAGTGTGCAGCAGACGGCCGCCGAGGACGCGGTGACCGAGATCGCGGCCGGCTCCGGGCTCTACGTCCCCCGGCTGTTCGACAACTACACGTCCTTCAGCGGACGTCCCGCCGCGCTCTTCGCGCAGCCCGTCGTGCGCCGTCCCGGTGTCGGGATCGTCACGGTGCTCGGCGGCGGCTATCCGGCCTCGGGAGCGCCGGGCGCCGACCGGCTCCCGGTCCCCCACCTTCCGGAGGGGTTGCGGTACGACCCCCAGGAGGGGCCGGGCGAGGTGCAGACCCCGCTGCTCGGCTCCCCCGCGGACGACCTGCTCATCGGCGACAAGGTGTGGTTCCGGCACGCCAAGGCCGGGGAGCTGTGCGAGCGCTTCGACTCGCTGCACCTGGTGGAGGGCGACGAGGTGACGGCGACCGTCCCGACGTACCGCGGAGAGGGACGCACGTTCCTCTGAGGAACGGGGCCGTCTCCGGTGAGGGGCGGGGCGGCTACCGGGAGGGGCCGATGCTGCTGCCCACTCCCCCGCCGGTGCCCGCGTCGCCCGTCGCCCGGATCCCCTCGGTGATCCGGTCCATGTCGGCGAGCGGCGGTCCGTCGGCGCCGGCGTCGAAGGCGAAGCGGACGATGACGGGCGCCTGTGATCCGACGCTGGAGGCGAACGCCAGCGACTCGACGTATCCGCCCGGTCCCACCCCGGTGCGGACCCGCCAGCGCACCAGGTATCCGGCGCGGCCCGCGACCGCGACCGAGCCCGCCTTCAGCAACCGGTGCGACGTGATGCCCCGGTAGGGGCGGTCACCGAGGGCGTCGCGGTCGTACGCGGTGTTCGCGGCGTCGTCGATGTCCTGTTCGGCGAGGGTCTTCGGGGAGTCCTCGGCGTTCGCCGTGACGGTGCGCGAGACGACCCTGCCGCGCCGGCACAGGCCGGGGTCGCCGGGGCAGTCGTACGTTCCGGGGGTGGTCAGCACCAGGTCGTCCTCGGCGGCGTCACGGGGTTCGACCCAGCCCCCGGGCAGCGGCAGCGTGATGCCGTTGAGCTCGTCGACGACGACGGACGGGGCACCGGAGCGGGGTCCGGTAGTGGAGGGGACGGACGGGGAGCGCCCCTTCGACGGTGCGGAGGGTGTGCCGGGCGGTGTGGTCCGTGCCGCCGCGGCGCCGTCGCTCCCGTCGTTCCGGCCGAGGACGAGGACGCCCGTGACGATCGAGGTGACGAGGACGGCTCCGGCGGCGACGAGTGCCACGGCCTTCGCGCGGCCGGGGCCGCGGCCGCCTCGTTCCGGTGGGGCGAGGGGCACCGGCAGGGTCCCGGGCTGCCGCCGGTGATCGGTCCACGCGGTGCCGTCCCACCAGCGCTCGACGAGCGGGTACGACGGGTCGCGGTACCAGCCGGGTGGGGGCGTCATGCTCATCCCGGCAATCTACGGCGTGCCCGGGACGCCGGTACACGGTGCTCAGTGCACGGAGTCCCGCTGGTCGGGTACGACCGAACCGTCGTCCCTCAGGACGGGTCCCCTGCCGCCGTCGATGGCGTTGTAGGCGTTCGTCGAGCACGGGTACGGCTCCGGCCTGCGCGGCAGCGGCCCGATGAACATGGGGTTGACCAGCCAGCGGCCGTCCGCGTCGTCGTAGGCGCGGCACATGAGTTCGCTCTTGTTGCGATTGAGCACGAGGTGCGCGCCGGTGGCGTCCCCGACGAAGGTGACGTCGGTGTCGGCGTCGCCGGCCGCGAGCGCGACACGGTGACGCGGGTCTTGCCGCCGCCAGGCCGCGGCACCGTGGACACCGTAGATCTCCTGGTTGATCCAGCAGCGCTTGCCGTCGATGTAGGGGATGGCCCCGCCCCGGGTCGCCGGTACGCCGCCGCAGCCCTGGTTCCAGGGGGTGATCCGGCCGTGCCGGTCGAGGACCGAGCGGATGGCGATCGTGTGCCGCGCGTCGACGCCGACGCCGCGCGACCAGACCTCGGTGACGGGTTCGGAGCCGGCCGAGACGATGTAGACGTCGAATCCGGCCCGTCGGAGCGTACGGATCAGGTCACGCTGCTGGGCGTAGTACCGGACGTACGCGGGGAGGGTGTGCGTGCCCACCGTGCGGGTCGAACCGACGGGCGCGGCCAGGGCCTCGGTACGGGCACGGCGGGCGTAGGAGGTCAGTTCGGCGACGGTGTGCCCGGCGAGGAGCTGGGGCACCCAGGCGTACTGGGGGACGGTCCGCCGGCGGTTCCAGTCCCCGGCGAAGGCGGCGGCGCCGTCCATGGTCCGCCCGGTCTCGCGGATCTCCAGGATCTCGTCGGCGCAGCGGGGGGCCGCCGAGGTGGTGAGGGGAGCGCCCACGGGGGTGGTGGTGCCGCACGCCGCGGTCAGCGCGCGGTCGGCCGCGCCGGTGAGCCACTCGCTGGTGTCCCGCCAGTTCGCCGGGCGCAGGATCCCGTCGTGCCGCAGGATCCAGGCGAGGGTGGCGTCGGTGACGTCGTTCTTGGTGACCGTGTTGTCCCAGTCGAACGCGGCGACAGGGGTGTTCCCGCTCCCGGAACAGGTTCCTCGCGTGTCGATCAGCCGTTGCAGTCGGGCGCGGTTGTCGCCGTACCAGCTCTCCGAGAGCCGTGGGCAGTCGGGGCGGGGACCGGAGGGGGCGGGCGCCGCGGCCGCCGGGGTGGCGGCCGCGACCAGGGCCCATACGAGAGCGGCGCGGACGGATCGGAATCGCATGGGTCGTGCATACACCGGCGTGGTCTACAGGGGCGTGACGTACGCGCCCGAGATCCCTCCGTCCACCAGGAAGTCGGCGGCGTTCACGAAGGAGGAGTCGTCGCTGGCGAGGAAGGCGACCGCCGCGGCGATCTCCTCGGCCTCGGCGAACCGGCCGACCGGGATGTGGACGAGCCGGCGCGCGGCGCGCTCCGGGTCCTTGGCGAACAGCTCTTGTAGGAGCGGGGTGTTGACCGGTCCGGGGCACAGGGCGTTGACCCGGATGCCTTCGCGGGCGAACTGCACTCCCAGCTCGCGGGACATGGCGAGCACGCCGCCCTTGGAGGCGGTGTACGAGATCTGGGAGGTCGCCGCGCCCATCCGGGCGACGAAGGACGCCGTGTTGATGATGGAGCCCCTGCCCTGGCGGCGCATGTAGGGGATCGCGGCCTTGCAGCACAGGTAGACGGAGGTGAGGTTGACCTCCTGGACGCGCCTCCAGGCCTCCAGGCCGGTGTCCAGGATGGAGTCGTCGTCGGGCGGCGAGATGCCCGCGTTGTTGAAGGCGACGTCGACCGATCCGTAGGTGTCGTACGCCGTCCTGAAGAGGGTCTCGACCTGCTCGGGGTCGGTGACGTCGACCTTGACGAAGATGCCGCCCACCTCGTCGGCGGCGGCCTTGCCGCCGACCTCGTCGACGTCGCCGCAGACGACGTGAGCGCCCTCGGAGGCGAGCCGGCGCGCGGTGGCGAGTCCGATGCCGCTGCCGGCGCCGGTGATGACGGCGGTGCGGCCGACGAGGCGGCGGCAGATGTTCCCTGCGGGGGATTCGGTACCTGCGGTGGCTTCGGTCACTGTGCGGGGCCCTCCGTGCTGATGAAGACGTTCTTGGTCTCGGTGAAGGCGGTGAGCGCGTCCGGGCCGAGTTCGCGGCCGATCCCGGACTGCTTGAAGCCGCCGAAGGGGGTCCAGTAGCGGACGCTGGAATGGGAGTTGACGGAGAGGTTGCCGGCGCGGACGGCTCCCGAGACGCGCAGCGCCCGCCCGACGTCACGGGTCCAGATCGAGCCTGCGAGGCCGTAGTCGGTGGCGTTGGCGAGCCGGACCGCGTCCGCCTCGTCCTCGAAGGGCAGGACGACCGCGACCGGGCCGAAGACCTCCTCGACGGCCACCCGCGCGTGCGGCTCGACGTCCGTGAGGACGGTGGGCGGGAACCAGAAGCCGCGGCCCTCGGGTGCCTTGCCGCGGATGCCGGGGAGGCCGGCGGGGACGTACGACCGCACGCGCTCCAGCTGTGCCCGGGAGATCAGCGGGCCCATCTGCGTCGCCTCGTCGGACGGGTCTCCGACGACGACGGACTCGATCGCCGGGGCGAGGAGCCCGAGGAAGCGCTCGTACACGGAGCGCTGGACGAGGATGCGGGTGCGGGCGCAGCAGTCCTGGCCCGAGTTGTCGAGGAAGGACATGGGGGCGGCGGCCGCGGCTGCCTCGATGTCGGCGTCGGCGAAGACGATGTTGGGGCTCTTGCCGCCGAGTTCCAGGGTGACGCGCTTGAGAAGGGCCGCGCCCTTCGCCAACACCTGTTTGCCCACGCTCGTGGACCCCGTGAAGACGATCTTCGCGACGCCGGGGTGCTCGACCAGCGCGTCACCCGCGACGGGGCCGGCTCCCGGCAGCACTTGCAGAAGGTGCTCCGGAAGGCCTGCCTCCAGGGCGAGTTCGGCCAGCCGTAGTGCCGTCAGGGGCGTCGTCTCGGCGGGTTTGAGGAGGACCGCGTTGCCGGCCGCGAGCGCGGGGGCGGCGCCCCAGGCCGCGATCGGCATCGGGAAGTTCCAGGGCGCGATGACGCCCACGACACCGAGGGGTTCGAGGAGGGTGATGTCGAGGCCGCCCGCGACCGGGATCTGACGGCCGGTCAGCCGCTCCACTCCGCCGGCCGCGTAGTCGAGCAGATCGCGGACGTTTCCCGCCTCCCAGCGGGCGTTGCCGATGGTGTGCCCGGCCTCGCGGACCTCCAGCCGGGCGAGCTCCTCACGGTGTTCGTCGACGACGACGGCGAACCGGCGCAGCAGCCGGGCCCGGTCGCCGGGCGCCAGCGCGGCCCAGCGGAGCTGCGCCCGGGACGCCCGCAGGACGGCGGCGTCCACGTCGGCCGCGGTGGCGGCCGGGACGGTGGCGACGACCTCCTCGGTGGCCGGGTCGAGCACGCGGAGCTCATGGACGACGTGGGGCAGGTCATGGACGACGTGGGGTTGGGGCTCGTGCGACAAGAGGGACCTCACATGCGTTCGAAGGAGCGGCGCAGCTCCCAGTCGGTCACCGCGGCGTCGAAGGCCTCCAGCTCGACACGCGCCATGTTGCGGTAGTGCGCGACCACCTCGTCACCGAAGGCGGCCCGCGCGACGGGGCTGTTCTCCCAGAGCTCGGCGGCCTCGCGCAGGGTGGTCGGCACGTGCTCGTACGCCGCGGTGTACGCGTTCCCGGTGCACGCCTCGGGCAGTTCGAGTTCGTGCTCGATGCCGTACAGGCCGGCCGCGACGAGTCCGGCGACGGCCAGGTGCGGGTTGACGTCACCGCCGGGCAGCCGGTTCTCGAAGCGCATCGAGCGGCCGTGACCGACGACGCGCAGCGCACAGGTGCGGTTGTCGTGTCCCCAGGCGACGGCGGTCGGCGCGAAGGAGCCGGGCTGGAAGCGCTTGTACGAGTTGATGTTGGGCGCGTAGAGGAGCGCGAAGTCCCTGAGCGCGGCGAGCTGTCCGGCGAGGAACCGGCGCATGGTCTCCGACATGCCGCCGGGGTCCTCGGCCGAGCCCGCCATCACGTTCGTGCCGTCGGCGTCCGCGAGCGAGAGGTGGATGTGGCAGGAGTTGCCCTCGCGCTCGTCGTACTTCGCCATGAAGGTGAGCGAGACGCCCTCCTGGGAGGCGATCTCCTTCGCGCCGGTCTTGTAGACGGCGTGCTGGTCGCAGGTGACGAGTGCCTCGTCGTACTTGAACGCGATCTCGTGCTGGCCCGGGTTGCACTCGCCCTTGGCGGACTCGACGGTCAGCCCCGCGGCCTGCATCTCGTTGCGGATGCGGCGCAGCAGCGGCTCGATGCGCCCGGTCCCCAGCACCGAGTAGTCGATGTTGTACTGGTTCGCCGGGGTGAGGCCCCGGTAGCGCGCGTCCCAGGCCTGCTCGTAGGTGTCCTTGAAGACGATGAACTCGAGTTCGGTACCGACCTGCGCGGTCAGGCCCCGCTCGGCGAGCCGGTCGAGCTGGCGGCGCAGGATCTGCCGGGGGGCCGCCACCACCGGCGAACCGTCGTTCCAGGCGAGGTCGGCGATGAGCAGGGCGGTGCCCGCGTTCCAGGGGACGCGCCGCAGGGTGCCGGGATCGGGGTGCATGGCGAAGTCGCCGTAGCCCCGCTCCCACGAGGACATGGCGTAGCCGTCGACGGTGTTCATCTCGGTGTCGACGGCGAGGAGGTAGTTGCAGCCCTCGGTGCCGTGTTCGAGGACCTCGTCCAGGAAGAAGCGCGCGGCGAACCGCTTTCCCTGGAGGCGGCCCTGCATGTCGGGGAAGGCCAGGACGACGGTGTCGATCTCGCCGTCCGCGACGAGGGTGCGCAGTTCCTCGACGGCGAGCGGGGGTGTGCGGTCTGCCACCGGAAAAGCCTCCTTGGGTCAGCCGAGAGCCATAAGGTATTGCCGAGAACCATTGCTTGGGAAGGGGGCACGACCAGATGACGCAGGCGGGTCCCGACCGTGGTCCGGGAAGCGCGGGGGACGGGCTGGCGCCGGTGCTGCGCCCGGTGCGGGCGGGCAACGGTTTCGAGGAGGCGCTGGAGCAGATCCTCCAGGTGGTCCGGCTCGGCCTGGTGCCGGGCGGGGAACGACTGCCCGCCGAACGGGAGTTGGCCGAGCGGCTCGGGATCAGCCGGGTGACCCTGCGCGAGGTGCTGAAGGTGCTCCAGGACCAGGGGCTGGTCGAGTCGCGGCGCGGCCGGTACGGCGGCACGTTCGTACGGCCGAGGGACACGGCACCCGGCCAGGACGAACTGCGGCGCCGGACCGCCGGCGTCGACATCGAGGACGTACTGCGCTTCCGGGAGGTGCTGGAGGTGGGAGCGGCCGGACTGTGCGCCGCGCACGGGCTCGACGGCGACCGGGCCGGCCGGCTGCGCGAGGCGCTCGCGCACACCCATGACGCGCCGCTCGCCGACTACCGCCGCCTGGACACGATGCTCCATCTCACCCTGGCGGAGCTGGCCGGCTCCCCGTCGCTGACGGCCCAGTACGCGGCCGTCCGCGCGTCCGTCAACGACCTGCTCGACTGCATCCCGCTGCTGGTACGGAACCTGGAGCATTCCCAGCGCCAGCACACCGCGCTGGTCGAGGCGGTGCTCGACGGGGACGCGGACGGGGCGCGGGAGATGATGCGCGAGCACTGCGAGGGAACGGCCGCGCTGCTGCGGGGCTTCCTGGCGTGAGCGCCGGGTGGCGCGCTGCCGGTGCGACACCCCGCCGTCACATCCGCGGGGGTGAGAGCATCCACCAAAGGCATGATTCCGTTCCATTGGATCCGACAGGGAGCGCAGAGTGGGCAGCAGACCGCTGATCGGCGTGAGCACGTATCTGGAGTCCGGGGCGCGCTGGGGAGTGTGGGAGCTGGAGGCCGTGCTGCTGCCGGCCGGCTATCCGCGGCTGGTCCAGCGGTCCGGGGGGCTCGCCGCGCTGCTGCCGCCGGACGATCCCTCGCTGGCGGCCTCGGCGGTCGCCCGGCTCGACGCGCTCGTCGTCGCGGGCGGGCCGGACGTCGACCCGGTCCACTACGGCGCCGAGCGCTCACCGCGGACGGGTCCGCCCGCCGCCCGGCGCGACGCCTGGGAACTCGCCCTGATCCGGGCCGCGCTGGACGCCGGAACCCCGCTCCTAGGCATCTGCCGGGGTATGCAGCTCCTCAACGTCGCCCTCGGCGGCACGCTCGTCCAGCACATCGAAGGCCATGTGAAGGACGCCGGGGTCTTCGGCCGCCATGACGTGACACCCGTGCCGGGCACCCGGTACGCGGAGATCGCGCCGGAGTCCTGCGCCGTGCCGACCTATCACCATCAGGCGGTGGACCGGCTCGGCCAGGGCCTGACCGTCTCGGCGTACGCCGCGGACGGCACGGTCGAGGCGGTCGAACTCCCGCGCCCCGACTGGGTGCTGGGCGTGCAGTGGCATCCGGAGATGGGGGAGGACCTCCGAGTCGTCGAGTCGCTGGTACGAGCCGCGTCCTGAACCGGGGTCGGGCGGACGGGCCTGCGACCGCACCCTGACCCGGGGCCGCACGCGCGCGCGAACCGCGTCCTTGACGGGCGTCGTACGAGCGTGGGCGCGCTTGCGGGGCGGGGCGCGTCGCGCGAGCGCGGGGCGGGGCGCGCGAGCGCGGGGCGGGGCGGGGCGCGTCGCCACCGGCGTCGTACCAGTCCTGACGCGAGCGCGGGGCGCGGGGCGCGGGCCGCGGGCCGCGTCGCGTCGCGCACCGGCGTCGCACCGGCGCCGGTGCGAACCGCCTTCCGGACCGGCGCCGTACGAGCGCGAGTGCCGGCGCGAGTGGGGGCGGGGGCGCGAGTGCGGGCGGGGGCGCGAGTGCGGGCGGGGGCGCGACCTCGCGCCGATACCGACGATTCCCCGCTTCGCGCGCCCCGCGCCCCTACACCCCGCGCGTCAGTGACAGCAGGTCTCGGGCCGGGCCCGTGGGGCGGTGGCCCGTGGGCCAGACCGCGCGCAGGGCCCGGCGGAGCTCGACTCCGGAGAGCGGGACGCTCACCAGACGGTGGGTGGACAGCTCCTCGCCGAGGGCCAGTTCACTGAGGACGGCGGGGCCCGCGCCGCTCACCGCGGCGGCCTTGACCGCCGTCGTCGAGGACAGCTCGATCAGGGGCCGCGCCAGACCGCCCAGCGCCGCGTCGAGCACCTGGCGCGTGCCCGAGCCCTCCTCCCGCAGGATCAACGGGGTCGCCGCGAGTTCCGGCCCCTCCAGAGGAGCCCGGCGCCGGGCCCACGGGTGCCCCGGCGCCGTCACCACGATCAGCCGGTCGTGTGCGATGACCGCGGAGTCCAGCCCGGCGGGAACCGAGAGCCCCTCCACGAATCCCAGGTCCGCCTCGCCCGTGAGGAGGCGTTCCGCGACGGCGGTGGAATTGCCCGCGAGCAGGGAGACGGCCGTGTCCGGGCGCTGCCCGCGCAACGCGATCAGCCAGCCCGGCAGCAGGTACTCGGCGATCGTCATGCTCGCCGCCACCCGCAGCCGCGAGTCACGCCGGTCCCGCAGCGCCTGCGCCCCCGCGTCGAACGCCTCGGCCGCCTCGACGACCCGCCGCGCCCAGTCCGTGACCAGCGCGCCCGCGTCCGTGAGACGTGACCCCCTGGGCGAGCGGTCGACGAGCGCCACGCCCAGCTGCCGTTCCATGGAACGGATCCGGCTGCTGGCCGCGGGCTGGGTGATCCCCAGTTCCCGCGCCGCCCGCCCGAGGCTCCCGAGCCGGGCCACGGCGAGCAGCAGTTCCAGCGCCCCGAGATCGGGCACCCGGTGCGCGATCCCGGCCGCGGCCGGCTCACCGGCGCCCCGGCCCCCGCCCGCCGCACCGGACCGCGCCGCCCTGCCGTCCGTCGACTCCTCAGCACTCACACCCATAAAGCCAGCTTATGCCCCCATAGACCCGTACTCCCTGGCGGGGAACCCGCCGCGGCGGGACCGTGGATCCATGGTCACCGCAGCCCAGCCCGTCCTCCCGCGCACCGCCGCCGGAACCCTGCGTCCGCGCGCCGCCGCCGTCCGCCACCTCGGCCCGAACTGGTACTCCTCGGTCATGGGCACGGCGATCGTGGCCACCGCGGGGGCCGGACTCCCCGGCGCCTTCCCGGGCCTGCGGACCTTCTGCCTCGTCGTCTGGGCGCTCTCGGCCGTCCTGCTCATGACACTGCTCGGCGCCCGTGCCCTGCACTGGACGCACCATCGCGACCAGGCCCGCGCCCACCTCCTCGACCCGGCCATGGCCCCCTTCTACGGCTGCCTCGCGATGGCCCTGCTGGCGGTGGGCGGCGCCACGCTCGTCGTCGGCCGGGACTGGATCGGAACACCCGCCGCGGTCGCCGTGGACGCCGTGCTGTTCGGTGTGGGGACGGTGGCCGCCCTCGCCGCCGCCCTGGCCGTCCCGTACCTGATGATCGTGCACCACCGCATACGGCCCGACCAGGCCACTCCCGTCTGGCTGCTCCCCCTCGTCGCGCCCATGGTCTCCGCCGCCGTCGGACCGCTGCTCGTCCCGCATCTCCCGCCGGGGCAGGCCCGCGAGGCCCTGCTCCTCGGCTGCTTCGCGCTCTTCGGGCTCAGCCTGCTGGCCACCTTCGTGATGCTGCCGGTGATCTTCTCCCGGCTGCTCACCGGGGGGCCGCTGCCGCTCGTCCTCACCCCCACGCTGTTCCTCGTCCTCGGTCCGCTCGGCCAGTCCACGACGGCCACCGGCAAGTTCGCCGACTTCGCGCCGGGTGTCGTACCGGCCCCGTACGACCAGGGCTTCGCCCTCCTGGCGGTGCTCTACGGGGTGCCCGTCATGGGCTTCGCGCTGCTGTGGTTCGGGTTGGCGGCCGCGATGGTGGCGCGGGCCCGCCGCCGGGGCATGGGGTTCTCGATGACGTGGTGGGCGTTCACCTTCCCGGTCGGGACCTGCGTCACCGGCGCCGAATCACTGGCCCGGCACACCGGACTGCTCGCCCTGGACCGGCTAGCCGTCGCCCTGTACGCGCTCCTGCTCGCCGCCTGGGCCGTGGCCGCCGTCCACACCCTGCGCGGCGTACTCAGCCGCGCCCTGCTCACGGCGCCTCGCTGAGAGCAACCGCTCGACCCACGCCCCGGCCCGCACCCTCCCCCTCGGGTCGGCCAGGGCTTGTCCCTCATCCGTGTAGCGGTACATCATCCACGTGAAACTGGGCTTGATCCATGTCAAGCCGTGTTCACAGACCTTCCATCGGCCCCGGCCACTCGCTGATCCGGAGGCTCCCGCTGTTGGCACAGGCTCTGGCTCCGGATTGTGCGGTACGGCCACGGCTGGCGAGGGAGATCCTCCCAAGCCGTATGTGCCGACCCTGGTCTCTCGACCGCAACTGGGGTGTTCGTGGCAGCCGTTGTTACGGTTCCCCTTTGCCGCCGCCGACCGTGGGAGAGTAGATGTCTTCGGAATCCGTACCTTCATTCGATTTCATAAGCGACGCTCAACGGGTTCTGGCGGCTGCTCAGTGGGGGAACCGCGATGCGGAGGCGCGACTTGAGGAGCTACGGGGGCCACTCGCTGCGCTGGCGGAGGCGGGCGACCTCGAGGCGCGAAGCTTGTTGGGTGGCATCGCGCTGGAATACGACGAAGACGCTGTGGCGGCGCTCCGGCATTTCACCCTCGCGGCTGAGCAGGGCCATCCCGCCGGCCAGCGCGGTCTGGCCTACCTCTTGTCGACAGGCCGCGGTACGCAGCGCGATCCGGAGCGTGCGGAGCGGCTCTTCGCCTCGGCGGCCGAGGCAGGTGACGGCCACGCCATGTTCAACCTGGCGATGATGCACCTCATGGACAAGGCGACCGACCCTATGAGCCCGCGGTCAGCGATGACGTTGCTGATGACGGCAGCGGAGCAAGACGTGCCGGAGGCTGCCGGCGTACTCGGCGAGTGGTTCAGCGAGCTCGGCCGTGAGGCTGATGCGCTGACGTGGTACGAGCGGGCGGCAGCGGGGGGACACGGACCTTCGATGCTTGCCACCGCTGTGCGCTACCGGGACGCGGTCGGTACAGACAGAGACCCGGTCCGCTCACTGATGTGGTTCTTGACGATGCTCCACGTCGGTAACGGCGACGGCATACACGAGTCGCACGAACTCGTCTCAGGCATGAGCGACCAGCAGATCAGAGACGCGGCGCGGCGGGCCCACTCACCTGATTGGGCAGAAGCGCTGATCAGTTCGCGGAGCCGATAGCCGCGACAACTACGGTGCGAGCACGACCGGCCAAAGGGCCTGCCAACGATGCTTGATGACCATGTCAAGGCGCGATCACAGACCTTTTCGTGTGGTGGTGTCCAAGACTCCGTACGCCTCCCTGGAGTCCCCACTCATCCAGGCCGGAGTAGATCAACGCGGTGCGGCATGAGGGGAGCAACGAGTCGAAAATCGGTGGTCACATGAGCTGACCGGGCCCACGCTGTACGCCATGGAAGAACCGCAACGTCAGATCCGCGCGGCCCACACGGACTCCACGATCACCGTCTATCAGGCGTACCGCCCGGAGATCGGCGGACCCGCCGCCCGCAAGGGCCGTTTCCCCGCCGCGTGGAAGCCCGACCGCATGACGTGGATCAAACCCAGTTTCATGTGGATGATGTACCGCTCCGGCTGGGGCACGAAGGAGGGGCAGGAGACCGTCCTCGCCGTCGAGATCACCCGCGACGGCTTCGAGTGGGCGCTGCGCCACGCCTGCCCGGCGAGTTACGTCCGCGGACTGCACTCCGATCGCGGCACCTGGCAGCGCGACCTCAAGCGCGCGCCGGCCCGTGTCCAGTGGGACCCCGAACGCGACCTGCACCTGCGACCCTTGCCGCACCGCTCGCTGCAACTGGGGCTCTCGGGCGAGGCATCGGCGCGCTACGCCGACGAGTGAATCATGTCCATCAACGACGTGACCCCGCTCGCCCACGAGATCCACGCACTCGTCAGGGACGGCGACCTGGACGCGACTGCCCGACTGCTCCCCCAGGAGCAGGAATACCCCGCGAGTGAAGAACTGCTGGCCCACCTGTGTCCTTGACCGGTAGCCCGGGGACAACGGCGGGCATCACCCATGGGCCACATGGCGGCAAGGTCTGTGACCACTACTTGATGGTCCACGTCATGCGGCCAGGCTTCCACACGTCGGGAAAACGGCCGTCGGGGACGGCGGGCAGTCCGATCTCAGGGCGGTCGGTACGCCTGGTAGACGGTGATCGTGGACCGGATAAAACATCCCCGCAGGTCAACGCGGATGGAGGCTGAGTCTGGCCGCGTCTGGCCACGTCTGGCCGCAATATCCGGACTGTGGGGTCAGCGGCTTGTTCCTGCCCGCCCACGCGGCCAACCGAAAGGCCCGCGAACGCGGTTGGACGTGGATCACCGAAGCGCGTTCGCAGCTCCCATCCGTGGCCGTAGGATCTCCCGCCGGTGGTCGACACAGCTTGTGGGGGCGAACATGGAGAGACCGGACGACCGCATCGCATCCGTCCTGCGCTTCGCCGCGGAACTCGTCGCCTGGGTGGCCACTCCCTGGGCCTTGTCCACGTACTCATGGCTGCTTGCCGTCTTGGCGGTGGTGGTACTGATCGGCCTCCCGACCGTCTTCTCCACTCCCGGAGACGCCGGGCGGTCCCCCGCCACGGGTCAGCTGAACCCCGTCGTAGTGCGGCTCGGCCTCGGCGCCTTCGCCCTCTTCGCCGCCGTAGGCGATCTCCACGAGTTCGACCGTCTCGTCAGCCGCGCAGGTGAGCACCAGCGTGGGTGAAGCGGTGTGGACGGCCCACTGTCCCGCGGGATGACGACACGAACCCGCGGATTGCCCCGGATCCGTCCGCGTCAGCGAGGAACGCCCAGCTCGTCCAGGTATGCGTGCATGACCTCCGCCGGAAGACTCGGGTTGCCGAGGGCGCTGGAGCAGGTCTCCGGATTCCCGCGGCTTTCGAGGATGAGATCAACTGGCAGTGCGGGGTGCGCGGCCGCCATGGCACGTACCCGACCGTCGGGGTCGGAAAGCAGCCGCACCACAGCGTCGACGGGCGCTTCGGGGTCCAGCCCCACCAGTCGTCGTAGCTCTGGATTCGGGTCGTCGGCGAAGCGTTGCCCGCTGCCCACGCCCGGGAAGTTCGGGTGGGCCGCCAGAGCCCCCTTGGTGATGACCTCGCAGTCCAGACAGGTCCGCAGCACGACCTCGCCGTCGACGGTCGGCTGGTTCTCGCACAGCAGGAGTCGTACGGCGTAGTCGTCGTCCTTCGAGAGCAGGTCGATGGCGTCGGCAGGCAGGTGCCGTCCGCAGGCCGCGCTGCGCCGTAGCAGGATGTTGGCCGACCTGGCGCATTGGCGCAGGACGCCGGGATCAGCGCAGAGGCGGACCCATTCGACGGGATGGAGCCGGTCGGACGGGCTGATGGTGACGTCGACGGCGGCGCGTTCGGCCTCCGTCAGTTCGGGGCGTACCGATACCGCAAGCCGGACTCCGTGCGTGTCGTCGTTGGCCAACGGCCTGACGATGTCGATCGGAACGCCGAGATTGGCCGCCAGCTCCCGCCGGTCCTCCGCTTCGGTGCTTGCCGCGAGCCGTTGGGCGGTCGACGTGCTCATGGCTCCGTGCCGGATCACCCGCCACCGGTCGAGGCCGCCGATTCCCGCGTCGAGAAGCAGGTCCGTGCGGGCCGCGTCATCGCGGCAGGCCTCCATCATGGCCGCTCGGCGGACTTCGTCATCGGCGTCGTGGAGCAGACGGCTTCGGGTGTCCTCGGACAGCAGCGTCCACTGGCGGCAGGCCGCCTTTCGAAAGTCCGCGTCCTGGTGGCCGGCAAGCCCGGCGACCAGGCTCGGGGCCGTGTCGCGGCAGAAGGCCGCGCCACGGCGGACCTTCGGTTCCGGATCGGCGAGCAGCCGCCGCTGAGTGGACAGGGGCAGTGAAGGCGTGGGGGTGCGGAACCGGTCGGGTCCGAGGGCGAGCCCTAGGCGGACCTGTGGATCGGGATCGTCCACGAGCCTCGCCCGTTGTCGCGCCGGCACCGAGGCGTTCTCCGTCAGCACACTCCGCAGTCCGCGGTCGGGATGCGCGACGATGGCGTCGACCACCTCGTCCGGCAGAGCGCGCCAGGCCAGTGTGTTCCACGCCGCGGCGGCCTCCTCGTACAGCAGTCTGGTCAGGACGTCGGCCGGCGCCGCGGGATTTCGCGCGATGGCGGCGAGGGTCTCGCGGTGACCGCGATCTCCATGCACAGCGGGTCCTCCTTGTTCCCGGCGGCCGTCACCGGTCCGGCGGGCTCCGGTCCGTCACCCGCGACGGAGTTCACGCGCGCCTTCCGACACGTCGGCCCGGATCCGGGGACCGCCTGAGGCGCCGCCGATCGAGGCGGCGTGGAGGGCGGCAACAGCGCCACGGAGGACGCGACGGTCGTGCGGGGGCATCGGCATGGGGAGAACCTCTGTGGGAACGCGGGGAAACGGACGGTGGCCTCCGGGAGAACACTCCTCCGAGCGCTAGACCCCCGCCGGTCCCGAACAGTTGCACGGCCGGTACCTTTCCGCATGGCGATCGCACATCGGCGGTCCCGGTCGGGCTTCAGTCCGCGGGTGGGTCGACAGTCGCCGTGCCCACGCGACCCGCATTCCTCTCTGCTGCCCGCAGTGCCTCGCCGAGCACCCGCGGCGCTCGCGCCAGTGACGGTCCGTACCAGGTCAGGTGCCGTCCGTCGACGAGGGCGCAGGGCACGTCGTCGAAGGCCTCGGGACCGTCGTCGGCGGTGAAGCGGTACGGCTCGTCGGGCAGCACCACGAGCTCCGGGGCCGCCGCGCGGAGCTCGGCGAGGGGGACACGGGGATAGCGCTCCTCGTGGCGCGCGTACACGTTGTCGACACCCAGACGCATGAGGACGTCCCCGGCGAAGGTGTCACGGCCGAGGACCATCCAGGGGCGCCGCCAGACCGGCACGATCGCGGACGTCCGGCGCCCCGGACCGGGCACTCCGGCCCACGCCGCCTCCGCCTCGTCGAGCCAGCGGGGCCGGGTCCGCGCCCCGCACGCGGTCAGCACCCGGTCCAGTTCCCCGAGGGCTCCGGGTACGTCCCGGACCTCTGTGACCAGCACCTCGACCCCGGCCGCGCGCAGCGCGTCGAGATCGGGGCCGCGGTTCTCCTCCTCGTTGGCCACCACCAGGTCGGGGCGGATCCCCACGATCCGGTCGACCCGAGGGTTCTTGGTGCCGCCGATCCTGACGACGTCGAGGTCCGGCGGATGGCTGCACCAGTCGGTCGCGCCGACCAGGGCGCCGGGGACGGTCACCGCGACGGCCTCGGTGAGGGAGGGCACGAGCGACACGACCCGGGGGACGCCGGCGCCCGTCGTCCCGGTCACCGGCGCGTACCCTGTGCCGTGACCGAGCGGCGGCGGGTGACATCGGCGTCGGCGAAGGCGTGACAGGAAGTCCCGGACATGGCGCCAGTATCGCAGCGGCGCCCGGCGCCGATCGCGCGGAAGGCCGGCACCCGGGGTCAGCTCCTTCGGACAGCGCCCGAGGCCGACGCCCCGGTGCAGCTCGTCGGGCCGGCGGCCCGGTTCGGCTCGCTGGCCCGGCGGCCCCGGTTCAACTCGTCGGGCCGGCGGCCGGGGTCACACCTGAGGTCCCCGATCCGCCCTCTTCGCCCCGGCCTTCCGATGACGTCCGTATCCGAGGTCAGCGCCTGCCGAAGCCGTGGCGCTCCTCCACCGCCTCGATGTGGTCGGCGACCTCGACCACGACCACCCGGGTGTCCGGCACGGTGGCCCGCCACCGATGGCGCACTCCGCCCGTGAGGTACAGCGTGTCCCCGCGCCCGAGGCGGTGGGCACGTCCCTCGGCCTCGACCTCGACGGCGCCGTCGGCGACGTACATCAACTTGTCGTTGCGGTGCTGGAGTTCGCGGCCCGCCTCGTGGTCTCCGACGAACTCCGTTGCGTGCAGCTGGTGGTGACCGCGTACCAGGGGGCGCGTGCGCGCGTCGGTGGCGCAGTCGGCGCCTTCGTCGGCGCGTACGACATCGACACTGCACGCCGGGTCGGCCGCGGCGAGCAGCTCCACGGCCGTGGTGCCGAGCGCGTCGGCCACCCGCTCCAGGGAACTACGGCTCGGCCTCGCCCGCTCGTTCTCCACCTGGCTGAGGAACGGGACCGACAGGCCGCTGCGCTCGGCCACGACGGCGAGGGTGAGTTCCAGTGCCCGGCGTCGCCGCCGGACGGCCGCGCCCACCCGAAGGGGCTGTTCTTTCTGGTCGCCCATCGCTCCGGCTCCCTCCCACGCGTCGTCGGTCCACTGCATCGGTCCACGCCTCGGGCCCTTGCCCCTGAAGAGTTGTTTGCACCCTACGCATGTTCGGCAAACCGTTTCATGCGGCCGTCATATCGCTGTCACATCGTGGGAGGGCGAGGGTCACAATTCGCGCCAACAGCCGAGTCGCCCCGCCTCCCCCGGCATCATGGCCGCCGCTCCGGACGAATGGGCTGGCCAGGAGGGCCGGGCGCCCTCACCGAGTGCCACCGGGCCGCTACCGACCCCGTGTCAGGACCGTCGGTCCGCGGCGGTGCTCCGAGGACGACTCCGGTCGTCTCCGGCACCACGGGTCCCCCCAGGACTCCCGGACACGGCCCGCCGCTAGCGGTGAACCAAACCGATAGGTGAAGTCGCCATGTTCCGGGCGGAGTTGGCGATCGGTGCCGCACCGCACGCGGTCGTGGCCGGTCAGCTCGGCCGTGCCGTCGCCCGGGACGGTGCCGTGCGGCGGGCCCCCGGTGCGGCGTGCGGCGGCGCAGGGTACGGCGTGCGGGGGTGCGGGGCACCTCGCGGGCGCGCGCCGCCTCCGTCCCGGCCGGGGGGCCGGGGCCGGGACGGCCGTGTACCGCGTGTGGTTGTCCGGATCCGGTGCGTGCGCGTCGACATACGCGTCCCGGTCGTCCACCGACGACCACCGGCGACGAGACGGTGGGACGGCGGAATGGCAGGACGGCAGGACGGCGGGACGGCGGGACCGGACGCGCGGACCCACGGAGTGCCTGCCGCGCGGAGAGCCGACCGTCGACGAAGGCCGGGTGAGGGACGGCGGACACAGCGAGGGGTGGGATTCGCCGCCGGACACCCTTGAGATGTCCGGCGGCGGGTCCCACCCCTCGGCCGGCCGCGTACGGTCGGACTACCGCGGCGCCATCCGGTCCACCACGTCCGGGTGTTCCTTCAGCCAGGACGCGACGGCGTCCTCCTCGTGGCCCTGGCCGCGCTGCTTGATCTCGCTCTCCAGGGTGCCGAGTTCGTTCTCGCTCATCTTGAAGTTCTTGATCCACCGGGTGAGTTGCGGGTACTGCTCCGGGAACTTCTCACTGGAGATGGTCCGGATCGTGTTGCCCTCACCGAAGAGCTTCTTGTCGTCCGACAGCTTGGTGAGCTTGTACTCGCTGTAGGCCCAGTGCGGGGACCACAGGACGACGGCGACGGGCTGCTTCTTGGCGTACGCGCGCTTCAGCTCGGCCAGCATGGCGGGTGTGGAGCCGTCGACGACCTTGTACTCCTTGTCCAGGCCGTAGCCCGGGAGCACCTTCTTCTTGAGCAGGTTCATCTCACCGGTGCCGGGCTCGATGCCGATGATCTTCCCGTCGAAGGTGCCGGCCTTGCCCTTCAGGTCCGCGAGGGACTTGACGCCCTTCACGTAGGAGGGCACGGCGATCTCCAGCGAGGTCGGGGCGTACCAGGTGCCCAGGTCTCTCAGGTCGTTCTTGTGCTGGTCCCAGTAGTTCGACTGGGCGTAGGGCAGCCAGGCGTCGAAGTTGAGGTCGAGGTCGCCGGAGGCCAGGCCGGTGTAGACCGGGCCGACGTCCATCTGCTTGAGGTTGAGCGTGTAGCCGCGACGGGCCAGGACGTTCTTCCAGAGGTAGGTGACGGCGACGTCCTCGTCCCAGGGGAACCATGCGACGTCCACCGCGCGCCCGGCCTCGGCCGGGGCCGCGGCGGAGGCGCCCTTGACCGGGGCCAGCTTGTCGACGACACCGGGGTTCTTCTTCAGCCAGGCGCGCACGGCGTCCTGCTGCTTGCCCTTGCCGACCTTGTTGATCTCGGCCTCGAGATCGGTCAGTTGCTTCTCGGTCATCCTGAAGTTCTTCAGCCACTTGCCGACGACCGGGTTGTCCCGCGCGAAGCCCTTGCGGGAGAGCGTGTGCACGCCGTCGCCCTTGCCCCAGGCGCCCTTCGGGTCCTTGAGCTTCTTCAGCTTGTAGTCGCTGTAGGCCCAGTGCGGCGACCAGAGCGTGGCGACGATCGGCTTCTTCGCCGCGTACGCGCGCTTCAGCTCGGCCAGCATCGCCGGCGTGGAGCTGTCGACGACCTTGTACTCCTTGTCGAGCCCGTACGCCTTGAGCACCTTGCTCTTGAGCAGGCCCATCATTCCGGCGCTGGACTCGATGCCGGTGATCTTGCCGCCGAAGGTACCGGCCTTGCCCTTGAGGTCCTCCAGGGAGTCGATGCCCTTCATGTAGGCGGGCACCGACAGCTCCAGGGATGTCGGGCCGTACCAGGAGCCCAGGTCGTCGAGCTGCTTACCGTACTTCTTCCAGTACTCCGCGTGCGTGGTCGGCAGCCAGGAGTCGGTCTCGAAGTCGACGTCGCCCTGGGCGAGCGAGGTGTAGAGCGGGCCGGCGTCGAACTGCTTGACGTCGACCTTGTAGCCGCGCTCCTCCAGGATCTCCTGCCACAGGAAGGTGGAGGCGACCCCCTCGTCCCACGGGATGTAGCCCATGCTGATCTTCTTGCCCTGGCCGACGTTCTCGCCGTCGGCCGCGGTGGACGTCGAGCCCGCGCCGCCGAAGACACCCATGCCGCCCGCGACCAGCGCGAGGACGACGACGCCCACCACCGCGACGGCGGGGCGGGGACGGTAGGACCAGATCCGCAGACCCTGCGCGGCGCGCAGCTTGGCGGCGGCGCGGCGGCCGAGCGGGGAGACCTGGGTGCCGAGGGCGCCGGTCATCCGGTCGAGGTAGATCGCCAGGATGACGATGGCGACGCCCGCCTCGGAGCCCAGTCCGACGTTCAGCTGGCCGATGGCCTCGTTCACGTCGCCGCCGAGGCCGCCGGTGCCGACCATGCCCGCGATGGCGGCCATGGACAGGCCCAGCATGATGACCTGGTTGACGCCCGCCATGACGGTGGGCAGGGCCAGCGGCAGCTGGATGCGCAGCAGGGTGTCGCGCGGGGTGGTGCCGAACGCGTCGGCGGCCTCGACCAGATCCTGGTCGACCTGGCGGATGCCCAGCTCGGTCATGCGGACACCGGGTGCCAGCGCGAAGATCAGGGTGGCCACGATGCCGGCGGGGGCGCCGGTGCCGAAGAACAGGATCGCCGGGATGAGGTAGATCATCGCGGGCAGGGTCTGCATGAAGTCGAGCACCGGGCGGACGATTCCGCTGACCCGGTCGGAGCGCGCCGCCCAGATGCCCACGGGGACGGAGACGACGAGCGCGATCAGCGTCGCCACGAGGACGAGCGAGAGGGTCACCATCGCGTCCTCCCACAGTTCGAGGGAGTCGATGAACGCGAAGCCCACGAAGGTGAGGACACCGGCGGAGGTGCCGCGCAGCCAGAACGCGATGACGGCGAAGATGCCGGCGAGGAGGAGCGGCTGGGGTGCCTGGAGGACGGCGTCGATGCCGTCGTAGGTGCCGGAGAAGACGGTCTTGAGGAGGTCGAAGAGCCACGCCATGTGGTTCAGGAGCCAGTCGACGACGTCGTTGACCCAGTCACCGAAGGGAATCCTAGGCATCGGCCGTCACCGCCTCGTCCCGCGGCTGCTCACAGCGCTCGGGTTCGTCCTGTTCGTCGCCGAGGAAGGCGACGAGCCTGCGCCGCGGCACGACACCGACCAGTTCACCCCGGGGGTCGAGGACCGCGACCGGGTGCGTGAGGCGGGTGCTGATCGCGCACAGGTCCACGAACGAGGTGTCGGGCAGCGCGGTCTCGCAGGCGCAGTCGGCCTCGTCGCCGCGTACGTCGGTGTCCATGACGGCGCCGGCCGTCAGCACCCGGGAGCGGTCGACGTCCTGGGTGAAGGAGGCGACGTAGTCGTCGGCGGGGCGCACGAGGATGTCCTCGGCGCTGCCGATCTGGACGATGCGGCCGTCGCGCATCACGGCGATCCGGTCGCCGAGCCGCATGGCCTCGTTGAGGTCGTGGGTGATGAACACGATGGTCTTCTTGAGCTTCTTCTGGAGCTCGATGAGCTGGTCCTGCATGTCACGGCGGATCAGCGGGTCGAGCGCGCTGAACGACTCGTCCATCAGCAGCAGATCGGCGTCGGTGGCGAGCGCGCGGGCGAGGCCGACGCGCTGCTGCATCCCGCCGGACAGCTCGTCGGGCCAGGACTTCTCCCAGCCCGCGAGCCCGGCCAGCTCCAGTGCTTCGGTGGCGCGCTTCCTGCGCTCGGCGGCCGGTACGCCCTGGACCTCCAGGCCGTACGCCGCGTTCTCCAGGACGCTGCGGTGCGGGAAGAGCGCGAAGTGCTGGAACACCATGCTGATCTTCTTCGAGCGGACCTCGCGCAGGTCGCGGGCGCTGAGCCCGGTGAGGTCCTGACCGTCGAAGCGCACCTGTCCCGCGGTCGGTTCCAGAAGTCCGTTGAGCATGCGCAGCAGCGTGGACTTGCCGGATCCGGACAGGCCCATGACGACGAAGATCTGGCCCGGGTCGACAGTGAAGGACGCGTCGATCACGGCGGCGGTGGTGCCGTCGGCGCGCAGTTCCTCTCGGTCGGTTCCCTGGCGGAGCCGCTCCACCGCCTCTTCCGGTCGTCTCCCGAACACCTTGTACAGATGCTCGGCCTCAAGCCTGGATGACACGTGTGCCTCTCGTTCGGACGCTTCGATCGGTCTGATCGGTGCGACGGGTCTGATCGGTGCGGTCGGTGTTGACCGCGGTGATCGAGGTGATCGGTCGAAAAAGCAACCGGGCGCTTCCCGATGCCGCGCCTGCCCTCGCTTACACGGAGCAAACACGAGAGTGGTCCAGGTCACTGTCAGTGGCGTACGGCATGATGCGGGGCGTGACCAGACGCCTGATGCTGCTCGACACCGCCTCCCTGTACTTCCGGGCCTACTTCGGAGTCCCCGACTCCGTGAAGGCCCCGGACGGCACGCCCGTGAACGCCGTGCGCGGGCTGCTCGACTTCATCGACCGCCTGGTCAAGGACCACCGTCCGGACGACCTGGTGGCCTGCATGGACGCGGACTGGCGCCCGCAGTGGCGGGTCGACCTGATCCCCTCGTACAAGGCCCACCGGGTGGCCGTGGAGACCGAGACCGGTCCGGACCAGGAGGAGGTGCCGGACACGCTCTCCCCGCAGGTGCCCGTCATCGAGGACGTCCTGGACGCGCTGGGCATCGCGCGCGTGGGCGTCGAGGGGTACGAGGCGGACGACGTGATCGGCACCTTCGCCGGACGCGCCACCGGCCCGGTCGACATCGTCACCGGCGACCGCGACCTCTACCAGCTCGTCGACGACGAGCGGGGGGTGCGCGTCCTGTACCCGCTCAAGGGCGTCGGCACCCTCCAGCTCACCGACGAGACATGGCTGCGCGAGAAGTACGGGGTCGACGGCTCCGGATACGCGGACCTGGCGCTGCTGCGCGGCGATCCGAGCGACGGCCTTCC
Source organism: Streptomyces fagopyri (assembly GCF_009498275.1). Taxonomy (NCBI): domain Bacteria; kingdom Bacillati; phylum Actinomycetota; class Actinomycetes; order Kitasatosporales; family Streptomycetaceae; genus Streptomyces; species Streptomyces fagopyri. Next base: position 7,372,080 of record NZ_CP045643.1, on the reverse strand, counting down.
GGGGGTGCCCGGGATCGGCGAGAAGACGGCGGCCAAGCTGCTCGACGCCTTCGGCGACCTGGCGGGGATCATGTCCGCCGTGGACGACCCGAAGTCCGGGCTGACGCCCTCTCAGCGCAGACGGCTCGACGAGTCCCGACCCTACGTCGCCCTGGCGCCCGAGGTCGTACGGGTGGCCGGTGACGTCCCGCTGCCCGACGTCGACCCGGCGCTGCCGCACTCTCCGCGCGACCCGGCCGCGCTGGACGCACTCGCGGCGCGCTGGGGCCTGGGCGGCTCCCTGCAGCGTCTGCTCACGACACTCGGCAGCTGAGAAGTGCCCGTTCCCGCAGGCGAGGACGGGTTTCCCGGGTGAGGGCGTCGTCGCTGTCTGGAGGACGGCTCGATCCTCACCCCGGGGGGAGTCGAGTCCCGGTACGAAGAGCGCTCAGGCCCTCCCTGCGAAGGGTGCCAACCGGGACAGAGATGCTAACTTAGGTGAGCCTAAGTCTTTGAACGAGGAGGCCGTCATGGCAGAGCGTCCGGCACGCAGGCCCAGGAAGCCCCACTCCGCGCTCGTCGTGCGGACCGAGCGGCTCACTCCCCACATGCAGCGTGTCGTCCTCGGGGGCGAGGGCCTCGCCGAGTTCACCGCGGGCACCTGTACCGACCACTACGTGAAGCTGCTCTTCGCCGCGGAGGGTGTCAGCTACCCCGAGCCGTTCGACATGGAGCGGATCCGCGAGGAGTTCCCGCGCGAGCAGTGGCCCGTGACCCGGACGTACACCGTGCGCGCCTGGGACCCCGAACTGCGGGAGCTGACGCTCGACTTCGTGGTCCACGGTGACGAGGGCCTGGCCGGTCCCTGGGCGGCCCGGGTCCAACCGGGCGAAACGGTCCGGTTCATGGGACCCGGCGGCGCGTACGCGCCCGACGCGGGCGCCGACTGGCATCTGTTCGCCGGTGACGAGAGCGCGCTGCCCGCGATCGCCGCCGCCCTGGAGGCGCTGCCGGACGGCGCCGTGGCCCATGCCTTCCTGGAGGTCTCGGACCCCGAGGAGGAGCAGAAGATCGACTCCGACGTGGACGTGGTGTGGCTGCACCGCGGCGACCGGCCGGTCGGCGAGGCCCTGGTGGCGGCCGTGCGCGCGCTCGACTTCCCGGAGGGCCGGGTGCACGCGTTCGTGCACGGCGAGGCGGCCTTCGTGAAGGAGTTGCGCCGACTGCTGCGGGTGGAGCGGGAGATCCCTCGCGAGGACCTGTCGATCTCCGGCTACTGGCGCCTGGGGCACAACGAGGACGGCTGGCAGGCAGCCAAGCGGGAGTGGAACGCGCAGGTGGAGGCCGAGCAGGAGGCGACCTCGGCGACGGCCTCCTGACCCTCCCCGGACGGGCTCCCACCGCGACCGGCACGGCCTGACCGTACGGATGTCCCGCCACCTCACCACGGGCCGCACCGCCGCCGGGACCCGCGCGGCCGGCCGGGGCCCGCGCGGCCGGACCGCCCGGACGGCCGGGCCCGGACGGCCGGGCCCGGACGGCTGGCCCGGACGGCTGGCCCGGACGGCTGGCCCGGACGGCTGGCCCGGACGGCTGGCCCGGACGGCTGGATGGGGCACCCCGGTCGGGGTGCCCGGACATCGCGGGACGCCCCGCCGCGCTCGCACGGTCGGACGGGGCGAAACCGGCGACGCGCGGCGTCCAGCAGGGCCTGCGGGACAGCGCCGCCTTCGTATTGAGCCGCCGAGCCGCTGAGCCGCCGAGCGCGAACAGCCTGGCCATCGGCCGGATCATGGTGATCGGCGAAGACGCGGACTGCCGTGCGGGCACAACGAGTTGACGCCGCGTCACACACCCGGCCGACGGACCGTCCCCGCCCATCGCGCACCACCGGAGACAGCGGGGCCGTCCCCGCCTCACCTCCCGGCCCCGACCTCCATGGTGACGACGGCCCACGGAACAACGACGCAGGACGCAGGACGCACGGCTCACGGTTCACGAACGCCCCGACAACCCGGTGAGAGCGCCGCGCCGCAGCGTACGGCCGGCCTCGTCGCACGGCTCCCACGGCGTCAGGATCACGGCCCGGCACAGGAGTTCACCCTTGATCCGCCCTCGCGGGCTCCCGGAATCCCCGCACCGACGGCACGGCACGGGCCCCGACCGGCGATCGCGGCCCGCCCGACGAGCCGGCCGGCCTCCTGCGGACGGTGCCGGATGAACGGGGTGGCCAGACCCCCGTCACCAGCCCCGCGGGCCGTCTCGCCCCGCTTCTTCGGTGCGCCCCCCGGGCTCGAGGGAGGGGCGTGAGCACTTCGGCGCGGCGCGGACACGGTCGCGTCACGCGTGCGAAACAGGGTCTCCCTAATTTCTGTCACCCGACAGGAATCCGCGCCGAAGGCAGGTGCCACCGTGACCACCACCGCCCCCTCCGACGTCCGCCCCGATCCGCCCCACTCCCCCGACGACGGCTCACTCACCCCGTTCGGCTACCGCCAGGAACTGCGCCGCAGCCTCGGCCGGTACGCCTCGTTCGCCGCCGGTTTCTCCTTCATCTCGGTCCTGACGACCGTCTTCCAGTTCTTCGCCTTCGGGTACGCGTTCGGCGGCCCGGTCTTCTTCTGGACCTGGCCGGCCGTCCTGGTGGGCCAGCTGACGGTCGCCGCCTGTTTCGCCGAACTGGCCGCGCGCTATCCGCTCTCGGGCGCGATCTACCAGTGGTCCTCGCGTCTGTCGAACCTCTCCTTCGGCTGGTTCGCCGGCTGGATCATGGTGATCGGACAGATCGTGGTGGTCGCCGCGGCGGCCCTCGCGCTGCAGATGGTGCTGCCCGCGATCTGGTCCGGCTTCCAGCTGGTGGGCGACGATCCGGCACCCACCAGCCCCGACGGCGCGGCGAACGCGGCGGTCCTCGGCGTCGTGCTGCTCGTCCTGACCACGCTGGTGAACGTCGTCGACAACCGCGTGATGTCGATGATCAACCGTATCGGCGTCACCGCCGAGATCATCGGCGCCGTTCTGATCATCGTCCTGCTGTTCACCCACTCCGAGCGCTCACCCGGCATCACCTTCCACACCGGTGCGGGTGGACCGGGCCTGCTCGGGGCGCTGATGGTGGGCTCCTTCACGGCGGCCTACGTGATGATCGGCTTCGACAGCGCCGGCGAGATGAGCGAGGAGACGCACAACCCCCGGCGCACCGCTCCCCGGACGATCCTCACCGCACTCGGCGCGGCGGGTCTGCTCGGCGGACTGATCGTGCTCGGCGGACTGCTGGCCGCGCCCAGCCTCACCGACGGGCACCTGGGCGTGGACGGCCTGAGCTACGTGCTGACCAGCAGCCTCGGGGACGGGGTGGGCCGGGCACTGCTCGCCGACGTGGTGGTGGCCGTCGCGGTGGCGACGCTCGCGATCCAGACGGCCGCCTGCCGCATGCTCTTCTCGATGGCCCGGGACGGCCGGCTCCCCTTCTCCCACCGGCTCGCGAGGGTCAACCCGCGCACCGGCATGCCGAGCGTCCCCGCGCTCACGGTCGGTGTCCTCGCGGCCGCCCTGCTGCTGCTGAACTTCGCCTCCCCCGAGGCCTTTCTGGCGATCGGCACCACCTGCATCGTGATGCTGTACCTGGCGTACGCGATGGTGACCGGGCCCATGCTGGTGCGCCGGCTGCGTGGCGAGTTCACCGCAGGCGGGACCGACGAGACGGGCGCTCCGCTCTTCTCGCTGGGCCGCTGGGGCGTCCCGGTCAACGCGATCGCCCTCGTCTACGGTCTCCTCATGAGCGTCGACCTCGCCTGGCCGCGCGCCGCGGTGTACGACCCGGCGGGCGGTCACTGGTACTTCCAGTGGTTCACGGTGCTGTTCCTGGGGTCGACCCTGCTCGCCGGTGCGGCCTACCGGGCGTACCGGGCGCGGACGACGGCGGCCCAGGCTCCCGAGGCGGCCCCGGCCTCGTACGCCTGACTCCGACGCCCGCCCCCGCCCCCGCCTCGCACCGCCGGGCGGGGAGCGCCCCGCACCGCCGCCGCCCGTAGGCTTGAGCGGGTGAGACGTAAGCCCAGGATCCCGCCCTCCCCCCTGCCGCAGCGCGACGGCGTCGACCCCGTGCGCGTCAGGCTGCCGCAGGCCGGGGGGTGGGCCACCGTGCGGGAGCATCTGGTGGAGCGGCTCGCGGCCGGTGCCGGGGTGATCGACACGATGCTCGCGGACGGGCTGATCGTGCGGGCGGACGGGCGGCCGGTGGAGTCCGGCACGGTGTACGAGCCGGGGATGTTCGTGTGGTTCCACCGGGAGCTGCCCGACGAGGAGCGGGTGCCGTTCGCCGTCGACGTCGTGTACCGCGACGCGCATGTCGTGGTGGCCGACAAACCCCACTTCCTCGCCACCACACCGCGGGGCAGCCATGTCGCCGAGACCGCGCTCGCCCGGCTGCGGCGGGAGCTGGACATCCCGGCGCTGGGCGCCGCGCACCGCCTCGACCGGCTCACCGCCGGGCTGGTGCTGTTCACCGTGCGGCCCGAGGAGCGCGGCGCCTACCAGTCGCTGTTCCGCGACCGGCTCGTCGCCAAGGAGTACGAGGCGGTGGCCCCGTACGACGAGGGGCTCGCCCTGCCGCGGACGGTCCGCAGCCGGATCGTGAAGGAGCGCGGGGTGCTGGCCGCGCGGGAGGTGGCGGGCGAGCCGAACGCCGTGAGCCGGGTCGAACTCCGCGAGCACCGCGACGGGTTGGGACGCTACCGGCTGGTGCCGCGCACCGGACAGACCCATCAGCTCCGGGTGCACATGACCGCGCTGGGCGTGCCCATCCTCGGCGATCCGCTCTACCCGGTGGTGACCGGCCCCGTGCCGGCCGGCGACTTCCGGCGCCCGCTCCAACTGCTCGCGCGGAAGCTGGAGTTCACCGATCCGGTCACGGGGCTGGCGCACCGGTTCGTCAGTGCGCGGGTGCTCCGGGCCTGGTCCGCGCACGACGACTGGGCGCGGTAGCCGGGAGCCCCGGCCGCCCGCTCAGTAGCCGCGCCACCACGCCAGGAAGCGCTGCCAGGCCCCCGCGGGGCGGACGGGTACGGGCGCCGGTGCCGTCGTCAGCGGCGCGGGCGTCGATGTCGGCAGCGGTGGCTCGGGCCGCTGCGCGGACACCGCGGGCTGGTCGGTGCCGACCTGCCAGGGCGGCCGCTGCGGCGGGATCGCCGGGGCGGACATCACGTCCCGCACCTCCTCGGGCGGCCGCGGCTCGAAGTAGACCGGAAGGTCCACCAGGTGCCGCGACGACATCGACGAACGCCAGCGCAACTCGTCCTCGTCGCCTTCGAGTTCGACGTCGGGCAGCCGCATCAGCAGCGCCTCGACGCCGACGTCGGCGATGGCGCGGCCGATGTCCTGTCCCGGGCACTCGTGGGGTCCGCCGCCGAAGGCGAGGTGGGACCGGTTGCCCATCATGTCGGCCTTGAGGTCGGGGCGTACCCGGGGGTCGATGTTGCCCGGCGCGATGCCGAGGATCAGGCCGTCGCCCCGCCGGATGGTCCGGCCGCCCAACTCGGTGTCCTGCTTGGCGAAGTAGCCGAGGACGGCGCTGAACGGGGGTTCGTCCCACAGCGACTGCTCGACCGCCTCGGGGACCGTCATCTGCCCGCCGTTCAACCGGGCGCGGAAGCGCGGGTCGATGAGCACCACACGCAGCACGTTGGCGAGCAGGTTGGCCGTGGCCTCGTAAGCGGCCAGCAGCACCAGGCGCAGATGCTGGGCGACCTCGTCGTCGGTGAGCCCTGCCGGGTGGTTGATGAGATGGCCCGTGAAGTCGTCCGCGATCTGGTCCCGGCGGCGGGCGGTGTGCCGGATCAGGATGTTCATGACGTACTCGTTGCTGGCGATCGCGGTCTCGGTGCCCTTGAGCAGGTCGCGGGTGGCCTGCACCAGACGGTCGTCGTACTGGTCGGGCATGCCGATGATCTGGCACAGCACGGCCATCGGAAGGTGCTCGGCGAACTGGCTGACCAGCTCCGCCCGGCCCTTCTCGCAGAAGCGGTTGACCAGGATCTGGGTCGCCCGGTTGATGTGCCGCCGGATGGTGCGGTGATTGATGGTCGACATGGCGCCCATGACCGCGCCGCGCAGCCGCAGATGCTCGTCGCCCTCGGCGTGGGAGCAGATGGGCTGCCAGGCGATGTGCGGCGCGAGCGGGTGTTCGGGGCCGGCCGTGCCGTCCTTGACGGCGGTCCACAGACGGCTGTCCCGGGAGAAGTGGGTGGGTGTGCTCACCATGTGCAGGTTCTCCGCGTGGCCGAGCACCACCCAGATCGGCACGTCGTTGTGGAGCAGTACGGGGGCGACCGCACCGTGCTCATCACGGAGTTCCTCGTACAGGGCTCCCAGGTCATCCGCCTCGGGGCCGTAGAGCCGGTGGAGTCCGCCGGGACCTCGGCCGTGGGCGGGACAGCCCGGTGGCGGGTCGAGCGCGAGGCCGTCCGTACCGGCCGGTGAGTGGGGTTCAGGCGTCACGGTGATCGCTCCGAAGCTGAATGGGGTCCGGTGTCTTGGGGGGTGGGAGTGGGGTGGGGGTGGGGGGCTCGCGGTCGCCGGCGGCCGTCAGGCCCGCGAGGGGGACATCGCCAGCGAGTGCAGGAAACGCATCAGCGTCATCAGGACGTCGCGGCTGGAGGCCCGGCGGCGCGCGTCGCACCTGACGATCGGGATCTCCTCCGAGAGGTCGAGCGCGGTGCGCAGGTCCTCGATCGGATAGCTGGGCGCGTCCGGGAAGTCGTTTATGGCGATGACGAACGGCACGCCGCGTTCCTCCAGACGGCCGATCACGTCGAAGCTGACTTCGAGGCGGCGGGTGTCGATCAGCACGACCGCGCCCAGCGCGCCCTCGAAGAGGCCGTTCCACAGGAACCAGAAGCGCTCCTGGCCGGGGGTGCCGAAGAGGTACAGCACCAGTTGTTCCGTGATGCTGATACGTCCGAAGTCCATGGCCACGGTGGTGGCCGTCTTGGTCTCGGATCCGTAGTTGTCGTCGATGCCGATGCCGGCCTGCGTCATGGTCTCCTCGGTGGTCAGCGGCTTGATCTCGCTGACGGCACCCACCATGGTCGTCTTGCCGACCCCGAAACCGCCCACGATCACGATCTTCACCGCGGCGGTCGCCGTGTGCGGCAGGTGGTCCTCGGCGCGCGGGCCGGTGATCGTGTCAGAGCTTTTGAAGTCCATGCATCACCGCTTCGAGGAGGGAACGGTCGGGGAGCGCCGAGCGGACGATCGGGGCGCGCGCCTGTACCAGTTCGGCCGTCAGCAGCTCGGTGAGCAGGACGGTCACCACGCTGAACGGCAGATTGAGATAGGCCGAGAGCTCGGCCACGGACAGCGGGGCCCTGCAGAGCCGCAGCAGCACCGACTGCTCGGGTTGAGTGGTGGGCGCCGGAGGGTCGGCGCGCGCCACGATCAAGGTGACCAGGTCGAGGTCGGCCCGGTCGCCGCCCTCGCTCCCGCCGGTGAGCACGTACAGGCGCCCGGGGATCTTGGGGTCCTGCTCCTGGCCCTCCTGGGGGGCTTCCGCCGGGGCGGCTCCCCCGTGCGGGGGGCTTCCCTGGGGGACTTCGCGGGGCTCTTCGGTGGGATGGCGCCGGCGGCGTTGCGGAGGAGTCATACGGTCTGCCCGTTGCGGCGCGGCGGGCTGGTGAGATGCGCGCCGATCCGTGCGACGAGGTCACGCATGCGGTTGCTCATCAGGCCGGGTTCCGCGGTCTGGTTGGCGAGGACCGCCAGATAGGCGTTGGCCCCGGCGGACATGAGGTAGAAGTAGCCGCCGTTGATCTCGATGATGACCATCCGCATGGTGCCGTCGCTGCGGGGGATCTCGCCCGCGACGGCTCCGGCCAGGCTCTGGAGGCCCGCGCAGGCGGCGGCGACGCGGTCGGCGGCGTCGGGGTCGCCGCCGTAGCGGGCGATACGCAGTCCGTCGGCGGAGAGCACCACGATCTGCTGGATGCCCGGAACGCCGTCGGCGAGATCTTTGAGCATCCAGTCGAAGTTGCCTCGCTGCTGGATCACTTGAGGTCCCCCTCCTCGTCGGCCTCAGCAGGGGCCGGCTGATGGCTCTGGGTGAATGCGGTCGGGTCGGGGTCGCCCTTGAGTCCCTCCATGAACGCCTCGACCCACAGCCCCGGCGGGGGCTCCTCCTCCTTCTTCGGGGCGGGCGCGGCGGCCCAGGGGTCCGGGGCCCCCGAGGTCTCGGCGGCCAGCTCGGCGGCGCGCGCCTCGGCGATCCGCTGGCTGAGCGGGACCTTGACCCTGCTGCGCCGCTGCGGCAGGCCGCCCGCCGTCCACTCGGTGACCAGCGGGGCGTCGTCGTCCTGGGAGCCGTCGTGCGGCGACGGGATACGGGGTCCGGTGGTCGGACGGCGCTTCTTGGGCTTGCGCTTGGGCCCCTCGACCCCGTCGGTGTCCATCGTCGGCACCGCGTTCACGCCGACGCCGTGCGCGAGGCCGGGGGCGGGGTCCTTGGTGAGCATGTTGCTCGGCACCACGATGACGGCGCGGACACCGCCGTACGCGGACTGGCGGAGCGAGATCTTCATGTCGTACATCTTCGAGAGCCGTCCGACGACGGCCATGCCGAGCCGGGGGGCCTCGCCGAGGATGTTGAGGTCGACGCCGGCCGCGGCCTGCCGGAGCAGTTCCTCGATCTTTCCGCGGGCCTCGTCGCTGAAGCTGACGCCCGAGTCCTCGATCTCGATGGCGACACCGGTCTGCACGACGAGGGCGGTGAGGTGCACCTTGGTGGTCGGCGGCGAGTAGCGGGTCGCGTTGTCGAGCAGTTCGGCGACGGCGTGGATGACCGGTTCGACGTGGATGCCGTTGACGGCGACATCGGCGATCGAGTGCAGCTCGATGCGCCGGTACTCCAGGATCCGGGACATGGCGCCGCGCATCACGCTGAACAGCGGTACGGGTTCGGGCCAGTTGCGTCCCGGGCGGCCGCCGCCGAGCACGGCGATGGAGTCGGCGAGGCGGCCGATCAGCGCGGTGCCGTGGTCGATGCGCAGCAGGTCGTCGAAGACCTCGGGGTTGCGCCCGTGGTCCTCCTCCATCTCGCGGAGTTCCTTGTTCTGCTGGTGGACGATCGCCTGGACGCGCCGGGCGATGTTGACGAAGGAACGCTGGGAGGAGTCGCGCAGCAGGTCCTCGTCGTCCACGACCTTCAGCACGGCGCCGAGCAGATCCCGCTGTACGGCGGAGAGTTCGTGGGGGTCGCCCTTGCCGTGACCGAAGGTGCGGGCCACGACCTCGGGATTGACGCCGCCCCGCATGCGGCGGAGCGCGACCGGCAGGACGTCGGTGCGCAGGCGCGCGAACTCCTGGTCGTGGGCGGCGATGCGCTGTTCGAAGTACGCGGTGCTGCGGGCGAGTTCGGCGCGCAGGTCACGGGCGTCGCGGCCGCGGCGTACGGCTTCCGCGGCGACGGTGACGACCAGCAGCGTCGCGATGGCGCCGCACCAGCCGACGGCGGACCTGGCCGGGCTCGTCACCACGGCGACGGCGGCCCCGGTCACCGCGGCCATCAGTATGGCCGGCAGCAACAGGACGCGCGCGTAGGGAAGTTCGCGGCCACCGGGAGGCGATTGAACACTCACCATGTATGCCCTCTGAGACAGATCGGCGGGGGGGTCGGGGGGAGTTCGTGGGGAAAACTGCGTGGTCAAACTGAATCTTCGGAACTTTTGGGAACAAGCGCACGATTACATCTCAACTCGGTGCGCTGCGGGCGAGCTTAGTCCGACCGGATCATCGCCGTGTCATATTCAGCAAGCGCCTGAAATCGCCCGCGCGACGGGAGTACCCTCGGCCCATTTGCACGCTCAGGCTTCACTCGCACACCCTGAGTAACGCCGTACGGGTAGCCGAAAATCCCTCGCCCACCGGGCGGTATCTCAGATTCCGGCGATCCGCAGCGCCGCGTCGGCGGTGGCCTCGGCGAACGCGGACACGGGCCGGTCCGGGTCGGAGCGGTGCACGAGAATCACCCCTTCGATGAGGCCGAACAGCAGATCCGTCCGCAGATCGAGTTCACTCTTGGCGAGAGCGCCGCCCGCGGCTGTCGCGGCCAGCAACTGTCGGTAGGCGTCCTTGAGTTCGGCCCGTACGGCGTGAAATCCGGCAAAACGCTCGGCGCGCACCTCGGGCAGCAGGTACAGCCCGCCCAGGTTGTGCGGGCCGCCGCAGAGCAGTTCGACGTCGGTGCGGCACAGTTCCCACAACCGGCCCTCGGGCGCGGCCGCGTCGTCCGCCAGGAGCTCCCGGGCGTAGGCCAGCGAGGGCGTGACCGTGGACTCCAGGAGCTCGGCGAGCAGCTCCTCCTTGCCGGAGACGTAGTGGTACATGGACGCCTGGCGCATGCCCGCCCGCTCGGCGACGGCCCGGGTGGTCGTCGCCGCGTACCCGTGTGTCGTGAACAACTCGGCCGCCGCGCCGAGCAGTTCGTCGCGCGGCGACAGACCGCTGTCCGGCCGCTGCGTCGCACGCGGCCGGCCGACCCGTCGTCCGTCACCGGCTCCCATGCGTTCGATCCTCGCACATGGCGCCGGTAGCCGATCGCCCCGGCGAGCGGACCGCGCAGCCACGTGACCGGCCACGTCCGCCCTGGCGGCCACTCCGGCCGCCACCGCGCGGCGGGCCGCACGCCGCACGCGGCACGCGGCACGCGGCACGCGGCGGATCGAGGACGACGGCGACGGCGACGGCGACGGCGGCGGCGGCGGTGACGGCGGCGGTGACGGCGGCGGTGACGGTGGCGGTGAGGGATCGAGGGTGAGGGATCGGTAACCGGACGGCAACGCGCGGGACACGGCGGCGAACTCCGCCGCTCCTAATTTCTGTCGGGCGACAGAAATCACCCCGGAGCCGGAGGACCCGCGATGGCGACAGCGACCACGTACGGAGCACGCGATCACGCCCGCGCCCAGGAGGGCACCCGTGCCGAGGCCATGCCCGTCGTCCCGGCGAGCACCTGGCCCGCGCCCCCCTGCGAGGCCGGCCACCTGGTGTGGGCGGAGACGGTGGCCGGCGGCGGCTACACACACCGGGTGCTGGCCCGCGGCACGGAACTCAGGCTGACCGACCTGAGCGGCGACGCCTGTGCGCACCTCCTCCTGTACGCCGCCGACCGCCCCTGGGAGCGCCTGAACGTGGCGGACACGGTCAAGGTCCAGTGGAACGCGTACCTGGGCGAGGGGCAGTTGCTCCTCTCCGACCAGGGTCGCGTGCTCGCCTCGCTCACCGCCGACACCTCCGGACGGCACGACGCGCTGTGCGGCACCTCCACGCTCGTACGCAACACCCGGCGCTACGGGGACGGCGCGCCGCAGTCCGCCTCCCCCGCGGGACGCGAACTGTTCAAGCTGGCCGCCGCCAAGAACGGCCTCGGACCACGTGATCTGCCGCCTTCGCTCTCCTTCTTCCAGGGCGTGTCGATACGCGACGACGGCTCCCTGGACTTCACCGGTTCGGCGGGTCCGGGCGGCAGTGTGACGTTGCGCGCCGAGCAGGACGTCACCGTGCTCATCGCGAACGTGCCGCACCCGGTCGACCCACGCCCCGCCTACACCAGCACCGCCCTGGAGGTGCTCGCCTGGCGGTCGGCGGCGACGAAGCCGGGCGACCCGCTGTGGGAGGCGACGCCCGAGGGGCGCCGCGCCTTCCTGAACACCGTCGAGTTCCTCGCCGCGAGGGGGCTCGCATGAGCACGGGCACGAGCACGAGCGCCACCGCCACCACCACCGCCGGCACCCCCACGACGAGCGGGTCCACCCCGCCGAGCGGCCCCGACACGACGGGCGGCACGGGTGGCACGACCGTCGTTCCCGCACGTGCCGCCTGGTCGTCCGTCATCCGCGCGGGCGAGACACTCACCATCACCGACCTGCACGGCAACCAGGCCGTCGACTTCCTCGTGTACGACGCCCACGATCCGTCCGTCCGCTACAGCGCGCCCGACACCATCCAGGCGCAGGGGAACATCTTCCTGACGGCCGGCAGCGTGCTGATGTCCGACGAGCACACGCCCCTGATGACCGTGGTGTCCGACGACGTCGGCCGGCACGACACGGTCGGCGGCGCCTGCTCCAAGGAGTCGAACACCCTGCGCTACGGCCACCACACCTGGTCGCAGCACGCCTGCGTGGACAACTTCCTCGCGCGGGGCGCCCGGCACGGCCTCGGCAAGCGCGACCTCGTCTCCAACATCAACTGGTACATGAACGTGCCGGTGGAGAGCGACGGCACCCTCGGCATCGTCGACGGTCTCTCGGCCCCGGGCCTCGCACTGACCCTGCGCGCCGAACGCGACGTGCTCGTCCTGGTCTCCAACTGCCCCCAGATCAACAACCCCTGCAACGGCTTCGAACCGACCGCCGTGCGGATGAGCGTCGGGACGGCCGCATGAGCTTCGACACCCTGCTGGTCGCCAACCGGGGCGAGATCGCCGTCCGGATCATCCGCACCGCGCGCGAACTCGGCCTCCGTACGGTCGCGGTGTACTCCGACCCCGACCGCTCGGCGCCGCACGTCCGGCTCGCCGACGAGGCCGTCCGGCTGGGCCCGGCCCCCGCGAAGGAGTCGTACCTCGACGCCGACCTGGTCCTGAAGGCGGCCAAGGACACCGGCGCCGGGGCGATCCATCCCGGCTACGGCTTCCTGTCCGAGGACGCGGCCTTCGCACGGCGCTGCGAGGACGCCGGGATCGTCTTCGTGGGACCGACGCCGGGGCAGCTGGAGCTGTTCGGGGCGAAGCACACGGCGCGGGCCGCCGCGGAGGCGGCGGGTGTGCCGCCGGCCCCGGGAACGGGACTGCTGGGCGGACTTCAGGAAGCCTTGGACTCGGCCGGGCGCATCGGCTATCCCGTGATGCTCAAGGCCACCGGCGGCGGGGGCGGCATCGGCATGGCCGCCTGCCGCTCCGCCGGTGAACTGACCCGGGCCTGGGAACGCGTGCAGCGCGTCGCCGCCGCGTCCTTCACCTCCGCCGGAGTCTTCCTGGAGCGACTGGTCGAGCACGCCCGCCATGTCGAGGTGCAGGTCTTCGGCGACGGCCGGGGCCGTGTCGTCACCTTCGGCGACCGCGACTGCTCGCTCCAGCGGCGCAACCAGAAGGTCGTGGAGGAGGCGCCGGCTCCCGGGCTCCCGGCTCATGTGCGGGACCGTCTCGCCGCCCGCGCGCATGACCTGTGCGCGAGTGTCCGCTACCGCTCGGCCGGCACGGTCGAGTTCGTGTACGACGCCGCACGCGAGGAGGCGTACTTCCTGGAGGTCAACACCCGCCTCCAGGTGGAGCATCCGGTCACCGAGGAGATCTACGGGGTCGACCTCGTCGCCTGGATGCTGCGGCTCGCACGGGGGGAGTCGGAGGTCGTACGGGACCCGGGGGCCCCGCGCGGCCACGCGGTGGAGGCCCGGCTGTACGCCGAGGACCCCTCGCGCGAGCACCGGCCGAGCGCGGGACTGCTGACCCGGGTCGAGTTCCCCGCAGGCGTCCGGGTGGACGGCTGGGTGGAGACGGGCACCGAGGTGACCACCGCCTACGATCCGATGCTCGCGAAGGTCGTCGCGTACGGCACGGACCGCGCGCACGCCCTGGAGCGGCTGGACGAGGCGCTGGCCAGGACCCGGGTCGACGGCGTCGAGACCAACCTGGGGCTGGTGCGGGCCGCGCTCGCCGACCCGTCCTTCCGGCGGGCCGCGCACTCGACGGCGACGCTGGCCCGCGTCACCGATCCGACGCCGCGCGTCGAGGTGGTCTCCGGCGGCACGCTCACCACGGTCCAGGACTGGCCGGGCCGCACCGGCTACTGGCAGGTGGGCGTGCCGCCGTGCGGGCCGATGGACGACCTGTCCTTCCGGCTGGGCAACCGCGCCCTCGGCAACGACGAGGGCGCACCCGGTCTGGAGTGCACCCTGCGGGGGCCCGCCCTGCGCTTCACGCACGCCGTCACGGTGTGCGTCACCGGTGCCCCGGCGCCGGTCACCGTGGACGGCACGGCGGTCGCCCGGTGGGAGCCGGTGACGGTGCCCGCGGGAGCGGTGCTGGAGGTCGGCGCGCCCACCGGACACGGCCTGCGCACCTATGTCCTCTTCGCGGGCGGGGGCCTGGACGTCCCGGCGTTCCTCGGCAGCGCCGCCACCTTCACCCTGGGCCGGTTCGGCGGCCACGGCGGCCGGGCACTGCGGACGGGGGACGTGCTGCACGGCGGATCGGTCACCGCCGCGACGGCGCCCGTACCGCCCGCCGACCGGCCCGTCCTCACGTCCGGGTGGGAGATCGGTGCGCTCGAAGGTCCGCACGCCGCACCGGAGTTCTTCACCGAGGACGACATCCACGACTTCTACGCGGCCGACTGGAAGGTCCACTTCAACTCGGCGCGCACCGGCGTACGACTGATCGGCCCCAAACCCCGCTGGGCGCGCACGGACGGTGGCGAGGCGGGGCTGCACCCGTCCAACATCCACGACACTCCGTACTCGGTCGGCGCCGTCGACTACACGGGCGACATGCCGGTGCTGCTCGGCCCGGACGGTCCCTCGCTCGGCGGCTTCGTCTGCCCCGCGACGGTCGTCAGCACGGAGCGGTGGAAGCTCGGCCAGCTCCGCCCCGGTGACACCGTGCGCTTCGCGCCGCTCGCCGACGACGGCTCGGCGCGGGCCGCGGTCGTGGACGGCGGGGTGCTGGCGCGGGACGGCGACGTGACGTTCCGCCGCAGCGGCGACGACAACCTGCTGGTCGAGTTCGGGCCCATGCAACTGGACCTGGCGCTGCGCATGCGGGTCCACGCCCTGATGGAGGCGGTGTCCGCGGCGGACGTCGACGGCGTCACCGACCTGACCCCCGGCATCCGCTCCCTGCAGATCCAGGCGGATCCGCGCAGACTTCCGCAGCGCGCCCTGCTCGCCGCCGTGCGGGAGACGGTTCGCACGCTCCCGCCCACCGACCAGCTCGTGGTCCCCTCCCGTACCGTGCACCTCCCGCTGTCCTGGGACGACCCGGCGACCCGCGAGGCCGTCGAGCGCTACATGGCCGGGGTCCGCGACGACGCGCCCTGGTGCCCGTGGAACATCGAGTTCATCCGGCGGGTGAACGGCCTGGACTCGGTGGACGACGTGTACCGCACCGTGTTCGACGCGGAGTACCTCGTCCTGGGCCTGGGCGACGTGTATCTGGGGGCGCCGGTCGCGACTCCGCTGGACCCGCGGCACCGCCTGGTCACCACCAAGTACAACCCGGCCCGTACCTGGACCGCCGAGAACTCCGTCGGTATCGGCGGCGCCTACCTCTGCGTCTACGGCATGGAGGGGCCGGGCGGCTACCAGTTCGTGGGCCGGACCACCCAGGTGTGGTCGGCGTGGCAGCAGCGAGGCGCCTTCGAGCCGGGCTCGCCCTGGCTGCTGCGCTTCTTCGACCGCATCAAGTGGTACGCCGTGGAACCCGGCGAACTCCTCGCTCTGCGCGCCGACATCGTCTCGGGGCGGTTCGTGCCCCGGATCGAGGAGGGCGAGTTCTCGCTGGCGCGCTACGAGGACTTCCTCGCCACCCACGCCGAGTCGATCGCGACGTTCCGGGCCCGGCAGGGCGCCGCGTTCGGCGCGGAGCGGGACGCCTGGGAGGCGGCGGGCGAGTTCGCCCGCGCGGACGCCGCCACCGCGCCCGTGGCGGCGGCCGCCGAGGTGACCGTCCCGGCGGGCGGCCGGCTCGTGGAGGCCGAGTTCGCGGCGTCCGTGTGGCAGCTGAACGTCGAGCCCGGCGACCGCGTCACCGCCGGCCAGCCGCTGCTGGCGCTGGAGGCGATGAAAATGGAGTCCAGGGTGTCCGCCCCGATGGACGGAGTCGTGCGCCAGGTCCTCACCAGACCGGGCGCCCAGGTGGAGGCGGGCACGGCACTGGTGGTCCTGGCACCCGCCACCTGACGGCACACGCATGGTCCGTGACCGCGAGGTGGGCGGTGGGCGATGGGCACCCACCATCCACCGGATCGCGTCTGGTGGAACCCGCCGTACCACAATGGAAATCGACGAAACCCAATAAATCCTTACCGGCTCTGACGAAGCCTGCCGAAACCTGACGGAACCTGACGGACCCTGACGAACACGGAGCACACCATGTCCGCCCTCGCCCGAGTGCAGTCGGCCTACGCCCGCGTCGAGGCGGTCGACCGCCCCGAGATCTGGATCGGCCTGCGCCGCCGGGCCGAGGTGGAGAAGGAGGCCGAGGCCCTCGACGCCCGCCTCGCCGCCGGCGAACACCTCCCCCTCGCCGGCCGGCTCCTCGCGGTGAAGGGCAACATCGACGCGGCGGGCCTGCCGACCACGGCCGGCTGCCCCGCGTACGCGTACACCCCGGGCGAGGACGCCCCGGCGGTGGCCCGCCTGCGAGCGGCCGGCGCACTCGTCCTGGGCACCACGAACCTGGACCAGTTCGCGACCGGTCTGGTCGGCACCCGCTCCCCGTACGGTGCCGTGCGGAACGCACTCGATCCGACCCGCGTCAGTGGTGGTTCGAGCTCCGGATCTGCCGTGGCGGTGGCGCTGGGCCTGGTCGATCTCGCCCTCGGCACCGACACGGCCGGTTCCGGCCGTGTTCCCGCCGCCTTCAACGGCATCGTCGGTCTGAAGCCGACCCGCGGCCTGGTCCCGGCCACCGGCGTCGTCCCCGCCTGCGCCTCACTGGACTGCGTGACCGTCTTCGCCCGTACGCTCCCGGAGGCCGAAGAGGCCCTCGGACACCTGGCCCGCCCGTCCGGACGCGCGCTGCCCGCTCTCCCCCAGCGGGCCCCCGGCCCATGGCGCGTCGCCGTCCCCCCGACGGCACAGCTCGGTGAGCTGGACGCGGGCTGGGCGGAGGCGTACGAAGCCGCCGTGGCACAGCTCGTCGCGGCGGGCGCCGAGGTGCGCACGCTCGATCTCACGCCGTTCACCGAGGCGGCGGCGATGCTCTACGAGGGCGCGTTCGTCGCCGAGCGCTACACCGCGGTGGGGAGCTTTGTCGACAAGTTGCTCACCGAGGGAGGTACGGGTCTCGATCCGACCGTGACGGGGATCATCACCCGCGCCCGGGACATCCCGGCCCACCGGCTCTTCGCCGACCAGGACCGGCTGGCCGCCCTGCGTCCGCGGGCCCTCGCCGCGCTCGGCGACGCGGACGCCCTGCTGCTGCCGACCGCCCCGGGCCACCCGACGCTCGCGGAGGTCGCCGCCGACCCGCTGGGCGCCAACGCCCGTCTGGGGCGTTTCACCAACTCCACGAACCTCTTCGACCTCGCCGCGGTCGCCGTCCCGGCGGGCACCGTGGACGGGCTGCCCTTCGGCGTCATGCTGATCGGCCCCGCCTTCACCGACGAACGCCTGGCCCGGATGGCCGCCCTGCTGCGGCCGGGGACGCGCGTCGCCGTGGTCGGCGCCCATCTCTCGGGCCAGCCCCTGAACCCACAGCTCCTCGCGCTGGGTGCCGAGTGGGAGCGGACGACGGCGACGGCGGCCGCCTACCGCCTGTACGCCCTGGCCACCACACCTCCGAAGCCGGGTCTGGTCCGCGCCGGCACCGGCGGGGCCGCCATCGAGGCGGAGGTGTGGCGGCTGCCCGCCGAGGGCCTCGGACGCCTGCTCGCCGGGCTGCCCCGCCCGATGGCGCTCGGCCGGGTCGAACTGGCCGACGGCACCCATGTGCCCGGCTTCCTGTGCGAGCCCTGTGCGCTCGACGGTGCCGAGGACATCACGGCGTACGGCGGCTGGCGCGGCTACCTGCGGCACCGCGGCTGATCCGCCGGCGTCGCGGTCCTGGTGACCGAACCGGCGAAGGCCCCACGCGGCGGCACACGCACACCACGGCGGGTGGGGCGACGTCCTCACGTACGGCCACACGGCCGTGTCTCCATGCCGCCGTGCCGACGTACGGGACTGCGCCGCCCCAGGTCGGGGCGGCGCACCACGGGCGACCGGGCCCGGCTCAGCCCACCGACGAGTAGGCGACCACCCCGCGCAGCAGCCCGTCGACCGCCTTGCGGGCGTTCTTCGCCACCGTCGAGCTCTCTCCACCGGAGACCGGCGCGGCGGCCGAGATCTGGCCCAGTACGTCGATGACCTGCTTGCACCACCGGACGAAGTCGCCGGCCGGCATCTCCGCCTCGCGCAGCACCTCGTCGAGACCCTTGCCGGAAGCCCACTCGTGCGCCGCCCAGGCGAAACCGAGATCCGGCTCGCGCTGGCCCACGCCCTCGGACTGGGTGATCCGGAAGTCCTCCTCCAGAGCGTCCAGACGCCCCCAGATGCGGACCATCTCGCCCAGCGCGGCCTTGGCCTTGCCGGAGGGCAGCTTCGGCGCCATCGCGTCGTCGCCGACCCTCGACTCGTAGACCAACGCCGAGACGCAGGCGGCGAGTTCCGCCGGATCGAGGCCCTCCCAGACACCGGCCCGCAGGCATTCGCTGGCCAGCAGGTCGAGTTCGCCGTACAGCCGGGCCAGGCGTCTGCCGTGTTCGGTGGCCTCGTCGCCGCGCAGGTAGTCCAGCTCGGTGAGCAGGGCGACGATACGGTCGAAGGTGCGGGCGATGGTGTTCGTCCGGCCCTCGATGCGACGCTCCAGCTGCGAGGTGTCACGCAGCAGCCGGTGGTAGCGCTCGGCCCAACGGGCGTGGTCCTCACGGTCGTTGCACCCGTGGCAGGGGTGGGCTCGGATCGCCGTGCGCAGCCGGGCGATCTCGCGGTCGTCGGCCGCCTCGGCGCGCCTCTTGCGCAGCCGGTCGGGGACGATGTGCCCGGCCTTGGTGCGCAGGGCGGACGCGAGGTCGCGACGGGACTGCGGGGAACGCGGGTTGAAGGACTTCGGGATACGCATCCGCTCCAGCGCCTCCACCGGCACCGGGAAGTCCATCGAGGCCAGCCGCTTGACCTGACGCTCGGCGGTGAGCACCAGCGGGCGCGGACCGTCGTGCTGCTCGAAGCCTCGGTGGCCGTTGGACCGGCCCGCGGGCAGACCGGGGTCCAGCACCAGCGCCAGACCGGCGAACTTGCCGGTCGGGACATGGATGATGTCACCCGGCTTGAGCTTCTCCAGCGCGACCGCCGCCTCGACGCGACGCTGCGCCACGCCCTGTTTGGCGAGCTCGGTCTCGCGGTCCTTGAGCTCCCGGCGCAGCCCCGCGTACTCCTCGAAGTCCCCGAGGTGGCAGGTCATGGACTCCTTGTAACCCTCGAGTCCCTCCTCGTTGCGCTGCACCTGCCGGGAGATCCCGACGACCGACTTGTCGGCCTGGAACTGCGCGAAGGAGGTCTCCAGGAGTTCGCGCGAACGGTGCCGTCCGAACTGCTCGACCAGGTTCACCGCCATGTTGTACGACGGCTTGAAGCTGGAGCGCAGCGGGTAGGTGCGGGTGCCCGCGAGTCCCGCCAGGTGGTCGGGGCTGAAGCCGCGCTGCCACAGCACGACGGCGTGGCCCTCGACGTCGATGCCGCGGCGCCCCGCCCGGCCGGTCAGCTGGGTGTACTCACCGGGGGTGATGTCGGCGTGCTGTTCGCCGTTCCACTTGACTAGCTTCTCCAGCACCACCGAGCGGGCGGGCATGTTGATACCGAGCGCGAGGGTCTCGGTGGCGAACACGGCCTTCACCAGGCCGCGTACGAAAAGCTCCTCGACGACCTCCTTGAACGTGGGCAGCATGCCGGCGTGGTGGGCCGCGATGCCCCGCTCCAGGCCCTCCAGCCACTCGTAGTACCCGAGGACGTGCAGGTCCTCCGGCGGGATGGAGTCCGTGCGCCTCTCGACGATCTCGCGCACCTTCACCCGCGCCTCTTCGTCGTTGAGCCGCAGGCCCGCGTACAGGCACTGCTGGACGGCGGCCTCGCAGGCGGCGCGGCTGAAGATGAAGGTGATGGCGGGCAACAGGCCTTCGGCGTCGAGCCGTTCGATGACCTCGGGGCGGCCCGGCGTCCAGATCCGCGAGCGCTGCCGGCGCTCGCGCTCCCGGTCGGCCTCGCGCATGGCTCGCCCGCGCTTGCGGTCCTGGTACGACGGACGGCTCGCCTCCATGCGGGCCAGGCGCGTGAGGTCGGGGTTGACCGCCTTCTTCTGGCCCTCGCCCTCCTCGAAGAGGTCGTACATCCGGCGTCCGGCGAGCACGTGCTGGAACAGCGGCACCGGACGGTGCTCGGAGACGATCACCTCGGTGTCGCCGCGCACGGTGTCCAGCCAGTCCCCGAACTCCTCGGCGTTCGAGACGGTCGCCGAGAGCGACACGAGGGTGACCGAGGCGGGAAGGTGGATGATCACTTCCTCCCACACGGCGCCGCGGAAGCGGTCGGAGAGGTAGTGCACCTCGTCCATGACCACATGGCCGAGGCCGAGAAGGGTCTGCGAACCCGCGTACAGCATGTTGCGCAGCACCTCGGTGGTCATGACGACCACCGGGGCGTCGGAGTTGACGCTGTTGTCCCCGGTGAGGAGGCCGACCTTGTCCGCGCCGTAACGGCGGGAGAGGTCGGCGTACTTCTGGTTCGACAGCGCCTTGATCGGCGTCGTGTAGAAGCACTTCTTGCCCTGCTGGAGGGCCAGGTGGACGGCGAACTCGCCGACGATCGTCTTGCCCGAGCCGGTGGGCGCGGCCACGAGCACACCCTTGCCCGCCTCGAGCGCCTTGCAGGCCTCGATCTGGAAGGGGTCGAGGCCGAAGTCGTACATCTCGCGGAAGGAGGCGAGCGCGGTGGCCTGCTCGACAGCGCGCTTCCGTGCTGCCGCGTACCGCTCGGCCGGTGAGAGGTCCTCTGTCATCGTGCCTTCGAGACTACCGGCAGCCACTGACAACAGGACGATCAATATCCGGATCCGTTGCCGGTGAAACCCCGGATCCCCGCAGCTCAGGGAATGGCCACCCGTACCGCACCCGGCACGCAGCGCGCGGTGAGCGGCAGCGGCCCCAGCGGCTCCCCGTCCGCGTACCCGGTCAGACCGTCGGCGACGAGCTCGACGCGGGCCGCCCGATGCACGCTCACCACGGGATGGGAGAGGTGGGTGCCCCGGTACACCTTCGGGAAGACCCTGAGCAGCGTCCTGCGGGTGCAGGGCCCGACGACGGTGATGTCGAACAGTCCGTCGCCGAGGTCCGCGCCCGCGCAGATCTTCATGCCGCCGCCGTACGACGAGCCGTTGCCGACCGCGACGAGGGTCGCCTCGATCTCGCGGGTCTCGCCGTCGTCCAGGGTCATCCGGTAGCGGACCGGCCGGAAGGCCGCCAGTTCGGCGAGCATCGCCAGGTCGTACTTGACGCGTCCGGAGGGCCGGCGCATGCGGTTGCCGCGGTCGTTGACCCGGGAGTCGAAGCCGGAGGCGAGGACGGTGCCGAACCAGGTGCCGTTCACCTGGCCCAGGTCGACGTCCCGGAGCCGGGAGCCCTTGAGGGATTCGGCGATCTGCCGTCCCGCGGCCGCCGGATCGCGTATGGGCAGGCCCAGGGCGCGGGCGAAGTCGTTGCCGGTGCCGACGGCGACCAGGCCGAGCGGGGTGCGGGTCCCGGCGACGGCCTGCAGGGCGAGGTTCGCCATGCCGTCGCCGCCGACGGCTATCAGGGCTCCCGTTCCGCCCTCGACCGCGTCGCGCGCGCGGGTCAGGGCGTCGGCGGCGTTCTCGCCGAGAACCGTCCGCACGGAGAATCCCGCCGCCCGCAGGGCGGAAGCGGCCGGCTGCGCCGCGCGGGCGCCCCGGCCGCGTCCTGCGGTGGGGTTGACGAAGAGGGTGATCTCGCTGGTCACGGCCCTGACCCTACGAGATCTTCGCTCCTTGTCAGGTCACGTCGTCATAACCGTTGACGCGGTCCGGGGCCGACTGACCGGGCAGCGCCCTGCTGGCCGCCACCGTTTCGACCTCTCCGATGTCCTCGGGCGTGAGGTCCAGCTCGGAGGCTTCGTCGTCGTCGGGGCCCTCGGCCTCACGGCGGCGCTTGCGCCGGTCGTTCATCAGTGAGAAGACGACCGCGCCGAAGTACAGGACCCAGATCGGTACGGCGAGCGCCAGCATGGTCAGCGGGTCGGTGCTGGGCGTGGCGATGGCCGCGAAGACCGTGATGCCCATGATCATGGCCCGCCACCAGCCGAGCATGCGCCGGCCCGTGATGATGCCGGTGAGGTTGAGCATGACCAGCAGCAGCGGCAGCTCGAAGGAGAGACCGAAGACCAGCACCATGCGGGTGACCAGGTCGAGCAGGTCGTCCAGCGGCAACAGGTTGTTGACACCGTGCGGCGTGAAGCCGATCAGGACCTTCGCGGTGGTGGGCAGCACCTTGTAGGCGAAGAAGGCACCGCCGAGGAAGAGCGGGACGCCCGTGCCGACGAACGACAGCGCGTACTTCTTCTC
Source organism: Streptomyces fagopyri (assembly GCF_009498275.1). NCBI lineage: Bacteria > Bacillati > Actinomycetota > Actinomycetes > Kitasatosporales > Streptomycetaceae > Streptomyces > Streptomyces fagopyri. The sequence continues at coordinate 7,349,723 of NZ_CP045643.1, read as the reverse complement.
GTGCTTGTGCAGGCCGGGGGCGACGAAGCCCCACAGCTGGTAGAGCCAGACCGGCGAGGCCAGTACGACGCCTGCCATGAGCGACACCTTCAGCGCGAGCGTGAAGGGGGTCAGCAGGCCGTTGATCGTGATCGCGGCGCACTGCTGGGTCTTGTCCGAGGACTTCGTCAGTTCCTCGAAGGTCTTGCCGCAGCCGACCGAGTCCAGCACCGGCTTGGTGACGAAGTTCACGATGTCGTTGTAGAAGAAGGCCGCGACGACCGTGACCACGACGATCGCCAGCACCGCCTTCGCGAGCCGGTTACGGAGCTCGCGAAGGTGCTCCGCGAGAGGCATCCGCCCCTCGGGATCCTTCTCCTTGTTGCGGGCAGGCTTCAGCAACCCACGTTCCCATCTCGTGCGGCGGGCCGGAGGTCACCGGCCCTGCGTCAGCGCTTGGTCGTGTCCGTGGGCTCACTGACCGGGCGGGCGCTGGTCACGTCGCCGGGCGCGGCCTGGATGGTGCGCTGGGCCGGGGTCTGCTCTTCGGTGCTGGGCGGGCCGGCCGGGGCGGGGTTGCTGCCCTCGTCCTTCATGGCCTTGGCCTCGCTCTTGAGAATGCGTGCGGACTTGCCGAGGGAGCGCGCCATGTCCGGAAGCTTCTTCGCGCCGAACAGCAGGATGATGACGACGAGGATGAGAATGATCTCGGGAGCTCCGAGCCTTCCGAACATAAGTCTTTACCTTCTCACCGAGGCTGCAGGGGCGGGGTACTGCCCGATCGGTCGGACAAGTGTCCGGTCGTCGTGACAGCGATCGTAACGCTCAGGGATGAACGCGAGGCAATCCCTGTGCGTACTCCCGATCGCGGCCCGCGCCTCGTTCTTCGGGCCGCGATCAGAAGCGTACCTGTCCGCACTGGCAAGTCGACAGGCTCGAATGACGCATTGCGCAACCCTGGACCGAACTCTTACCGGGAGCCCCGCGAGGTCACAGGCCGTCCACGGAGCGCGCGGCCCCGACCGTCGCCCGCTCCAGATCGTCGGCCGCCCTGTTGATACGGCGTGCGGAGTCCGTCACCTGCCGTCCCAGGCGTTCCGCCTCCAGGAACACACGGACGGCGAGCACACCGAGAACGGTCATTCCCAGGAAACCCGCAGCGATCGCACACATCGGCCAGAACATGGGGCGAGCCTAGAGCGTCGAGTGCAGGCGCAGCGTCCGCACCCCGCCTCCGGTGAGGAGCTCGACGATCCGCTCGCCCGCGGGCTTGCGGACGGCGGCGCCGCACTCGGTGCAGGTGAAGGAGTAGAAGGTGGTCCGGCTGGATCCGCCGATCGCGAGCATCAGGGCGTTCGCCCGCAGCTCCAGCCGGGCCCGGCAGTCGGGGCAGCCGGCCCTGAACAGCACGTCGGCCACCCTGCGCATCCCGGCGAAGGCGCTGACCACCGTCATCTCGGCGGCGCTGGGCGACGCGCCGGCCCTCGCCGCTCCCCCGGCTCTCTCCGGCCTCCCGGCCCGCTCGGTGACACCGGCCCTCTCCGACCCACCAGACATCGCCGACGTGGTCAAAGCCCCTGCTCCTGCCTGTCGTACGGTCGGTCCTGGACTCCCTCGCCGTCGAGCCCGTCGTAGGCCGCCAGGGCCTCACGGGCCGCCTGTCGCGCGCTGTCGGCCAGCTCCGGCGGCGACACGATCCGGCCGTCACGGCCGAGGCGCAGAGCCAGCCGCCGCAGCGACGCGGGGTCGGGGGTCCGCAGAGTGATACGCAGCCCGCCGTCCGGCAGTTCATCCGCGCTGTCGTGGGGGTAGTACTCCGCGACCCAGCGCCCGCCCGGTCCGACCTCGACCACCACCTCGGGATCCTCGGCGGCGGGCTGCACCAGCCCCTCGGACAGGTCCCGCAGCTCGACCTCCGGGGGCGCGGACGGCTCGTCGAGGATGCGGATCTCGGCGACCCGGTCGAGCCGGAAGGTGCGGCGCGCCTCGGAGCGGCGGCACCAGGCCTCCACATAGGTGTGGCCGACGCTGACCAGCCGGATCGGGTCGATCTCGCGTTCGGTGAGCTCGTCGCGCGAGGGCGAGTAGTAGCGGATCCACAGCCGGCGCCGCTCGGAGATCGCCCGGTCGACGTCCGCGAAGACCCCGCCCTCGGACTCGAAGGTCACCGAGAGCCGGGAGCTGGCGCCCGCCGCCTCTCCCGAGGCGGCCTCCACCTTGGCGGTGGCGCGCAGCAGCGCCTGCCGGTCACCCTCGCGCAGTCCGGGCAGCGTGGAGACCGCGCGGGCGGCCACCAGCAGCGCGGTCGCCTCGTCGGCGGCGATACGGAGCGGCGCGGCCGCCTCTGCCGCCAGGGCGGCCGGGTTGTGCCACCAGATACGGTCGCCGTCGGTGTCGATGTCGAGCAGGTCGCCGCCGCGGAAGCTCGTCCCGCACAGCGGCAGCACGTCGAGGTCGGAGATCAGCTCGTCCTCGGTGATCCCGAACGCCCGGGCGACGTCACCGACGCGCGCGCCGGGGCGCTCGCGCAGATAGGTCACCAGGGAGAGCATCCGCCGGGTCTGGTCGATCGCGTTCGTGGGCCTGGCCGGTTTTCCTGCCACTTTCCTACGTTCCCCCTCAGCCCTTGGCCACGGCGCGCAGCCGGTCCACCACGTCGGCCCGCAGTTCGGCGGGTTCCAGGACGACGACGTCGGGCCCGAACTCGACGAGCCACGCGTCCAGACCGTGCCCGTACGGGATCTCCAGCTCGTCCCAGCCGTCTCCCCGTTCCCGGACCGAGACGGCCTTCGCCCGCAGCGGGTATCCGGAGCCGGTGCGCAGCCGGATCCGCGCGGAGCGGTCTGCGATCTCGCCCGCCCACCCGGCGACCGTCTCCCGCACGGTGACGACGTCGGGCACCTCGGCCGTGTACCGGCCGGCCCGGGCGCGGACCTTGCCGGTGATCCGCGAGAGCCGGAAGACGCGCTCGGCCCCGCGGTCACGGTCCCAGCCCGCCAGGTACCAGTGGCCGCGCCAGCACTCCAGGGCCCAGGGCTCGACCTGCCGGGTCTCGGGGCGCGCGGCGGTGGCCTTGCGGTAGTCGAAGACGACCGGGCGACGGTCGCGGCACGCCAGCATCAGCGGTTCGAAGGCCGCCTCGTGCACGGGGATGTGCGGCTCCAGGGCGCCATGGGCCTCGTAGGGGTCCACGTCCTCGGGCAGGCCCGCGGCGCGCAGCTTCTGCAGCGCGCCGCTCGCCGCGCCGGCCAGCCGCGCCTGCTGCCAGACCTTGGCGGCGAGGCCGAGGGCGGCGGCCTCCTCGGCGTCGAGGGTGATGGGCGGCAGCCGGTTGCTGTCGCGGCGGGCGACGTAGCCGACCTCGCCGTCCAGGTTCTCCACGGTCTCGATGACCAGGCCGAGCTCGCGCAGGTCGTCCTTGTCGCGCTCGAACATCCGGTTGAAGGAATCGTCGGACGAGGCCGCTCCCCTGCCCGGCCTGAACGCCTCCACATAGGCCTCGATGGAATCGCGCAGTTCGCGCTTGCTGAGCGGCCGCCGTGTCCCGAGCAGACACAGCGCCAGGTTCATCAGCCGCTCGGCCTTGGCAATGGCCATCGACGCCCTTCCCTATGGTGCTTCCGACCGATGACCGTACCGCTCCGAAGTGTCGTGGCAAAAGCCGAGGGCCCATGCCCGGACAGGCATGGGCCCCAGGTGATCAAATCCGGTCGTATCCCGATCACGCGGTGTACGAAGATCGGACCAGGGTGCGAGCGTCACGATGATCGGACCGCAGTCGCGGACTCCTCGGTCGCCGGAGCTGGGACAGCGTTCCGCGACCGTCCGGGCCCGGAGCGCAGCTTCGGGGCCCGGTGTCCGGCCAGGGAGCACACCTTCGGGACCCGGTGTCCGGTCCCGGGTGACGCGGAGCCATGGCTCCCCGTGCCGATGTCAGACCGCGACCAGGTCGCAGACGAAGATCAGCGTCTCGCCGGGGGCGATCCGGCCGCCCGCGCCACGGTCCCCGTAGGCGAGGTGCGCCGGGATGGTCAGCTGGCGGCGGCCGCCGACCTTCATGCCCTGCACGCCCTGGTCCCAGCCGCTGATGACCTGGCCGACGCCGAGCTGGAACTCCAGCGGGTTGCCGCGGTTCCAGGAGGCGTCGAACTCCTCGCCGGTGGAGAAGGCCACGCCCACGTAGTGGACCTTGACGAAGTCCCCGGCCTTGGCGACCGCGCCGTCGCCCTCCCAGATTTCCTTGATCTCGAGGTCCGCCGGGGGCTCGCCGCCCGGGAAGTCGATCTCGGGCTTCTCGATGCTCACGTCTTTCGCTCCTGCTGGTTCACGTTGGTTCGCGTGGTGCCCTTGAGGCACCGCCGACAGTCTCGCATCCCTGACGGGTTCACATCTTCGCCAGGATGTCGACCGTGAAGACCAGCGTGGAGTCCTTCTGGATGCCGCTGCCGCTCGGGGGGTTGTCGCCGTAGCCCAGGGCCGGCGGGATGACGATGAGGACGCGGCTGCCGACCTTCTTGCCCGTCAGCCCCTGCCCCCAGCCCTTGACGACCTGCTGGAGCGAGAACGACGTCAGCTGACCTCGGCTGTACGTGGAGTCGAACTCCTTGCCGCCGTCCCAGACGACGCCCTTGTACTGCACGAGGACGGTGCTGTCCGCCTTGACCTCGTCGCCGTCGCCCTCGATGACGTAGTCCGCCACGAGCTTCGTCGGGGCCTTCGTCTTCGGCACGTCGATGGAGGGGGCCTTGCCGTCGGTGTTCGTGCCGACCTTGGGGAGGTTCGCGTCGTTCTGCGGGACGTTCTTGCCCTTGGCGGAGCTCTTCGCGTTGAAGGTGTTCTCGATGTCGATGACGAACACCAGGGTGTCGGTGCCCTTGATACCCGCCTGCGTGTTGCCCTGCTTGCCGTAGCCCCAGGTCGGCGGGACGGCCATCTCGACGCGGCTGCCGACCTTCTTGCCCACGAGTCCGTAGCGCCAGCCGTCGATGATGCTGCCCTGCGCGAGCTGGATGAACAGCGGCGTCTTGCGGTCGTAGGAGTTGTCGAAGACCTTCGCCGTGGCCCAGACCTGACCCAGGTAGTGGGCCACGACGAAGTCGTTCTCCGCGACCGACTGACCCCCGCCCGCGATGACCGTCTTGACCGCGAGATCCTTCGACGGGTCACCGGAACCCTTGGCGACGGTCGGCTTCTCCCCGAACTTCGTCCCGGCCGTGATGGCGGGCAGCGGACCGTCGACGATCTTGGGCGGCGGTGCCGACGAGGCGGAGGCCGAAGGCGACGGACTGCTGCTGGACTTGGCCTGGTCCGACTTGTTGTCGTCACCGCATCCGGCGAGAGTGACCAGTCCTGCGGGTACGGCAAGGAGGAGTGAGCGTCGGCGCACGGTGGGGGCCTCGTATCGATCGATCTTGGTTGATGGCGTGCGCGCAACTCTACGACGTGAGAAGGGCGCCGTACGGAAAACGTACGGCGCCCCGCGTTGCGTTCCGCGTCACTCGCGGAACACCCGGCTCACATTCCGGCGATCAGCTTCTCCACCCGGTCGTCGACCGAACGGAACGGGTCCTTGCACAACACGGTGCGCTGTGCCTGGTCGTTGAGCTTGAGGTGGACCCAGTCGACGGTGAAATCGCGGCGCTGCTCCTGAGCGCGCCGGATGAAGTCACCGCGCAGCCGCGCCCTAGTGGTCTGCGGCGGCACGGACTTGCCCTCGAAGATCTTCAAGTCATTGCAGATCCGAGCGGCTTGTCCCTTCCTTTCCAGCAGGTAGTACAGGCCACGACGACGGTGGATGTCGTGGTAGGCGAGGTCTATCTGAGCGACCCTCGGGTGCGACATGGTCATGTTGTGCTTGGCCCGGTACCGCTCGATGAGCTTGTACTTCATGACCCAGTCGATCTCGGTGCCGATCCGGTCGAGGTCCTCGGCCTCGATCGAGTCGAGCACCCGGCCCCACAGCTCCAGCACCTGGTCCACGGTCCCGGTGCGGATGCCGCGGCGCTCGACGAAGTCGACGGCCTTCTCGTAGTACTCGCGCTGCACCTCGAGCGCGGAGGCCTCGCGGCCGCTGGCCAGGCGCACCTTGCGGCGGCCCGTGATGTCGTGGCTGACCTCGCGGATCGCCCGAATGGGGTTCTCCAGGGTGAGGTCGCGCATGACGGTGCCCGCCTCGATCATGCGCAGCACGAGGTCGGTGGCACCGACCTTGAGCAGCATGGTCGTCTCGGACATGTTCGAGTCGCCGACGATGACGTGCAGCCGGCGGTAGCGCTCGGCGTCGGCGTGCGGTTCGTCGCGGGTGTTGATGATGGGCCGGGAGCGGGTCGTCGCGGAGCTGACGCCCTCCCAGATGTGCTCGGCACGCTGGCTGACGCAGTACACGGCGCCGCGCGGGGTCTGCAGCACCTTGCCGGCGCCGCACAGAAGCTGCCGCGTGACCAGGAACGGGATGAGGATGTCCGCGAGTCGGGAGAACTCCCCGTGGCGGGCCACCAGGTAGTTCTCGTGGCAGCCGTAGGAGTTGCCTGCCGAGTCGGTGTTGTTCTTGAACAGGTAGACGTCGCCCGCGATTCCTTCCTCGTGCAGGCGTCGTTCTGCGTCCACCAGGAGTCCTTCGAGAATGCGCTCGCCGGCTTTGTCGTGGGTGACGAGTTCCGTCACGTTGTCACATTCGGGTGTCGCGTATTCCGGATGTGATCCCACGTCGAGATAGAGGCGGGCACCGTTCCGCAGAAAGACATTGCTGCTGCGGCCCCATGACACGACACGGCGGAAGAGGTACCGCGCCACCTCGTCGGGAGACAGGCGCCGCTGTCCCCTGAACGTACACGTGACGCCGTACTCGTTCTCCAGCCCGAAAATGCGGCGGTCCATGACTGAACATTACGCCCGATCCCCCGAGCTGAAACGGGGTTCGACGGCACGGTTTGGATCATTTTCCGATGAGACCGCAACTACCGCACCGTCGCCGGTAGCTGCGAGGACCCGCCCCGTGGCCAGCAGAACCACCAGCGCGGCGGCTCCCGCGGCACCCGGGACGGCGAAGCCCCAGACGGCCCCGCCCCACTCCACGACCGGGCCCGCGAGGCCCGTTCCGACCGACGCGCCCACGGTGAACGTGGTCACAAGCCAGGAGAACGCCTCGGTGACGGTGCCCTTCGGGGCGTGCCGGTCGACGATGATGAACGCGCAGGCGATGCAGGGCGCCAGGAACACGCCGGCGAGGGCCGTGAGGGCCGTCATGGCGACCGCGCCCGGCATCAGCAGGAGCGGCAGGTAACACACCGCCAGGAAGGCCACCAGCACCCGCAGTCGCCGCTCGGGCGCACCGGTCCACCGCCGCGCCCCGTACACCGTGCCACCGACGAGCGCGCCGAGGCCCAGGGCCGCCATCAGCCAGCCGTACACCGCGTCCCCGCCGTGGTCGTCGGCGTACGACACGGCGGCGACCGTGATCGAACCGAGCGCCGTCCCCACGAACAGGAACGCGCCGAGCAGGGCCAGCAGCCCCGGTGAGCGCAGCGCGCCGAGCCAGTGCGCCTCGCGCGGCGCCGATCGCCACGCGCGCGAAGGCGGCGAGACGACCACCCAGAGGGCGCCCAGTACCCCGATGCCGTTCAGGATCAGCAGCGCGGCCTGCGCGGACCAGAGCGCCACGAAGAGTGTCACCAGCAGGGGCCCGACGGTGAACATGACCTCCTGGGCCACGGCGTCCATCGCGTAGGCGGTGTGCACCTGGTCCTCGCGGCGCAGTACGGAGGGCCACAGGGCACGCAGCCCGCCCTCCAGCGGCGGCGTGAAGAGTCCGGCGACCACCATGGAGGCGTAGGCGACCGGCAGCGGGTCGGTGCCCGAGAGGGCGAACACGGCCATGCCGAGGGCCGAGACCAGGGCGGCGGGCAACTGGACGCGCGGCTGCCCGTGGACGTCCACGAGGCGCCCGAGCAGCGGCTGACCCACGGCGTTGGCCACCCCGTACACGGCGGCGAGGGCCCCGGCCAGGCCGTACGTGCCGCCCTCGGCCCGGATGAAGAGCACGACCGCGATGGCGGCGGTCGCGTTCGGCAGCCGCCCGGTGAGCGTGCCGGCGAGCAGCCGGGCGGCATGCCTCGCCCTGAGGATCTCCAGGTATCCCGCGGCCATGTTCCCGCCTTCTCCGCCGAGCGCCCGAGGCGACCCGGAGCTGCCAGTGTTACGTATAACGTCCTCCGCCATACGTACCATGTGCCCAGTCCGCGAGTCCAGACGAAGGAGCAGGTCGCCGGTGGCACGAGCCAGCACGCGCCCCACGAGCCGGGACGTCGCCCAGGCCGCGGGGGTCTCCCAGGCCGCGGTCTCCCTCGTGCTGGGCGAGAAGTGGCGCGGCCGGGTCTCCGAGGCGACGGCGGACCGGGTCCGGGAGGCCGCCCGGGACCTCGGCTACCGTCCGAACCTGGCCGCCCGCAACCTCCGTCTCGGCCGCACCCGCACGGTCCTCCTGGTGGTCCCGGCGCTCACTACGGAGTTCTTCGCGGGGGTCTACACCGGCGCCGCGCGGGTGGCCTCCGCGCACGGCTTCGGCGTGGTCCTCTATCCGTCACCCGCGGGCATCGGGCCCGCCCGGGACCCGTTCGGTTCCGCGCGGGCGGCTCTGGACGGTGTCATCGCCTCCTCCATGGCCGCGGACGCGCTCACGGCGATCCGGGGCGACCAGCTGCCCCTCGTGATGCTGGACAGCGACCCGGCGGGCAGCCTGGGCGCGGCCACCGTCAACCTCGACATCAGGGACGGCGTACGCCAGGTGGCGGACCATCTGCTGGCTCTCGGGCACCGCCGCTTCCTGCACCTGGGGGCGGACATCGCGTCCTGGACCTTCGAGGTGCGCGCCCGTGAACTGGCCGCCCGGCTGGAGGCCGTCCCGGGCACACGGCTGCGCACCGCCCGCGCCCCGATCTCCATCGAACACTCCCGTGCCGCCGCGGAGACGGCCCTGTCCGCGCCAGGGCCCCGGCCCACGGCCCTGGTGTGCGACGACGACAACCTCGCGGCCGGCGCCTACAAGGCGGCCCGCCGACTGGGCCTGCGGGTGCCCGACGACCTCTCGATCACGGGGCTCGACGACCTGGCGCTCGCCCGCGCGCTCGACCCCGAGCTGACCACGGTCCGCCTGGACGCCGAGCTGTTCGGCGAACGGGGCATGGAGGCCCTCCTCGCCGTCCTGGACGGCCGCACACCGCCCGAGGGCGACATCCCGGTCGAACTGGTCGTACGGGGCTCCACGGCGCCGCCTCGCTAGCGCCACGGTGGGCGACGTCCGCCCGCCCCTCCGTCCGTCCGCCCGCCCCTCCGTCCGTCGAGGACCGGCGCAGGGCGCGTGCTCCCGCCGTTCCCCGCAGCCGGGGTGCGGCGTCCGGCGTGTGCTCCCGGCGTTCCCCGGGACCGGAGAGCGGCGTCCGGCGTGTGCTCCCGGCGTGAGGGGCGGAAGTCCTCGCGGCCGGCCGCCGTGTCCGGAGGGAGGGGGCCGACTCGGCCCGGCCCGCCTGCCGGACGGGCGTCGCGGAGTGCCCTCGGTGTCCGAGGCCGCCCGGACATGACTGCGCCCCGCCCACCGGACGACCGGTGCGCGGGGCGCGAGCGGGGTCACTCGTCGTCTTCGGGGTCCTCGGCCTCGGTGGCGGTGGACGCGCCGCCCTCTTCCAGCAGACGGGCCAGCTGGCGCCCGACGATGCGCTTGAACTTGCGCTGCTGCGGGCGCGTACGGTCCAGGATCGCCACCTCAAGGCGCTCGGCGGGGATCTCCCGCTCACCGCCGTTCGGCTCGCGCGACAGCGACTGCACGGCCAGCTTCAGCGCCTCGGCCAGCGACATGCCGTCCTGATGGCGCTGGTCCAGATAGCTGCTGATCTGCTCGGCGTTGCCGCCGACCGCGACCGACCCGTGCTCGTCCACGATCGATCCGTCGTGCGGCAGCCGGTAGATCTGGTCACCGTCAGGGGTCTCCCCCACCTCGGCGACCACGAGTTCCACCTCGTACGGCTTCTCGGCCGCGCTGGAGAAGATCGTGCCCAGCGTCTGGGCGTACACGTTGGCCAGGCCGCGCGCGGTCACGTCGTCGCGGTCGTAGGTGTAACCGCGCAGATCGGCGTAGCGCACACCGCCGATCCGCAGGTTCTCGTACTCGTTGTACTTGCCGGCGGCCGCGAAGCCGATCCGGTCGTAGATCTCGCTGAACTTGTGCAGCGCGCGGGACGGGTTCTCGCCGACGAACACGATGCCGTCGGCGTACTGCAGCACGACGAGGCTGCGACCGCGGGCGATGCCCTTGCGGGCGTACTCCGCACGGTCGGCCATGGCCTGCTGGGGTGAGACATAGAACGGCGTCGACACCGGTTATCCGTCCCTTTCTGTCGAAGTCACAGGGTCACCTGGGCAAAGAGACCGGGCTCAGAGCAGCGCGGCCCGCGGGCCGTCCGGCTGCGTCAGGCGCCGCTCCAGGATCGCGCGGGCGATCTCCGCGGACTCCTCCTCGGTGAGACGGCGGAATCCCTCTTCGGTGATCACGGTGACGATCGGGTAGATCCGGCGGGCGACATCGGGACCGCCCGTTGCCGAGTCGTCGTCGGCCGCGTCGTACAGCGCCTGGATGACCAGGGTGGTGGCCTGCTCCTCGGTCAGGTCGCTGCTGTACAGCTTCTTCATGGCACCGCGCGCGAAGATCGAGCCGGAGCCGGTGGCGGCGTACCCGTGCTCCTCGGAGCGGCCGCCGGTGACGTCGTAGGAGAAGATGCGGCCCTTCTCGCGGTCCACGTCGTAGCCCGCGAAGAGGGGCACCACGGCGAGGCCCTGCATGGCCATGCCGAGGTTGGAACGGATCATGGTGGAGAGGCGGTTGGCCTTGCCCTCCAGGGAGAGCGTGGCGCCCTCGACCTTCTCGAAGTGCTCCAGCTCCAACTGGAACAGCTTGACCATCTCGACGGCCAGACCCGCCGTACCGGCGATGCCCACCGCCGAGTACTCGTCGGCCGGGAAGACCTTCTCGATGTCGCGCTGGGCGATCATGTTGCCCATCGTGGCCCGGCGGTCGCCGGCGAGGACGACTCCGCCGGGGAAGGTGACGGCGACGATGGTCGTGCCGTGCGGCGCCTCGATCACGCCCTGCACGGGCGGCAGCTGCCGCCTGCCCGGGAGCATCTCCGGCTGGTGCTCGGACAGGAAGTCCATGAAGGACGACGACCCGGGCGTCAGGAAGGCAGCCGGTAGACGCCCGGTGCTACGAGTGTTGGCTTCCACGGGGATCCTTCCAAGTAGGCGGCAGCCCGACGAACAGCGTCGGGATCAACTCCCAACTTGCCGATGGCCGAATTGCAGTTGAAGCACAGTACGCCACGGACCCTACCCGTCCGGTGGCATTGATCCACATGAACGGAGGCAGCTTTCGAACAGATCACGCGGAGCCCCGGAAACGGGCGATCCTCATGTCGGGTTCCGAAGAACCCGGCTTTTGGACACGCTCCTCGGAGGACGCGTACACGGACGCGCTCAGCGGTGGCGTCACACGTAGGCGACGCCCCGGTCCGCGAAGACCGCTCGCGGCCCGGCCACAGCCGCACCGCGAGCGACACTTCACACTCAGCCCTGGCGACCCTGGGTCGCCTTGATGCCGAACCTTCGATTCGAAGGAAAGGCGGCTTACTGGCCACCCTTCTGGACGAAGGACCTCACGAAGTCCTCGGCGTTCTCCTCGAGGACGTCGTCGATCTCGTCCAGAACCGAGTCGACGTCGTCGCTCAGCTTCTCCTGGCGTTCCTTGAGGTCGTCCGTGGCCTGCGCGTCCTGCGCCTGCTCCTCGACCTCCTCGGTGGAACGCGTCGCCTTCTGCTGTCCGCCGCCGGTGTCCTTGGTCGCCATAACCCTCACCCCGCTCGGTTCGACGTTCTTGATCAGACCCTACAAGCAGGGTCCGACATCGGCCCCGCAGTTGCTACAACGTCCGGGGGTCACCTCGATGATTCCCGGACGTCGCCTTTTTCCACCCCGATGCGCCGACGGGGCCCCAGGGCCCCGTACGGCCCCGCTCAGCCGCCCGAGAGGACCTTGACCAGGTCTTCCGCCGTGCGGCAGCGATCGAGGAGCTCCTTGACGTGATTACGCGTTCCGCGAAGCGGCTCCAGGGTTGGAACGCGCTGGAGCGAGTCCCTGCCGGGCAGATCGAAGATCACCGAGTCCCAGGAGGCCGCCGCCACGTCGTCCGCGTACTGTTCGAGACACCGGCCGCGGAAGTACGCGCGCGTGTCCTCGGGCGGCTTCGTCCGCGCCCGCTCGACGTCCGACTCGTCCAGCAGGCGCTTCATCTTGCCGCGGGCGGCCAGACGGTTGTACAGGCCCTTCTCGGCGCGGACGTCGGCGTACTGGAGGTCGACCAGGTGCAGCCGGGCGGCATCCCAGTCGAGGTCGTCACGGCGCCGGTAGCCCTCCATGAGCTCCCGCTTGGCGACCCAGTCGAGCTCGCCGGCGAGGCTCATCGGGTCGTTCTCCAGACGGTTGAGGGTGTCCTCCCAGCGGACCAGTACGTCCTTGGTCTGGTCGTCGGCGTCCGCCCCGAGCCGCTCCTCCACGTACTTGCGCGCCAGCTCGAAATACTCCATCTGGAGCTGCACCGCGGTCAGCGTGCGTCCGCTGCGCAGCGTGACGAGCCGCTTCAGGGTGGGGTCGTGCGAGACCTGGTGCAGCGTGCGCACCGGCTGGTCGACCGCCAGGTCGACGGCGATGAAGCCGTCCTCGATCATGGACAGGACCAGGGCGGTCGTGCCCAGCTTCAGATAGGTCGAGATCTCCGACAGGTTCGCGTCACCGATGATCACGTGCAGCCTGCGGTACTTCTCGGCGTCCGCGTGCGGCTCGTCGCGGGTGTTGATGATGGGGCGCTTCAGCGTGGTCTCCAGGCCCACCTCGACCTCGAAGTAGTCGGCCCGCTGACTGAGCTGGAAGCCGTGCTCGTGGCCGTCCTGGCCGATACCGACGCGGCCCGCTCCGGTGACGACCTGGCGGGACACGAAGAACGGCGTGAGGTGGCGCACGATGTCCGAGAAGGGGGTCTCCCGCTTCATCAGATAGTTCTCGTGCGTGCCGTACGAGGCGCCCTTGTTGTCGGTGTTGTTCTTGTAGAGGTGGATCGGCTGGGCGCCGGGGAGCTGGGCCGCCCGTTCCGCGGCCTCCGCCATGATGCGCTCGCCGGCCTTGTCCCACAGGACCGCGTCCCACGGGTTGGTGACCTCGGGAGAGCTGTACTCCGGGTGCGCGTGGTCCACGTACAGCCGTGCGCCATTGGTGAGGATGACATTGGCCAGGCCGATGTCCTCGTCGGTGAGCTGGCTGGAGTCGGCGGCCTCGCGGGCGAGGTCGAAGCCTCGCGCGTCCCGCAGCGGGTTCTCCTCCTCGAAGTCCCAGCGGGCGCGGCGCGCCCGGTGCATCGCCGCCGCGTACGCGTTGACGATCTGGGACGAGGTGAGCATGGCATTGGCGTTGGGGTGGCCGGCGACGGAGATCCCGTACTCCGTCTCGATGCCCATTACTCGCCGTACGGTCATGCGGCCCTCCTTGCCCGGCGGCGCCCTCGGTCGGGGGCGCTGCTCAAGTACCGCTGGTGCTCCGGTGCGTGTGCGGTGCCCGTCCCCGCAACGCGCGACTCGGCGGTACGAAAGAGCCTAGAACGCCTCTGCGCTGGTGGGGAGATCATTTGCGTCATTGCTGTGCTCCAGCCGTGCCCCGGAAAGCAGTCGGCTGCGGATACCCGTGGAGGGCACCCGCAGCCGCCCTGGCTTTTACAGGTACTGACCGGTGTTGGCCACCGTGTCGATGGAGCGTCCGGTGTCCGCGCCCTGCTTTCCGGTGACGAGCGTACGGATGTAAACAATCCGTTCGCCCTTCTTTCCGGAGATCCTGGCCCAGTCGTCCGGGTTGGTGGTGTTCGGCAGGTCCTCGTTCTCCTTGAACTCGTCCACGCACGCCTGGAGGAGGTGGGAGACCCGGAGGCCCTTCTGGTTCTGTTCGAGGAAGGCCTTGATGGCCGCCTTCTTTGCGCGGCCCACGATGTTCTCGATCATGGCGCCGGAATTGAAGTCCTTGAAATACAGGACTTCCTTGTCGCCATTGGCGTAGGTGACCTCGAGGAAGCGGTTCTCCTCGGATTCGGCGTACATCTGCTCCACGGCGGTCTGGATCATGCCGTGGACGGTGGCCGCCCGGTCCCCGCCGTGCTCTCCGAGGTCGTCGGAGTGCAGCGGAAGCCGCTGGGTGAGGTACTTCGCGAAGATGTCCTTGGCGGCCTCGGCGTCCGGACGCTCGATCTTGATCTTCACATCGAGTCGTCCGGGGCGCAGGATCGCGGGGTCGATCATGTCCTCACGGTTCGAGGCACCGATCACGACCACGTTCTCCAGGCCCTCCACGCCGTCGATCTCGGCGAGCAGCTGGGGGACGATGGTGTTCTCCACGTCCGAGCTGACGCCCGATCCACGGGTGCGGAAGAGGGACTCCATCTCGTCGAAGAAGACGATGACGGGGGTGCCCTCGCTGGCCTTCTCACGAGCACGCTGGAAGACGAGGCGGATCTGTCGCTCGGTCTCGCCGACGTACTTGTTCAGGAGCTCGGGGCCCTTGATGTTCAGGAAGAAGCTCTTGCCGGTGGCCTGGCCGGTGACCTCGGCGACCTTCTTGGCCAGCGAGTTGGCGACCGCCTTGGCGATGAGCGTCTTGCCGCATCCGGGGGGCCCGTAGAGCAGCACGCCCTTGGGCGGCCGCAGTTCGTGCTCCTTGAAGAGGTCGGGGTAGAGGTACGGAAGCTCGACCGCGTCGCGGATCAGTTCGATCTGGTTTCCCAGGCCGCCGATCTGCTCGTAGCCGATGTCCGGGACCTCTTCGAGGACGAGTTCCTCGACCTCGCTCTTCGGGACGATCTCGTAGACATAGCCGGAACGGGGTTCGAGGAGGAGGGCGTCTCCGGGACGGATATTGACGTCCCGGAGCGGTTCGGCGAGCCGGACCACCCGTTCCTCGTCGGTGTGCCCCTGTACGAGGGCGCGCTCGCCGTCCTCCAGGATCTCCTTGAGGGTGACGATGTCGCCGACGCTCTCGTACTCCATGGCCTCGACCACGTTGAGGGCTTCGTTGAGCATCACTTCCTGGCCGCGCCTGAGCTCTTCGAGCTCCACGCTGGGGCTGACGTTCACCCGGAGCTTGCGGCCCCCGGTGAAGATGTCCGCCGTGCCGTCCTCGTTCGCCACGAGGAAGACACCGAAGCCCGCCGGCGGCTGCGCGAGCCGGTCGACCTCCTCCTTGAGGGCCACGATCTGGTCGCGGGCCTCACGGAGCGTGTTGGCGAGCCGCTCGTTCTGCGCGGACACGCCGGCCAGGTTGGTCTGCAGCTCGACGATCCGCTCTTCGAGAATCCTCGTGTGCCGCGGAGAGTCGGCGAGCTTGCGTCGCAGGACGGCGATCTCCTGCTCAAGGTAGGCAACCTGCCCGGCAGGGTCATCGGACCCTCGTCCCGGGCGGATGCCGCGGTTCATGTCGTCGTCGTGGGCTGCCACGGTCCTCACCTCCTCCAAGGGGAGCTGGACGCTTCCAGACCCTACCTGGGTGGGTGTCGATTGAAACCCCTAGATCACAAAGACTGTCGAGGTGTGTCCGATCTTCACCCTTGCGCTCTCCCTCACGCCAGGGGGATACCCACCCAACATGATTGGGAAGCCGACGGAGGTAGGCTCAAAGTGTTCAACACCCGTCAGAGCTGGCCCGATTCCCCAGTCTTCGGATCGCTCGACGCAGGAAACGGCAGGAGATGTGACCGTGCAGCAGGAGGCCGCAGCAGGCGATGAGGCGCTGGAGGTCTGGATCGACCAGGATCTCTGTACCGGAGACGGGATCTGCGCCCAGTACGCACCGGAGGTCTTCGAGCTGGACATCGACGGCCTGGCGTACGTGAAGAGCGCCGACGACGAGCTCCTCCAGGCCCCGGGCGCCACAACGCCCGTACCGCTGACGCTTCTGCGTGACGTGGCCGACTCGGCCAAGGAGTGCCCGGGCGACTGCATCCACGTACGTCGGGTTTCGGACAGGGTCGAGGTCTACGGACCCGACGTGGAGTGACCCGGAGGGCACTCCACGTGACGGATTGTCCGGTTTCTCACATGCTTCTCATACGCTCTGGGCGTCCGCCGGCGTCGAGCGGACGAACGCTCCGTTCTTCCACTGCCACTTGGCCCGGTCCTTCACGTCCGGGCAGCAACTCGGCACGTCGGCCGACGAGTAGCCGAGCAGGGTCGCGGTGACGGCGCCGTCACGTACCGCGAAGCCCGTGACGCTCAGCCGGTCCTTCGGGTCGATCAGGGTGGCCACGATCCGGGGCTTCTTCGCCGCCCCGCCCTGGGTCAGGACGTAGACACCGTTGGGCGGGGTGCCCGAGCCCGCGTCGCAGCGGACCACGGCGACCGTCTCCGGGCTGCCGTCGCCGTCGAGGTCCCCCGACGCCTTCTTCTGCACGACGACGTCGGCGGGCCCGCAGTCGACCGGGAACGTGACGGCCGCGGGGTCCGGGGGCGCGATCGCGGCCGGGGCGGCCTTCGCCCCGGGGCCGGGCTGGGCCGCCGTGGCCGATCCGGGCTGGACGACCGAGGAGAGGGCGACGACTCCGGCCAGGGCGGTGGCCGTCGCCAGCCAGTGGATGGGACGGGTGTGCGTGTGTGCCAGTTCCGGGACGACGGATTGCTGCACTGGGAGCGTCTCCTGGGAGGGCTGTGCCGGTGTGGGGGTGGGGTGGCCAGCATGGTGCCACACGTCACAGCCGGGTGGAACGGCGGGGTCCGCACTTCTGGCGGCACGTCAACAGAAACCCGCCCTGCTCCAGTTGCGGAAACGCCTGTGGCCGGGTTTCCGGGTGTCTCCGGGAACTCGGCCACAGGGGTGGAACGTTGGGTTCGTGCGCGGCGGGGACGCCGGTCGGATCAGCGGGCGGTGCCGCCGTCGGCGTTGGGACCGGTGTAGTCCTCGCCGTAGGCGCCCTTGGAGGGACGGCGCCGGCGCATGGGCGGCTCGACGCCGTCCGCGAGGCGGCGGGCGGTGAGCAGGAAGCCGGTGTGACCGATCATCCGGTGGTCCGGGCGGACGGCGAGGCCCTCGATGTGCCAGTTGCGGATCATCGACTCCCAGGCGGTCGGCTCGTTGAAGGAGCCGATCTCGCGGATGGACTCGACGGTCCGCGCGAGCTGGGTGGTCGTCGCCACGTAGCAGCACAGGATGCCGCCGGGGACGAGCGCCTTGGAGACGGCCTCCAGGCACTCCCAGGGGGCGAGCATGTCGAGGATGACCCGGTCGACCTCGGTGTCGCTCAGATTGTCCTGGAGGTCGCCGACGGTGAGCTGCCACGCGGGGTGCGGACCCCCGAAGTAGCGCTCCACGTTCTGCTGGGCGATCTCGGCGAAGTCCTCGCGGCGCTCGTAGGAGTGCAGCATGCCCTGATCGCCGATGGCGCGCAGCAGGAAGCTGCTGAGCGAGCCGGAGCCGACGCCCGCCTCCACGACGCGTGCGCCGGGGAAGATGTCGGCGAAGGCCAGGATCTGCCCCGCGTCCTTGGGGTAGACCACGGCGGCACCGCGGGGCATGGACAGGACGTAGTCGGGGAGCAGGGGGCGCAGCGCGAGATAGGCGACGTTCCCCGTGGTGCGGACGACGCTGCCCTCGGGAGCACCGATCAGCTCGTCGTGGGGGAAGGAACCCTTGTGGGTGTGGAAGTTCTTCCCGGCCTCGAGCGTGAACGTGTAGTGGCGGCCCTTGGGGTCGGTCAGCTGAACCTGGTCCCCGACCTTGAAGGGCCCGCGCCTGCGGGCGGCACCGGTCGGTTCGGACATGTGAACAGCCTACCGGTCCCCGCGCGGGGCGCCGACCATGGGCGCCGCGGGCGGCCACCGTGGACGCCGCCCGGCCGGCCGCGGCCCTGCGGCGGAACCGCGCACGTCACGGGGCCGCGCCGCCACCGGGGACCTCAGGAGGGCCGGGCCATCGCCTTGACGAAGGCGCGCTCGACGTCCGCGGCCGAGAGGACTCCGTAGATCTCGCCCGAGTCCTCCACCACCAGGTACTCGGTCGCGGGGGTGGCGCGCAGGACGTCGAGGAGGGGCTCGCCCGCGAGCTCGGCGGAGACGCGCATGCCGTCGGTGATGTCCTGGGCGAGGCCGCTGACGGCGACCCAGGGACGGCGGTGCTCCGGTACGCCGACGATGGCGGCCTCGCGCACCAGGGAGAGGGGTTCGCCGTTGGCGTCGACGACGACCAGCGCGCGGGCGCCCGCGTCGTTGGCGCGGCGCAGCGCCTCGGAGAGGGGTGTGCTGGTCTCGACCGGGACCGCGCGCCGGGTGAGCGAGCGGGCCCGCAGTTCGGGCAGGTGCTCGCGCAGACGGGCCATGCGCAGGCTGTTGCCGGCGCCGGTCCAGATGATGGCGGCGAGGATCGCGGCCAGCAGGGCGTCGGTGACCGTGTCCATGCCGCCGATGTTGTCCTGGGTCTCGCCGAGCGCTCCGGACTGGGTGAGCAGGGGCAGCCCGATCAGGACGGAGACGGCGAGGGCGCGGCCGACCCAGGCCGCCGCGACGGTGCCGCTCATCGGCCGGCCGGTGATCTTCCAGACGACGGCGCGGAGCATCCGGCCGCCGTCCAGGGGCAGACCGGGCAGCAGGTTGAACACGGCGACGATCAGGTTGGAGATCATCAGGCCGGCCAGCAGGACACCGGGGACCGTGCCGGGCTCTACGGCGAGCATGGCGAGGTAGAAGAGTCCGGACAGGACGAGTGAGAGCAGCGGTCCGACGAAGGCCAGCACGAACTCGCGGCCGGGGGTCTCGGCCTCCTTCTCGATCTCGGACACTCCGCCGAAGAACTGCAGCTGGATCCGGCGGACCGGCAGCTTGAAGCGCAGGGCGGCGACCGTGTGGGCGAGTTCGTGGACGAGGACGGAGGCGTAGAAGGCGACCGCGAAGAAGAGGGAGACGAGGTAGCGCAGGGCGCCGAGTTCGGGCAGCACGCGGTCGAGCTGGCCGCCGAAGACCCAGGTGATCAGCGCGGCCACGAGGAACCAGCTGGGCGCCACGTACACCGGTACGCCGAACGGACGCCCCATCAGCAGGCCGCCACCGGGATCCCGGCGTCGCCGCGGGGGCTTCGGCCCGTCGCCTCCGGCACCGCCGTCCGTACCGGCATGGGTACCGGAGTGGGCGAGGGTGCGGTGGTGGGCGGCGGTGTCCGTGCCGGTGGGTCCTTCGGGTTCGTGGGTCGCCGGGGGCGGGGGCACGGCTCCGGAGACGGTCTCGCCCGAGGCGCCCTCGTGTGTTCCGGGGCCGGATGCCGGACCGGTGGGCGGTGTGGTCCTGTCCGAGGTGTCACCACGCGAGGCGTCACCGCTCGTGCCGGACCCGTTCGCGGCGGCGCCGTGCGGCTCGGGCCGGCTCGTGGGGGTGTCGTTCGTACCGGGCCCGTGGTCGGCGGTGCCGTGCGGCTCGGGTCCGACGGTGGACTCCGGGTGCGCGCGGGTCGGGTCGGGAGCGGGGGCGTTCGGGTCGGCGGCCGGCTGCCCCGTGGGGCGCTCGTGCCGGTCCGGTCCGGGTCGCGTGGCGTCCGCGGCCGGGCTCACGGGGGTCTCGGACCCCTCGTGGCGCCCGGTCGCTTCGTCGGTGCCGGATCGCGGCTGCCCGCTCCCGCCGCTCTCGTCCACGATGTCCCCTCGTTCGAAGCGTCTCCCGCTCCCGATCACGCGAAGCAGGGTCTGTGGTCGATGGTATGCGTCGGTCGCGACACGTTCCGCCCCGGCACCCCCTCTGTTTTCCGTGCCGTCGCACCGGCCCCTTCCGTGCACTCACTGTCAGTGGCGGGCCGTAAGGTCTTGGGACATGGAGACCAGCACCGCGGGCGGCGTCCCGCCCGAGCCGACCGCGGCTGTCACGGCCGTGCCGCCGGCGTCGCTGTCGCCCTCGCGCGCCGGCGACTTCATGCAGTGCCCGCTGCTCTACCGGTTCCGGGTGATCGACAAGCTTCCCGAGAAGCCGAGCGAGGCGGCCACCCGCGGCACGCTGGTGCACGCGGTGCTGGAGCGGCTCTTCGACGCCCCGGCGGCGGAGCGGACGGCCCCGCGTGCCAAGTCGCTCATCCCGGGCCAGTGGGACCGGCTGCGCGAGACACGGCCCGAGGTCGTGGAGCTGTTCGCCGACGACCCGGAGGGCGAGCGGTTGGCCCGCTGGCTCGGTGAGGCGGAGCGGCTGGTGGAGCGCTGGTTCAGCCTGGAGGACCCCACCCGGCTCGAACCCGCCGAGCGCGAGCTGTTCATCGAGGCCCGGCTCGACTCCGGACTGAAGCTGCGCGGCATCATCGACCGCGTCGACGTCGCGCCGACGGGCGAGGTCAGGATCGTCGACTACAAGACGGGCAAGGCCCCCCGGCCCGAGTACGCCGAGGGCGCGCTGTTCCAGATGAAGTTCTACGCCCTGGTGGTGTGGCGGCTGAAGCAGGTCGTCCCGCGCCGTCTCCAGCTCGTCTATCTCGGCAGCGGCGACGTGCTGACGTACGACCCGGCCATCGCGGATCTGGAGCGGGTCGAGCGCAAGCTGCTCGCGCTGTGGGAGGCGATCCGGGAGGCCACCGAGACGGGCGACTGGCGGCCGCGTCCCACCAAACTCTGCGGCTGGTGCGACCACCAGGCGGTGTGTCCGGAATTCGGTGGTACTCCCCCGCCGTATCCGCTCCCGGTCAGGGCGCCCGAGTCGGGCGGTACCGAGCAGGGCAGAATGGGGCCGGACTAGCGAAGGAGACTTACGTGGCCATCCGCGTCCTACTGGTCGACGACCAGCCGCTGCTGCGCACCGGCTTCCGGATGATTCTGGAGGCCGAGCAGGATCTGGCGGTCGTCGGCGAGGCCGGTGACGGTCTCCAGGCACTGGATCAGGTCCGTGCCCTGCAGCCCGATGTGGTTCTGATGGACATCCGCATGCCGCGCATGGACGGCGTGGAGGCGACCCGGCAGATCACCGGTCCGGGGCGCGACGGCCCGGCCAAGGTGCTCGTCCTGACGACCTTCGATCTCGACGAGTACGTGGTGGAGGCGCTGCGCGCGGGCGCCAGCGGTTTCCTCCTGAAGGACGCTCCGGCCAACGAGCTGGTGCAGGCGATCCGGGTGGTAGCCGCGGGCGAGGCGATGCTCGCCCCGAGCATCACGCGCCGGCTCCTGGACAAGTACGCGGGTCATCTGCCGTCCGGTGACGAGCCCGTGCCCGACACCCTGCACACCCTCACCGAGCGCGAGGTGGAGGTGCTGAAGCTGGTGGCGCGCGGTCTGTCGAACGCGGAGATCGCCGCCGACCTGTTCGTCAGCGAGACCACCGTCAAGACGCATGTGGGCCATGTCCTCACCAAGCTGGGTCTGCGCGACCGGGTGCAGGCCGCGGTGTACGCGTACGAGAGCGGGTTGGTGCGCCCCGGCGCGCAGTGACCCCACCGGCGGTGCGACCGTGGGCGCCTTCCTCCCGTTCGTACGGGAGGAAGGCGCCCACGGTCGTACGCGGGGGTGTGCTCAGTCCTTGCTGATCTCCCAGAACCGGAACACGGTCGAGGAGTCGAGGCACTTCTCCAGGCCGTAGACGTTGTCCCGCGCGACCGCGTACTGCTTGGCCTGCCAGACCGGGATGACCGGGAGCTGCTCGGCCACGATGCCCTGGACCTTGCCGTACTCGGCCTCGGTGGCGGAGCGGTTGCCCTGCGCGGCCGTCTTCGGGAGGAGACGACCGGTGATGGTGCTGTTGGTGTAGTTGTTCTGCAGCACGTTGCCCTTGCCGAAGAAGGGGGCCGTGAAGTTGTCCGGGTCCGGGTAGTCGGGCACCCAGCCCTTGACGTAGACGCCGTACTTGCCGTGGGCGATGTCCTTCTCGTAGCGGCCGAAGGCGACGGACTTCACGGTCGCGTGGAACAGTCCGCTGGCGTTGAGCTGCTGGGCGATCGCCCTGAACTCCTGGTCGGTGGCGGGGCCGTAGCGCGAGGGGGTCGACCAGAGCGTCAGGGCCACCTTGCCGGTGATGCCCTCGTCCTTGAGCGCCGCGGCGGCCTTCGCCTTGGACGGCTGGGCACCGTAGGTGTCCGAGAAGGCCGCGTCGTGGCCGGTGATCCCGGCCGGGATGATCGAGTAGAGCGGTGTCGCCGTGCCCTGGTAGACCTTGTTGACGAGGGCCTCGCGGTCGAGCAGGTAGGCGATGGCCTTGCGTACCCCGAGCTTGCCGGCGACCGGGTCGTCCATGTTGAAGACCAGGTGCTGCACCTCGGCGCTGGAGCCCTCGACGACGTCGACGCCCTTGCCGGTGGCGGTGTCGTTGGTGATGCCCGCGATGCCGTCGGCGGCCAGACCCCGGTAGGCGACGTCGATCCGGTGGTCCAGCACCGCCGTCCTCAGGGCGTCCTGGTCGTCGTGGAAGAACTTCAGCGTGACGCCGGAGTTCTTCACCTCGGCGGTGCCCCGGTAGCCGTCGTTGACCGAGAAGACGGCCTGGTCCTTGCCGAAGGAGTCCAGCTTGTACGGGCCCGAGCCGACCGCCCGGTGGTCCCGGCGCAGCCCGTTGCCGGCGTACTGCCGGTGGTCCACGATCGAGCCGGCGCCGGAGGCTATCTTGCTCGGGAAGGTGGCGTCGGCGTACTTGAGCTTGAAGACGACCGTCCTGGCGTCCGGGGCCCGCACCGTGTCGAGCATGGGGAACATGACCGCGGGGCCGCCCGGGTCGGCGATGTTCAGCATGCGGTCGAAGGAGAACTTGACGTCCTTCGAGGTGAGCGGATCACCGTTGCTGAACTTCAGGTCGTCCCTGAGGGTGCAGGTGTAGACCGTGGTGCCGGTGCCCGAGAAGGAGCACTCCTTGGCGGCTTCGGGCGTCGGTTCGGTGGCGCCGTCGGAGAAGCTCAGCAGGGTCTGGAAAACGTTGTCGAACAACAGCCAGGACCCGGGGTCGTAGCCGGACGCCGGGTCGGTGGCCAGGACGTCGTCGGACATCCCGATCACGAGGGAGGAGCCGGTGCCCCCGGTGCCGCCCGTTTCCGAGCCACAGCCGGCGAGCAGGCCGATGGCCAGCCCCGTCGCGACGGACAGGACCGGCCATTGGTTGCGCATGTTCACGAGGAGGTGCCTTGTCATTGGTTCTCTGGAGCGCCGGTCCGGCGGAAGCCGGACCCGCGGCGGCCGGCGCTCCTGGAGGACCGATCAGCCGCCCACGCCGCGACCGAGCTCCCACAGCTGAAGCGTCGAGGAGGAGTTCAGGGCCCACTCGGCGCCCGTGATGTCGTCCCGCGCGGCGATGTACTGCTTACCCTGCCACAAGGGCAGGATCGGAACGTCATCGGCCACTATGTCCTGGATTTCCGTGAGGCTCTTCGACGCGGTGAGGCGGTCGGCCTCGCGACGCGAGTCCGGGATCAGCGTGCTGCGGATCCTGGTGCTCACGTACGGGGAGCCGAGGGTGTTGTCCTTGTCGAGGAACGGCGCCAGGTAGTTGTCGGCGTCCGGGAAGTCGGGGAACCAACCCATGCCGTAGACCTGGTACTTGCCCTTCTGCTCGTTCGGGCGGAACGTCTCCCAGGGCGTGCCCTTGATCTCGACCTGGAACAGGCCGGTGGCGTTGAGCTGCTGCTGCAGCACCTCGAACTCCTGCTTGGTGACCGTGCCGTAGTGGTCGGTCGTGTAATTCATGGTGAGCTTGACCGGCGTGGTGATGCCGGCCTTGGACAGCGTCGTGGTGGCCCTGGCCACGCTCGGGTCGCCGTACTTGTTGAAGAACGAGTTCGAGTGGCCGGTGATGGTGGCCGGGACGAGCGAGTACAGCGGCTCGGCCTGGGAGCCGTACACCTTGGAGACGAGGTTGCCCCGGTTGATGACCTCGGCCATCGCCTGGCGGACGGCCTTGTCCTTCACCGACGGGTCGTTGGTGTTGAAGCCGAGGTAGCGGATCTCGAGTCCGGGCATCTCGACGAGGTCGATGTTGCTGTCCGTGCCGAGGTTGCCGAGCTTCTGGATCTGCTTCGGCGTCATCGAACGGGTCATCAGGTCGATGTCGCCCTTGTTGAGCGCGGCGCCCATGGCGTCGGCGCTGTCGAAGGACCGCATCTCGACCTTGTTGTTCTTCGGCTTCAACAGACCCTTGTAGTTCGGGTTCTTGGTGAAGACGACCTTGACCGCCGCGTCGTCCTTGACATCGGCCTCAAGGGTGTACGGACCGGAGCCGTCGACCTGGAACCCGTCGCGCAGCTTGCCCTTGTCGTAGTCCCTGGGGTTCACGATGCCGGCGACCGGGGTCGACAGCTTGAACGGGAAGGTCGCGTCCGCGCTCTTGAGGTGGAAGATCACCTCGCGGTCGCCCTGCGCCTCGACGGTGTCGACGGTGGACAGCAGCGCGAACACACCGCTGTCGGCCTTGATCGCCATCGCGCGGTCGATCGAGAACTTCACGTCCTTGGCGGTGATCGGGTCACCGCTCGCGAACTTCAGGCCCTCGCGCAGCTTGCAGGCGTAGCGCTCGTTGCCGGAGTCGGTGAAACCGCAGCTCTCCGCGGCCTCGGGCTGGGGATCGCCGTCACCGCGGGGCTGGACCATCAGCGTCTGCACCGTCTGGCGCAGGATGTTCCAGGTACCGACGTCGTACGCGTACGCCGGGTCGAGAGGAGCCGGGGCATCCTTCGATGCGGTGAACCGGTCCGTGGTGCCGACGACGATCGCATCGCCGCTGTTTCCCCCGCTGTCGGAACCGCCACACGCGGCGAGCACCGGGGCGAGCAGACCCACAACGGCCGGCAGCACCAAAGTCTTGCGGTTCATGCTCGAGTTTCTCCAGAGCTGTCGTGTCCGTGTACACGCCATACAAGGGGTGGTGCCGGCGAGTCACGGGGGTTATGGCGAGGTTCTCGCGATGACATTAGTCCGCACTGCCAGGACACCCCGCAGGGGCCGGAGTTGAGTTCCCATCACGCTGCGAAACCGGGCGTGGACACACCGATAACCCGACAGCGGAAGGATTCGTGCAGCGTTCCACCAATCGGGACACAAGGACGTCCCGATCACGTCCGAAAAGGGGACAACGGCACACGGCGCGTTCCCTGTCGACCCTCTGTCATGTGACGAACATCACATGGTCAACTTCGCCCGCGCGTACCGGAATTCGGCCATCCGCCCGCAGATCGAAATACCCGCGGCGGCTTCGTTCCGCCTACCCGCGGACACCCCACGGCAATCCGAGCATTCGGATACGCACGCTGGGTGAACGCCTAGCGCATTTCCGTCATCAGGCCGCGCAGAAAGGCCAGGTCGACCTCTTCCAGCGAGGTCACGACCGTGCGCCGGGCCGCGGCGGCGATGGGCGCGACCGAGGGCACGGCCACCACCTGGCAGCCCGCCGCCTCCGCGGCCGCGACGCCGGTGGCGGTGTCCTCGATGACCGCGCATCGGGCCGGATCCGCGCCGAGGCCGGCGGCCGCCAGCAGATACGGGTCGGGGAACGGCTTCGTCCGCTCCACCTCGTCGCCCGCGACGGTCAGCGCGAAGTACTGGGGTCCAAGCGAGGCCAGGATCCGGTCGATGATGCGCCGGTGCGAGGCGGAGACGAGGGCGGTGGGGATCTTGTGCGCCGCGAGCTCCGCGAGGAGCCGGGACGCGCCGGGCATCAGCGGCAGGGCCACGCCGATACGGCGCTCGAAGCCGTCGTTCAGCAGCACCGAGAGCTCGTCGAAGGTGATGTCGGCCCCGGTGGCCTCGATCAGGAAGTTGGCGCTGCGGCTCATCGGGCCGCCGACGACCACCTGGCGCCAGGAGTCGTCGAGGGTGTGCCCGAGGGTCCTGAAGATCTCGACCTCGACGTCCCACCAGAAGCCCTCGGTGTCCACCAGGGTGCCGTCCATGTCGAGGAGTACGGCTTGCAGTGCGGAACCTTCGGCCGTACGGGTGCCGAGCGCGGGGACCGTGCTGGTCATCCTGGCGCACCTCCTTGGGGGACGATCAGGCCGGTCACCCTTCGAGGAGCAAGGGGCGACCGGCCTGCGGTGGACCGACCAGTGTACGTCTCCCGTGGCCAGAGTGCCTCTCGACACCCCCGCGGCGCGTGGCGCGGCCGGGGTCCGGCCGGCGGTTCCCTCCGGACAGACGGCGCGCAGGGGCCGAGCGGGGCATGGCTCAGCCCGAGCGGGGGCGTGGTTCCGCCCGAGCGGGCGGACACCGTCCGTGACGGCGCTAGCGCGCGTTGAAGTACTTCGCCTCCGGATGGTGGATCACGATGGCGTCCGTGGACTGCTCGGGGTGCAGCTGGAACTCCTCGGAGAGGTGGACACCGATGCGCTCGGGCTCCAGGAGCTCGGCGATCTTCGCGCGGTCCTCCAGGTCGGGGCAGGCGCCGTAGCCGAGGGAGAAGCGGGCGCCGCGGTACTTGAGGGCGAACATGTCCTCGACGACCGCGGGGTCCTCCCCCGCGAAACCGAGCTCCGAACGGACGCGGGCGTGCCAGTACTCCGCCAGCGCTTCCGCCAACTGCACCGACAGGCCGTGTAGTTCGAGGTAGTCGCGGTAGGAGTTGGACTCGAAGAGCTTGGCCGTCTCCTCGCCGATCCGGGAGCCGACGGTGACGACCTGGAGGCCGACGACATCCGTCTCGCCGGACTCCTCGGGACGGAAGAAGTCGGCCAGGCACAGCCGCCGTCCACGGCGCTGGCGCGGGAAGGTGAAGCGGGTGCGCTCGTTGCCCTGTTCGTCCAGCAGGATCAGGTCGTCGTCCTTGGACACGCACGGGAAGTAGCCGTAGACGACGGCCGCTTCGAGCAGGTTGTCGGTCTGGAGCTTGTCCAGCAGCCCGCGCAGCCGCGGCCGGCCCTCGGTCTCGACGAGCTCCTCGTAGGTCGGCCCCTCGCCCGTACGGGCCTGCTTCAGACCCCACTGGCCCTTGAACAGCGCGCCCTCGTCCAGCCAGGACGCGTACTCCTTGAGCTGGATGCCCTTGATGACACGGGTGCCCCAGAACGGCGGAGCGGGCACGGGGTTGTCGACGGCGACGTCGGAGCGGATGTGCCCCTCCTCCGGGCGCTCCTCGACCACCGCCGGCGCGGCTGCGGCCCGCACCCGGCGCTGCTTCAGTTCCGGCAGCACGGCCCCGGGCACGCCCCGCTTGACCCCGATCAGCGCGTCCATCAGACGCA
This sequence comes from Streptomyces fagopyri, assembly GCF_009498275.1. NCBI lineage: Bacteria > Bacillati > Actinomycetota > Actinomycetes > Kitasatosporales > Streptomycetaceae > Streptomyces > Streptomyces fagopyri. The sequence goes on along the minus strand of NZ_CP045643.1, from coordinate 7,322,519 downwards.
GGCCCTCGAACGCGTCGCGGGCGTAGCGGACTTCGCCCTCGTAGATCTCGTACAGGTCCTGTTCGACGTACGCCCTGGTCAGGGCCGCGCCTCCGAGGATGACCGGGTAGTCGGCGGACAGCCCGCGCTGGTTGAGCTCCTCCAGGTTCTCCTTCATGATCACCGTGGACTTGACCAGCAGACCGGACATGCCGATGACGTCGGCCCGGTGCTCCTCGGCGGCGTCCAGGATCGCGGAGACCGGCTGTTTGATGCCGAGGTTGACGACGTTGTAGCCGTTGTTGGACAGGATGATGTCGACGAGGTTCTTGCCGATGTCGTGGACGTCACCGCGCACGGTGGCCAGCACGATGGTGCCCTTGCCCTCGGCGTCCGACTTCTCCATGTGCGGTTCGAGGAAGGCCACGGCGGACTTCATGACCTCGGCGGACTGGAGCACGAAGGGCAGTTGCATCTGGCCGGAGCCGAACAGCTCGCCGACCACCTTCATGCCGTCGAGCAGCGTCTCGTTGACGATGTCGAGGGCGGGGCGGTCCTGGAGGGCCTCGGCGAGGTCGTCCTCCAGGCCGTTCTTCTCGCCGTCGATGATGCGCCGCTTGAGCCGTTCGTCCAGGGGCAGCGCGGCGAGTTCCTCGGCCCTGCCCGCCTTCAGCGACTTGGTGGTGGCGCCCTCGAACAGCGCCATCAGCTTCTGCAGCGGGTCGTACCCCTCGGCGCGCCGGTCGTGGATGAGGTCGAGGGCGGTGGTGACCTGCTCCTCGTCGAAGCGCGCGATGGGCAGGATCTTGCTCGCGTGCACGATGGCGGAGTCGAGGCCCGCCTTGACGCACTCGTCGAGGAAGACCGAGTTGAGCAGGACGCGGGCGGCCGGGTTGAGGCCGAAGGAGATGTTCGACAGACCCAGCGTGGTCTGGACGTCGGGGCGGCGCCGCTTCAGCTCGCGGATCGCCTCGATCGTCGCGATGCCGTCCTTCCGGGACTCCTCCTGACCGGTGCAGATGGTGAAGGTCAGGGTGTCGATGAGGATGTCCGACTCGTGGATGCCCCAGTTCGCCGTCAGGTCCTCGATCAGCCGTTCGGCGATGGCGACCTTGGTCTCGACGGTGCGGGCCTGGCCCTCCTCGTCGATGGTCAGCGCGATCAGCGCGGCGCCGTGCTCGCGGGCGAGCCCGGTCACCTTCGCGAAGCGCGACTCGGGACCGTCGCCGTCCTCGTAGTTGACGGAGTTGATGACGGCCCGGCCGCCGAGCTTCTCCAGGCCCGCGCGGATGACCTCGACCTCGGTGGAGTCCAGGACGATGGGCAGCGTGGAGGCGGTGGCGAAACGTCCGGCGAGCTCCTCCATGTCGGCGACGCCGTCCCGGCCGACGTAGTCGACGCAGAGGTCGAGCATGTGGGCGCCCTCGCGGATCTGGTCGCGGGCCATCTCCACGCAGTCGTCCCAGCGGGCGGCCAGCATCGCCTCACGGAACTTCTTCGACCCGTTGGCGTTGGTGCGCTCACCGATCGCCATGTACGCGGTGTCCTGGCGGAACGGCACGGTCTGGTAGAGCGACGCGGCGCCGGGTTCGGGCTGCGGGTGGCGTTCGGTGGGCTCGACACCCCGGACCCGCTCGACGAGCTGCCGCAGGTGTTCGGGCGTCGTACCGCAGCAGCCGCCGACCAGGGACAGTCCGTAGTCGCGGACGAAGTTCTCCTGCGCGTCGGCCAGGCCCTCGGGGTCGAGCGGGAAGTGCGCGCCGTCCTTGGTCAGGACCGGCAGACCGGCGTTCGGCATACAGAGCAGCGGGATACGGGAGTGCCGGGTGAGGTAGCGCAGGTGTTCGCTCATCTCGGCGGGGCCGGTCGAGCAGTTCAGGCCGATCATGTCGATGCCGAGCGGCTCCAGCGCGGTGAGCGCGGCGCCGATCTCGGAGCCGAGCAGCATGGTGCCGGTCGTCTCGAACGCCATCGAGCACAGCAGCGGCAGGTCGAGTCCGAGCGCCTCCATGGCGCGGCGGGCGCCCAGCAGCGAGGCCTTGGTCTGCAGCAGGTCCTGGGTGGTCTCGACGATCAGGGCGTCGGCGCCGCCCGCGATCAGCCCCTCGGCGTTGGCCTGGAAGCCGTCGCGCAGTGTGCCGTAGGCGACGTGGCCGAGGGTCGGCAGCTTCGTGCCGGGACCGATGGAGCCGAGGACCCAGCGCCGGCGGCCGTCGCGGGAGGCGAAGTCGTCCGCGACCCCGCGGGCGATCCGGGCTCCCGCCTCGGACAGTTCGTGGACACGGTCGGCGATGTCGTACTCGGCCATGGCCGAGTGGTTCGCCCCGAAGGTGTTCGTCTCGACACAGTCGACGCCCACATCGAAGTAGGCCTCATGGACCGAACGGACGATGTCGGGCCGGGTGATGTTCAGGATCTCGTTGCAGCCTTCGAGGTTCTCGAAGTCCTCGAGCGTCGGGTCCTGCGCCTGCAGCATCGTGCCCATCGCGCCGTCGGCCACCACGACACGGTCGGCGAGGGCCTCACGCAGTGCGTCGATACGGGTCCGGTTCCCGGCGAGCTCGGACGAAGGGGACGGGTTCGGCAACGAAGCCATGAAGGTGCTCCCTGGAGTGCGACGGCTGTCGGCTTTGCGCTTCCCATGGAAGGCGCACGCCGTCAGGGTAGCCCGGAGCACCACCGGAGGGTCAGTGGCGTCCAGGGGACGGACGCGCGTGGCGAAGGCGACCGGGGTGTTAAGACAGACGAGACACCTTGCGACCACGTATTAGCGAGAGCTCGTCAACAAACGGTAGTGTTCGGCATTGCCGAACGGCGGCAGCGCAAGCGCCCGCCGACGGCCGAACGGGAACGGAGGCAGCACGGCGATGGCACGGAACATCCAGTCGCTCGAACGGGCGGCGGCGATGCTGCGCTTGCTCGCGGGCGGCGAGCGACAGCTCGGCCTGTCCGACATCGCCTCGTCGCTGGGCCTGGCCAAGGGAACGGCCCACGGCATACTGCGCACCCTCCAGCAGGAGGGCTTCGTCGAACAGGACACCGTCTCCGGGCGCTACCAGCTCGGTGCCGAACTGCTGCGCCTCGGCACCACGTACCTGGACGTGCACGAACTGCGGGCACGGGCGCTGGTGTGGACCGACGACCTGGCCCGCTCCAGTGGGGAGAGCGTCTACCTGGGGGTCCTGCACCAGCAGGGGGTGCTGATCGTGCACCACGTCTTCCGGCCCGACGACAGTCGTCAGGTGCTGGAGGTCGGGGCCATGCAGCCGCTCCACTCCACGGCGCTCGGCAAGGTCCTGTCGGCGTACGACCCGGTGGCGCACAGCGAGGTCCTGGAGGCCGAGCGCAAGGCGTTCACGGCCCGGACCGTCAGCGCGCTGGAGCAGTTCGAGGGGGTGCTCGACCTGACCCGGGCACGCGGGTACGCGGACGACGTCGAGGAGACCTGGACGGGCGTCGCCTCGGTCGCGGCCCCGATCCACAACCGACGGCGCATGCCGGTCGGCGCGGTGGGCATCACCGGGGCCGTGGAACGGGTCTGCAAGGACGGGGAACTGCGCCCCGAACTGATCGCGGCGGTGCGCGACTGCGCCCGCGCGGTGTCGCGGGACCTGGGGGCCGGGCGGTTCTGACGGCCGCCGGCGGCGGTGCGCGGACAGCCGTCGGACGGTGGGACCCGCGCGTTCCCGGGCGCCCGCCCGATCCCCTGAGCCATGAGGCCGGTACGTCGCCGACGTACCGGCCTTTCGCGTGTCCCCCGCGAAACCCGCCCCGCGCCCCGGCGGGAAGGGCGCCTCGTGGCCCCGCCGGAACAGCGGTCGCGCCCTCGCCGGAACGGTGACTCGCGGCCCCACCGGAGCGGGGGCCCGCGCCCCTCGCCGGAACGGTGACCCGCGCTCTCTTCCGGAACGCGCCTCACACCCCCGCGGGGCGTGCTCCGTGCCCTCCCGGAACGCGTCCCTCACACACGCGACGTGCCCGTTCGCGTGCGATGCGCTCCCGGCCCGCGTTCGATAGCTCACAGCAATCAATAACGATCGTGTTTTCGATAACGGAACCCTTGACGAGCTGGTAACACCGGAGCAAGACTCCCGTCCATCGGTCGACATTGTCGAACACCTGACGACAAAAGCGTTAGGGTGTGGCAGTGCCAGCGGCCGTCATCGCCCTCACCCCCGAGGGCGCGAACCACCGGAGGGACCCGGGGTTCGGCTTCCTGGACGAAGGACAAAGGAGTCGCGGGTGTCCAGCTCCGACATCTTCATCGGCGAGACCATAGGTACCGCCATACTCATCCTGCTCGGTGGTGGCGTCTGCGCCGCCGTCACGCTGAAGGCCTCGAAGGCCCGTAACGCCGGCTGGCTCGCCATCGCCTTCGGCTGGGGTTTCGCGGTCCTCACGGCCGTCTACACCTCCGCGCCGCTGTCGGGCGCGCACCTGAACCCGGCCGTGACGCTGGCGCTCACCATCAAGGACGGCGGCTGGGCCAACCTGCCGGTGTACTGGGGCGGGCAGTTGCTGGGCGCCATGATCGGTGCCACGCTGGTCTGGGTCGTGTACTACGGCCAGTTCCGGGCGCATCTGACCGACCCCGAGATCGTCGGCGCGGCCGAGAATGCCCCCAAGGCGGTCGAGGCCGAGGAGTCGGCCGCCGGCCCGGTGCTCGGCATCTTCTCCACCGGCCCCGAGATCCGCAACGCGGTGCAGAACCTCGCCACGGAGATCATCGGCACCATCGTGCTCGTGCTCGCCGTCCTCACCCAGGGTCTCAACGACAAGGGCAACGGCCTCGGCCCCCTCGGCGCCCTGATCACCGCGCTCGTGGTCGTCTCCATCGGTCTCTCCCTCGGTGGTCCCACCGGCTACGCGATCAACCCCGCCCGTGACCTCGGTCCGCGCATCGTGCACGCCCTGCTCCCCCTGCCGAACAAGGGTCGCTCCGACTGGAGCTACGCCTGGGTCCCGGTCGTCGGTCCGCTGATCGGCGGCGCGATCGCCGCAGGCCTCTACAACGTCGCCTTCGCCTAGGCATCGCCGGAGCACCGCTCGGGAACACCGCCCAGGAGCACCGCCGAAGAGCCGAACGCCTCGAGGCACGCCCGAAGCACCGCTTACCGCACCGCCAGCGCCGCGCGACGTAAACACGTAGACACCGCCCTTTCATTCGGAACCTTCAGGAGCACACCGTGACCGACGCACACACCGCCGGCCCCTTCATCGCCGCGATCGACCAGGGCACCACCTCGTCCCGCTGCATCGTCTTCGACCGCGACGGCCGCATCGTCTCCGTCGACCAGAAGGAGCACGAGCAGATCTTCCCGAAGCCGGGCTGGGTCGAACACGACGCCACCGAGATCTGGACCAACGTCCAGGAAGTCGTGGCCGGGGCCATCGAGAAGGCCGGCATCACCCGCGACGACATCAAGGCGATCGGCATCACCAACCAGCGTGAGACCACGCTGCTGTGGGACAAGAACACCGGCGAACCCGTCCACAACGCCATCGTCTGGCAGGACACCCGCACCGACGCGCTCTGCCGCGAGCTCGGCCGCAACGTCGGCCAGGACCGCTTCCGCCGCGAGACCGGCCTGCCGCTCGCGTCGTACTTCGCCGGCCCCAAGGCCCGCTGGCTGCTCGACAACGTCGAGGGCCTGCGCGAGCGCGCCGAGGCCGGGGACATCCTCTTCGGCACGATGGACACCTGGGTCATCTGGAACCTGACGGGCGGTGTCGACGGCGGCCGCCACGTGACCGACGTCACCAACGCCTCCCGCACCATGCTGATGAACCTGCACACCCTGGAGTGGGACGAGAAGATCGCCGAGTCCATCGGCGTCCCGCTGGCGATGCTCCCCGAGATCCGCTCCTCCGCCGAGGTCTACGGCGAGGTCACCGGAGGCCCGCTCGGCGAGCTGCTCGGCGGCATCCCGGTCGCCTCCGCGCTCGGCGACCAGCAGGCGGCCCTGTTCGGCCAGACCTGCTTCTCCGAGGGCGAGGCCAAGTCCACGTACGGCACCGGCACGTTCATGCTGATGAACACCGGCGACAAGATCATCAACTCGTACTCGGGCCTGCTGACCACCGTCGGCTACCGCATCGGCGACCAGGCTCCGGTGTACGCCCTCGAGGGCTCCATCGCCGTCACCGGCTCGCTGGTGCAGTGGATGCGCGACCAGATGGGCCTGATCAAGTCCGCCGCCGAGATCGAGACGCTCGCGTCGTCGGTGGAGGACAACGGCGGCGCCTACTTCGTACCGGCCTTCTCCGGCCTGTTCGCCCCGTACTGGCGCTCCGACGCCCGCGGTGTGATCGCCGGCCTGACCCGCTACGTCACCAAGGCGCACATCGCGCGCGCCGTCCTGGAGGCCACGGCCTGGCAGACCCGCGAGATCACCGACGCCATGACGAAGGACTCCGGCGTCGAGCTCACGGCCCTCAAGGTCGACGGCGGCATGACCTCCAACAACCTGCTGATGCAGACCCTCGCCGACTTCCTGGACGCCCCCGTGGTGCGCCCGATGGTCGCCGAGACCACCTGCCTCGGCGCCGCCTACGCCGCCGGCCTCGCCGTCGGCTTCTGGTCCAACACCGAGGACCTGCGCGCCAACTGGCGCCGGGCCGCGGAGTGGACCCCCAACATGGACGCGGACATCCGCGACCGTGAGTACAAGAGCTGGCTCAAGGCCGTCGAGCGGACCATGGGCTGGATCGAAGACGAGAACTGACGAGGAGTAAGAACCCGCAATGACCAGCCAGTCCACCCTGCAGTCCGTGCCTGCCCTCGGTACGCACCCGGCGTCCGGCTCCAACCCGAGCCGCGCCGAGACCCGGGAGCAACTCTCCAAGGCGACGTACGACCTTCTCGTGATCGGCGGCGGCATCCTGGGCATCTCCACCGCCTGGCACGCCGCGCAGTCCGGTCTGCGGGTGGCCCTGGTCGACGCCGGCGACTTCGCCGGCGCCACCTCCTCCGCCTCCTCCAAGCTTCTCCACGGCGGTCTGCGCTACCTGCAGACCGGCGCGGTGAAGCTGGTGGCGGAGAACCACTTCGAGCGCCGTGCGGTCTCCCGCCAGGTGGCCCCCCACCTGGCGAACCCGCTCACGTTCTACCTCCCCGTGTACAAGGGCGGGCCGCACGGCGCGGCGAAGCTCGGCGCCGGTGTCTTCGCGTACTCGGCGCTCTCCGCGTTCGGTGACGGCGTGGGGCACCTGCTGAGCCCGTCGAAGGCGGCGCAGGACGTGCCGGAGCTGCGCACCGACAACCTGAAGGCCGTCGCGGTGTACGGCGACGACCAGATGAACGACTCCCGGATGGCCCTGATGACCGTCCGCGCGGCCGTCGAGTCGGGCGCGGTCGTCCTCAACCACGCCGAGGTGACCGGTCTGCGCTTCACCCGGGGCCGGGTCACGGGAGCGGAGCTGAAGGACCGCACGGACGGTGCCGAGTTCGGCGTCGACGCGCGCCTCGTCCTCAACGCCACCGGCCCCTGGGTCGACCACCTGCGCCGCATGGAGGACGCGAACGCCGCGCCGTCCATCCGCCTGTCCAAGGGCGCGCACCTGGTCCTCAAGCGCACCTCCCCCTGGAAGGCCGCGCTCGCGACCCCGATCGACAAGTACCGCATCACCTTCGCCCTCCCCTGGGAGGACATGCTGCTGCTCGGCACCACCGACGAGGAGTACGAGGGGGACCCGGGCGAGGTCGCGGTCAACGAGAAGGACATAGCCCAGATCCTCGACGAGGCCGCGTTCTCCATCCGCGACCAGCAGCTCTCCCGTGATCTGATCACGTACTCCTTCGCCGGCCTGCGGGTGCTGCCCGGCGGCCCCGGCGACACCTCGAAGGCCAAGCGCGAGACGGTCGTCACCGAGGGCCGCGGCGGCATGCTCTCCGTCGCGGGCGGCAAGTGGACCACGTTCCGGCACATCGGCCGTACGGTCATGAAGAAGCTGGAGTCGCTGCCGGGCCACCCGCTGGGCGAGGACTTCGAGCCGATCTCCGCGCTGCCGAAGAAGCTGCCGCTGCCGGGTGTCGCCAACCCGCGCGCGGTCGCCCACCGGCTGCTCGTCGACGGCCCCGCGCCCGGCCCGCGCATGGGCGCCGACACCGCCAGGCACCTCGCCACGCACTACGGTTCGCTGGCCTTCGACATCGCGCGCCTGGCGAACGAGGACGCGGCGCTCGGCGAGCGCGTCCACCCGGACGCCCCCGAGATCTGGGCGCAGGTCGTGTGGGCCCGGGACCACGAGTGGGCCGAGACGGCGGACGACGTGCTGCGCCGGCGTACGACGCTGACGATCCGCGGTCTCGCCACGGACGAGGTCCGCGGCAAGGTGCAGGACCTGCTCGACAAGAAGTAGACCGGACCCGCCGGTCCCACCGGTCCGACGGGCAACACCGGCAACACCGGTGGTTCGAGAATGATTCACACCGTTTCGAACCATACGGAAGGGGCGGCTCCCACGGGGGGAGCCGCCCCTTCCGCACGCCCGGGTACGTCCCGGTACACCTCATCACGGGTGTACCTCCAGCAGCCCCCGGGTTGCCTCACGCGCCCCCCGCCTCCGCACCGCATTCCTCCCTGGGCCCAACGGATGCCGGATACAACGGAGTACGGGACAAGATCCGACCAGGGAGAACGACGCGCATGAGCGGCTGGTGGCGGAGCGCGCGCCTGCGGCGGCGAGCGGCCTTCGGGGTGTGCGGAGCGGCGCTCGTCGCACTCGTCGGCGCCGTGCGCGACTCACGGGACGAGAACACCGCGGGTGTGCTCGTCTCCGCGATCGCCGCCGTGGTGTCCGTCGCCGCGTTCCTCGCGGACGCGCTGCGCGACGGCACCGACGCGCCGGGGCCCGCCGGTGCCGTACGGCGCCGGGCCGCCGACGCGCTGGCCGAGGCGGTACGGGAACAGTGGGCGGCCGAGGCCAGACTGCGCAGGCTGCACGATCCCGGGCCCCTGGACGTGCGGTGGGCCCCGGCCGACCGCCGGCTCGCCGACCATCCGGAGAACATCCGCCCCGGGACGCCGGTCCCCGCCCCGCGCCACGGCGAGCACGATGTCGGGGGCATCGTCGGCGCGTTCGCGTCCCTGCCGCGCCACAGGCTCGTCGCGCTGGGCGGTCCCGGCTCCGGCAAGAGCGTGCTGGCCGTGCGGTTCACCCTGGGCCTGCTGGCCGTGCGCGAACCCGGCGGCCCCGTCCCGGTGATCTTCCCGCTGTCGAGCTGGGATCCCACCCGTACGGGGCTGCGCGACTGGCTCGCCGACCGGCTCGCCGCCGACTACCGCTCACTGGCCGCGCCCACCGACGGCCGCCACACCCTCGGCCGCGCCCTGGTCGACACCGGACTCGTACTGCCCGTCCTCGACGGATTCGACGAACTTCCCCGGTCCGCCTACGCGGACGCGGTACGGCGCATCAACTCCGAACTCGACGACGAAATCCCCCTGTTGCTCACCAGCCGCCCCGCGGCCTGGGCCTCCGCGGTGCGCGCGGGCGACGTGCTCACGGCGGCCGAGGTCGTGGAGCTGCTGCCGCTGGACACCGAGCGGGCGGGCTCGTACCTGGAACGCACGGCACGCCCGCGCGACGGCGACGGCGGTCACCGGGAGACGGTGTGGACACCGGTGCTGCGCCGGCTGGCGCGGGAACCGCTCCCGCTGTGCGCCGTACTGACCGTCCCGCTGATGGTGGCGCTGGCGCGCACGGTGTACAGCGACACCTCCCGCGATCCGGCCGAACTCCTCGACACCGCGCGCTTCCCGACCGCCGGGGACATCGAGGAACACCTGCTGGACGCCTTCGTGCCCTCGGCCTTCGCGGACGGCGGACCCCGGCGCGCCGCCGAGGCCCGGCGCCGGCTGGAGCAGCTCGCCAGGGAGCTGGAGTCCCGCGGCACCGGTCGGCTGGCCTGGTGGGAGCTGGAGTCGGCGCTGCCGCGGGTGGTGCGCGCGTACGCGACCGGGCTGCTGGCGATCATCGCCGCCTGCGCGCTGCTGCCGGCCCTCGCCCTGGCCCGTTCGCCGAGCCACGGGTCCGCGGTGGAGGACCCCGCCTCCGTCGTCGCCGGCCTGCTCGGCGAGACGCTCGGCTACGCCTTCGGAGTCGCCTTCCTGTTGCCGGCCCGGGCGGGGCTCCGCGACCACCGCAACCCACTGCTGCGACAGCTCGCCGTGACCACGGCGGCAGCCACCGTGCTCTGGGTGGGCGTCGGGCTCACGGACGACCTGCGGTTCGGCTTCCGCTTCGGGGCCGTCACCGACGGTCTGCTGCCCGACCTGTTCGGCGGCTTCCTCTTCGCGATGCTGCTCACCCTGTTCTTCGGTGTCGCGGGTCTGCCCCGGCACCCGGTTCCGCTGAACTTGCCGTGGGCGGGCAGCTACTGGGGGCGCGCCGCGGTGCTGATGTGCGGGGCCACCCTGTCGGCGTGTTCGGTCGGCCTGGCCGGCGCGCTGCTGCTCGGTGTGGCCGTGACGCCGTGGACCGCGCTGGCGGGGACGGTCTGCGCGGTGTCCGGATGCGCGCTGCTGGTCGGCGGTACCCGGCGCGCCTCGCGGGACAGCGCGCCGCGCCGGGGCGGCGGCCGGATCGCCCACGACTTCGCGGCGGGCCTGGCACGGGGCATGGCCGCGACACTGCTCATCGGAACCGTCGCGAGTTCCGTCGCGGGCGCGGCAGCGGTCACGGCGACCGTCCTCGGATCCACCTCCCGGGAGGATCTGGACGGGCGGCGCATCGGCCCCTGGCGGTTCCACGAGCGGGACGGCGTCCGCACCGCGAGCACGGACCACACGCTGACCGGCACGCTGCTCGTCCCGGCACGCGGCGCGCTGCCGGTCGCGTATCCGGCCGGCACCGCCCCGCCCGACTGCGAGATCCCCCTGCTGCCCACGCGCACGTGCTCGGCCTTCACCTCCCGCCGCACGGTGTTCGAGTCCCGGTCGGGTGCCGTGACCGTGCGCCTCACGACGTCCGGCCCGCCGGGCCGCGTGGCGTACGCGGCGAACATGCGGTCCGTCCTCCCGGAACGGGGCCGCGCCTGGCTCACCCAGGGCCCGGCCCTGGACCTCTTCGCCCGCTGTCTGCCGCCGATGGTCGCCTCGGGCGTCCTGATCGGCATGGTCGGCGGGTGCGTCTGCGGCGTCTACCGGGCGCTCAGCGCGCCGTCCGAGGTGCTGCGGGCGCCGGGCCCGCGCGGCACGTTGCGCACCGACCGGACCGCCTCCCTGGTCCGGGGCGGCATCGCCGCGCTGCTCACCGCGGTCGTCTGCCTTCCGGTCGTCCTGCTCTCCCAGGACTGGGGCGGGCTGGTCGACGCCGCTGCCCAGCTGTGGATTCCGGTCGGCGCGACCCCGCTCGCGCTCAGCGCCTGGGGCCGCTTCCTGATCACCCGGGGCTGGCTGGCCGTCACGGGACGGACGCCCTGGCGGCTGATGCGCTTCCTCGACGAGGCGCACCGCCGCGGGGTACTGCGGCAGTCCGGCGCGTACTACGAGTTCCGGCACCAGCGGCTCCAGCGGCGGCTCGCCGGGGCCACGGCGACACCGGGTGGCGGACCGCCGACGGCGG